>JAISFF010000085.1 GCA_031263725.1 Lysobacteraceae bacterium | reverse complement strand
CCCCGCAACCGTTTCACTTCGGGATGGTAATCGCGTAGTTCATCTGGGTCTACAGGCAAAATATCTCCTTGATGTTCCACAATCGCAGAGTCGACCAAATTACCTTTTCCTGCCCCAGGTTGTCCCGCAAGAATTATAGCTTTTGGCTTGTCATGTGTGACTAATTCATCCAGGCCACTCTTTTCAAGTATTTCAAGAAATACACTATCGTGTTCTTTGGGATCAATGCGGCTATCAAAATCAGTCATTTGAAAGCTCCTTGATTTTTCTCAAAATATTCTCTGAATTCAGCATCACCAAGCCAACGATGCTTCCAAATCGCCCGAGACATCAAATTTTCCTTCGCCTCAGCAGCCGTAATCGCCACTACATCACCTGACGCTTCCGCTGCCTGTAGCTCTGAACGGGCTTCGTCGATGAATGATCCTAGTTCATCTTCCAAAGCCCAGATGGCCTGCTCAAACAAAGGGGTTGCAAGAAAAGGCTTGGCCACGACACGATTGAGACTTCGCTGTAGCTCCTGGATATGTTCCGGGTAGTCCTTGAGCATTTCTTGTAGACGCTGGGGAACGGGAGGCGGAGGCAATTTGGGCATATCGGCAGTCCTTGGTGGATTGTTCGGGGTAGTGGCGATTCACGCCTGGAAGGATGATTCGGGGAGGTCACGATATTTTGAAATGCTACATCAACATTGTTCTTGCTTGTTAACCAGCTGCAAGGCCATCCAACACCGCAATTGTTCGAGCACTACAAGCGGATGCCAAGTTGCCACGCCTGCCCTGCCATGGACGCCGCGACTTCGTAGCCCGACTTTTTCAGGAAATTCACCAGCCTGACATGTTCCGGATAGTCCTTGAGCATCTCTCGCAGACGTTGAGGGACGGGAGGCGGGGTAATCTGGGCATATCGGCGGTCCTTGATGGTTTGTTCGGGAGGGTAGGGGATTCGGGCCTGGGAAGGTGATTCAGTGGGCCGCGCTGTTCTGAAATTCTACACCACGCTGGTTCATGATATTTATCTAGTCGCAGGGCCATCCGATTCGTAATCATCCATCTTTTTGCCTTCCCGGCGATTCCAGCGCCCTGGACAAGCCTTCACCGCAGGCGGACGGGTCGCCCACCGCATCGCCGCCGGACCACAGTCCTCACAGATGCGCCCAGTTGGCTCACCCCATGCCGCTGGCAGGATGCTCTGCGCCACATGGCCCACTACGGTTTGCGGGCAAGTGGAGGCGCTCGAACGCCTCCCAATTCTGACAGTTGTTCGAAATATATTTTTTTACCCGTATTCAGATCAGATCGGGGGATTTCACATTACCGCCTGTGGTGTCCGTGTCAGCCTGAATTTCAAACTTTAGACACTACCGAACCGTTCCTCGTCGTGGAACCGCGTTGCCCACCCGCGCAGTCCAGGCACCGTGCGCGCGTGTCGTTCAGCCCGGCCACCCGCCGTATCAACGGCGCGCCCTCGCCCGTATTACGGGTACAGAGTCCTTTTCCCCGATGTCTCGCTGTCGCCGTAGTGGATCGAGGCCGCGCCAATGGAATCGGGATCGGGCGGGTTCACCGTCGCCTGTCCCCGCGCAGGCATCATCATCATTCCGACGGAGAACGCCGCTCGGTCCGGCCGCCGCCTGTCCCCGCACGGGCATCATCCTGCCGCTGATGAGCCGCACACCTGCGCTGTTTCCCGCAACGGCGGGCCCGTCGCGAACGATAGGCTGGTATGCCGCAGGGTCACGACTCCGGCTGCGAATCATCAAACCGCGTTATAAAGATACCGATCAGCGATTTTCGCCACATCCCGGTGTCGGTATTCTAGCCTCAATGGTCCGAAGCGTGTCCGTGCGAAGCCGGTGCCGACATCAGCCGGTCGGTCCAGGCGATGCCGATGGCCGACAGGATGAAGACCGCATGGACGATGGTCTGCCACATCACGCCGGTCGCGGTCAGTGTCGAACAGCGCAGCTTGACGTTGGCCGCTTCGGCCTGCATCGCCATGATCACCTCCGGCGAACAGAACGGCAGGCCTTCCAGGGTCCCGGCGGCGATGAAGGACTTCAGCAGATGGATCGAGGAAATGCCGATGATCGACAGGGCCAGCTTGACCTTCAGCACGCTGGCGTTGACGTGGTCCAGCCATTCCGGCTGGTCCGGATGGCCGTCCAGGCGCAGGCGCGAGACGAAGGTCTCGTAGCCGCCCACGATCACCATGACCAGCAGGTTGGAAATCATCACCACATCGATCAGTCCCAGCACGATCAGCATGATGTCCTGTTCGCCCAGCGCGTTGGCTTCATGGATCAGATGCCACAGTTCCTTGATGAACAGGAAGACATACACGCCCTGGGCCAGGATAAGGCCCAGATACAGCGGCAATTGCAGCCAGCGCGAGGCGAAGATCACGGTCGGCAAAAGCGCCAGCCGGCGAGGATTCGGATGCGTCATCGGAGTGCGTTTCCGGAAATAAAGACGCAGCAGCGTAGCGGCATGCCCACAGGCTGCCAAGTGCGAAGTGGCGCTAAACTCCGGTCCTGTCCCTCCACACTGAAGCGATGCCGCCATGATCGACCTGTATTACTGGCCTACCCCCAACGGCCACAAGATCACATTGTTCCTGGAAGAAGCCGGGCTTCCGTATGCCGTCAAGCCGGTCGATATCGGCGCCGGCGACCAGTTCAAGCCCGGATTCCTGGCCATATCGCCGAACAACAGAATGCCGGCGATCGTCGATCGCGCTCCAGCCGATGGCGGCGCGCCGATCAGCGTGTTCGAATCCGGCGCGATCCTGCTGTACCTCGCCGAAAAGTGCGGAAAGTTTCTCGACCGCGACCCGCGACAGCGCATCGCCACCCTGGAATGGCTGTTCTGGCAGGTCGGCGGACTGGGGCCGATGCTCGGTCAGAACCACCACTTCAACCAGTACGCGCCGGAGAAGATCCCGTATGCCATCGAACGCTATGTCAGGGAAAGCCACCGTCTGTATGGCGTACTCGACCAGCGCCTGCGGGATCGCGAGTTCCTGATCGACAGCGGCTACGGCATCGCCGACATGGCCAGCTACCCCTGGACCGTCTGCTATGCGCGCCAGAACATCGATATCGATGAATTCCCGCACGTGAAACGCTGGATGCGGGTCATTGCGGAACGGCCGGCCACGCAGCGCGCCTATGCGCTGACCGCCCAGACCAACCCCAATGCGGACAAGCCGCTGAACGAAGAAGAGCGCAAGCATCTGTTCGGACAATCCGCTCCATCGCGCTGAGGCCTCGCCGCTGGCGGCACACGCTTCGTGTCCCACTCTCTTCGACCGGTCAAGCCTCATGCGCCTGTTTGCCTTTTCCCGTTTTGCCGTTATCGCATCGATCATGATTTCCGCCAGCGCAACCCACGCCGAAAAACTCACCCTGGAAGCCATCACCGGACCGGCGCCGCTGTCCGGCCCGACATTGATGAAACCGAAAGTGGCGCCCGACGGTTCGCGGGTCAGCTTCCTGCGCGGCCAGGACAGCGACCGCAACCGGCTGGATCTCTGGGAATATGACATCGCCAGCGGACAGACGCGGGTCCTGGTCGATTCCAGTATCGTCCTGCCGGGCGAGGAAATCCTCAGCGACGCGGAAAAAGCCAGGCGCGAACGCCAGCGCATCGCCGCCTATTCCGGCATCGTGGATTATCAATGGTCGCCGGACGCGGCATCGCTGCTGTTCCCGCTGGGCGGCGAACTGTATCTGTACGCTCTGTCCAGGCCGGCCGATGCGGTGCGCAAGCTGACCTCCGGTGGCGGCTTCGCCACCGACGCCAAGATTTCCCCGCGCGGCGGCTTCGTCAGCTTCATCCGCGACCGCGATCTCTGGATCATCGACCTGTCCAGCGGCAAGGAAGTCCGGCTCACCCATGACGCTTCCGAAGTCATCGCCAACGGCGTGGCGGAATTCGTCGCCGACGAGGAAATGGGCCGCCATACCGGTTATTGGTGGGCACCGGACGATTCGGCGATCGCTTTCAGTCGCATCGACGAATCCACGGTGCCGGTACGGAAGCGCTACGAGGTCTACGCCGATCGCACCGAAGTCGTCGAGCAGCGCTATCCGGCCGCGGGCGAGCCGAACGTTCGCATCCAGCTTGGCGTGATCCCGCCGCGCGCGGATGCGAAACCGGAATGGATCGCGCTGGGCGCCGATCCGGATATCTATCTGGCGCGCGTGGACTGGCGCGACCCGCGGCATCTGGGTTTCCAGCGGCAGACCCGCGACCAGAAACGGCTGGACCTGATCGAGACCGACCTGGAGACCGGCCGCCAACGTATCCTGATGACCGAGACCAGCGCGACCTGGGTGCCGCTGCATGACGATCTTCGCTTCCTGGAGGACGGACGTTTCGTCTGGAGCTCGGAGCGCAGCGGGTTCCAGCATCTGTATCTGGCCGCCAACGACGGACATTCGCTGACGCCGTTGACGCAGGGAGACTGGCCGGTGGATGGGCTGCTGGCGGTGGACGAACGCAACGGGCAGGTCTATTTCAGCGCGGGCAAGGACTCGCCGCTGGAAAGCCAGATCCACGCGGTATCGCTGGAAGGCGGCGAAATCCGCCGGCTGTCGCGGACGCCGGGAATGCATGCGGCGAGCTTCGCCAGGAACGCATCGGTGTACGTGGACAACTGGTCCAACCCGGAAACACCGCCGCAGATCGAACTGTACCGGGCCGATGGCCAGAAGATCGCCACGCTGCTGGAAAACGATATCGGCGACGCACGGCATCCATACGCGAAATACCGCGATGCGCAACGGCCGGTCGAGTTCGGCCAAATCGCCGCCGCCGATGGCGCCACGCCACTGCATTACAGCCTGCTCAAGCCGCCCGGATTCGACCCGCAAAAGCGCTATCCGGTAGTGGTCCATGTCTATGGCGGACCCGCCACGCAGACGGTGACGCGCACCTGGGCGGGCCGCAACGACCTGCTGTTCAACCAGTACCTGGCCCAGCAGGGCTATCTGGTGTTCTCGCTGGACAATCGCGGCACCCCACGCCGGGGCGCGGCCTTCGCTGGGGCCCTGTACGCAAAGCAGGGCACGGTGGAAGTGGACGACCAGTTGCGTGGCGTGCAATGGCTGGCATCGCAGCCGTTCGTCGATCCGGCCCGGATCGGTGTCTATGGCTGGTCCAACGGCGGTTATATGACCCTGATGTTGCTGGCCCGGCACAGCGAAGCCTATGCCTGCGGTGCGGCCGGCGCGCCGGTGACCGACTGGAGTCTGTACGACACGCATTACACCGAGCGCTACATGAATCTGCCGGACGCCAATCCGGCGGGATACCGGAATGCGCGCGTACTCACCCATATCGACGATCTGGATTCGCCGCTGCTGCTGATTCACGGCATGGCCGACGACAACGTGCTGTTCGCCAACTCCACCGCCTTGATGAGCGCCATGCAGGCGCAGAGCAAGCCGTTCGAACTGATGCTCTATCCGGGCGCCAAGCACGGCCTGCACGGCGCCAATGCCCTGCATCGCTACCGCCTGACCGCCGATTTCTTTTCGCGCTGTCTGACGCCATGATCCGACGCAATATCCACATTCACAGGGGAACAGCGGAATGAACAACACCATCGAAAAACAGCCAGGCTGGTGGAAGCGCAACTGGAAATGGGCCGTGCCGGTCACCGTCCCGGCCGCCGGCGTATTGCTCTGCGGCGGCCTGATCTCGCTGATCGTGGGCGGCATGTTCGGCACGATGAAACCACCGAGCCCTATCGGCATGCGGTGCAGGCGGCGCAGGCGGATCCACGCGTCGTGGCCGCGCTCGGCGAGCCGATCAATGCCGGTCTGTTCGCCTTCGGCAACATCAACGTCAGTGGCCCGAGCGGTCAGGCCAATCTGGCCATTCCGCTCACCGGCAGCCGCAAATCCGGCACGGTCTATGTGGAGGCGACCAAAGCCGCCGACCACTGGAACTACCGGCTGCTGGAAGTGTCGATCGACGGCGACGCGCAAAGGATCGATCTGAAGGGATCCGAGTAGCGGATTCCGCCGACCCCGTTGCGCCCTATCCATTTTGACCGATGACAATGGAACGGAGGTGGCTCCGTTCCCGCGCAGAATGCCGGATCCGATGCACACACCGACCGAAAAGCCACCCACAGCGGGTGGAAGCACAACTGGAAATGGGTGGTCCCGATTGTTTTCGTTGCGACCACCGCACTGTTCTTTGGCGACATCATATCGGTGCTGGTGAATTTCGCCTCCAGCTTCACCGAGGCCACCATGATCAGCAGCCCGTTGATTCCGATGATGCGCATCTTTTTCTTCTTTTCCCTCAGCAGGCGACCGCCGCCGCCTTTTGCCAGCACGAACCCCGTTCCACCCGCCGAAACCATCGCGAGAATCAGCACCGGCAATCCGGGAACGACGATCCAGCTCTTCACCGTCGCCACCGCGGCATGACCCAGAAACAGTGCGGACACCAGTGTCGAAGTCCAGAATGTCGCGATCGCCAGCAGGGCCAGCGCTCCGGCGAACGCATGAAACGATCTTCTGTCCATTGCCTTACTCCAATGTCGGTACGGGCGTCAGGCCCAACTGGACATACAAGGTATCCAGCGCATCGCGCATCCCGTCGATCCCCGTCCGCGTGATGTGCTCGGCCAGGGCATCGGTCCAGCGTCGGTGCAACGCCGTGACCCGGTCGTAAGCCTCGCGTCCGTTGCGGGTCAGCATGTACAGCGGAGAACGTTCGTGGCGCGGGTTCTTCAGCACTTCGAACAGGCCTTCCTCCAGCATCCGGTTGAGCTGCTTCTGCACGCCTTGCCGGCTGACGCCCATGGCCTCGCCGATCTGCGGCGCTGTCAGCGGCTGCTCCGCCAATGCCACCGCGCCCAGAACCTGCCAGCGCGCGCTGCTCAGATTCAGTGGCGCCACCATCTCGTCGCCTTTTTCCAGCAACCGCGTACTAACCCGGAATATCAGCAGCATGACCTCGTTCAGCACATCGACCTTGGTGACTCTGGTTGAACTCATCGCATTGCCCCATTCCCGCATGACGACAACCAGTTTCCATAATTGAAAACCGGTTGTCAACACCGTTCAAATGGGCAATTCATGTATCCAGTGAAAAACGGGACGATATCGTCATTGCATCAGAAATGATTCACGAAAGACGCGACCCGGCGTCAGGACCGAGGCGACAGTGTGATAGCAATGTCGGCCCCGCTGCCTCGCATGTCCGGTTTCATCGCCTCATCACGCGCATATCGCACAACACAAATCGGATATGAATCACAGCCGTAATTGTCGGCTATCGCATCGGATCATGATCCGCGTGCATCCGCACCCGCATCATTGACACTTTCTGTACTTCTCCTTGGCTAGCCTCGTAATCGCAATCACCTTTGGAGCAATGCCAAGGCAACAGCACCCATGGAACCTGCGCGGATCTAAAGACGCAAATCAGGGACGCGGCGCGATCGCGACCGGAATGCATCGCAATTCCGGCCCGCATTGCGAAGACAATCGGATATATCCGCGCTCCGTGATTGACCGCTGTCATTCCCATTGCATGCCACGCCCTCGCTTCATCCGCTTCTGAATTCGCGCCGCGACTGGAACGATGTTCCGAATCCGATATGGCGAGTACGGCAGCTCCCGTCAAATCCAATACCACCACTCCGGAATGATCGTCATGAAAGCACCCTTCTCCGTATTCGCATTAACGCTGCTTCTAAGCCCGCCAACGTTCGCGCAATCCGATCCGGTAACTGCGCCGCTCTCCGCCCGCACGCCGGAGTGGGTCGTCAAGAGCAATCAATACTCGCGGATACTGCTGGACGCGCAGGCATCGTCCCGGCCCGAACAGATGCCCTTCTTCGGCCCTTCGGAACACCACCTCTATGTCACGGACCTGAAAACCGGTCATCCGCAGCGTTACCGCGCCGCCCTGGACCAGGCCAGGAACGAATTGAACGGCAAGCTCGATACCGAGCAGGATCCCAATGTCCGCCATGACCTGCAGATTCTGCTGCATGCCGCCAATGCAGAGATCCAGGAGAGTGAAATCGAGGAAAAGCGCCTGCTGCCATGGGTCGATGTGCCAAAGCTGGTCTTCGAGGGCATCAGCAACATCCTCTCCGACGAAACGCCCGCGGGAAATCACGACATCGCCCTGGTGAGATTGCAGAATTACACCGGCCTGCTGCCCGGCACCCAGCCCATCACCCGCCTGGCGCGCGACCGCTACGAGGAGAAGCGCTCCGATCCCGGTCTGTTGCCGCCCACGCATATCCAGGTCGCCAATGCGCTGGCCAGTACCGATCTGCATGTCGATGGCATCCGTTCTCTGTTCAAGAAGTACCGGATCGCGGATTCCGACGAAGCCCTGTACGCGATCGGCATGCAATTACACGGCTATGCCACATGGGCCCGCCAGAATGTGCTGCCGACAGCGCGTACCAATTCCCAGATACCTACGGATCTGTATGCGCAGGCGCTGCATGAGCGCGGTATCGACATCGACCCGCGGGAGCTGATCCGTCGCGCCGCAGTCGAGTTCGTCGGGACCCAGACAGCCATGCAGCAGTTGGCGCCGCTGATCGGCCAGGCTCAAGGCGTCGAAGTGAGCGATTATCGCGAAGTGATCCGGATGCAGAACCAGAATCCGGGGCTGGGAAACGCGGCTTCGCCGCCCGCCGCTACGGATATCGCACGGTCCACCACGCGCGCCATTGCCGAAGCCGACGCTTTCATCACCGGGGGAAGAACCGCCGATTCGGCGCTCGCCGACTCCTTCCGTCAGGACGTGGCCGACACGGAAAGCTTCAATCTCCCGGAAAGCATGGCCGAATACCAGGCCATGTCCGAACGCGGCGTCTCCCTGGCACGCAGCATGTTCGCTTTCAACACAGTCAACACCGATGGCTGGTCGCTGTACGCCGAATCCGAAATGCTGCCGTACAAACCGCTGGACGAGCAGATGACCGCACTGCAGTTCCGCCTGCTGCACGCCGCGCGCGCCATGCTGGACCCGATGCTCAACATGGGCCACATCACTCGCGAACAGGCGGCCGACATCCTGCGCGAAGACGTGCAGTTGCCCGAATCGCTGGTCAAGCAGGAACTGGACCGTTACCAGCGTCTGCCCGGTCAGGCGCCCAGCTATCTGTACGGCTACCACCAGTTGCAGTCACTGCGGGTGGAAACCGAACTGACCTTGGGCGACCGCTTCGACCGCAAGGCGTTCAACGATTTCCTGCGGGAACGGGGGTTGCTGCTCCCGGATCAGCTCGCCGAAGCTGTGCGCACCACATTCGTACCCAGCCAGCGGGGCCGTCCAAGCAACCACCCAAAATCAGTCATGCTGGTCGACTGAGGGGGGGGGGGGGGGCTTTCATGCCGATCACTGTAGGGTGACAAAATTTCTGATAGCACAAAGACAAAAATTTTTAATAGGTGAGTCGGGCCGTAGGCGTTAACCGAACG
>JAISFF010000086.1 GCA_031263725.1 Lysobacteraceae bacterium | reverse complement strand
CACGCACATCCCGCCCGTCCCCGCCGTGCCGCGCTTGACCCCATCCACCTCCACCGTGGCGCCGATGAAAGGCACGTAATCGAACGGATCGAACACCAGCCCGATTTGCGGCGTCGGAATCGGCACCGGCACCGGCGCCGGCGGAATCACCGTCATGTGGATGTCGATCCCCAGAAACGGATCGAAATGCTTGGAAGCGATCGTCATGGACCTTTCTTCCTCATGCTCGCAGCGCCGTTCACATCGGTCCCACGGTCAGAGCGAACATACGGACAGTGGGCATGCAATGATGATTCCGTGATGATTATCACAGTCCAGGATTTGCACTGCAACCTGCTGGGAGAATATTGGCAGCGTCCCGGTTTGAATTTGTCATTCCATGGGGTGATGACCTGTGCGAACAGGTATCCATTTGAAATGCTTGCATTTATTTCTCATATTCCGGCGATTCGCGGATACCGCCTGCAGTGTCCGCGGCAACCTGAATCTCGGATCGAGACACTGCCGCTCTTGGTGACGCCGCAATGCCACACCGTCCCCTGGGCTTGCCGCCGTCGCCGTTCAGGAGGCCGGGTTCCCGGCCCGGCCGTTCCCGTATTTCCCCGCACGCCGGATCGCACGTCATCCCGCATCTGCATGTGGATAGAGGCCGCAGGCGAGGTCATTGTGTTCGGACTGGTTAAGCGCAATGGTCAAGTTAAGGCCATACCGATTCCGGCACACGGGCAGGCGTCGATCATGTGGGAGATCAATGCCCCTACCTGCATTGAAACCTCTTCTGGCTGGACCTGCTCCAAGGCAAGACCACGGTGGCCGAAGCCAGCCGCCCGTACGATCTGTCGCCTTCGGAGATCGAACAATGGAGCGATGAGGGCAAGCGCGGCCTGGAGGACGCCTTGCGCGTCAATCCGCACCATTTCGATCGTCCGGCTGTGCCGTGGGTTCGATGTGCCGCGACGCGCGGCGTACTACCGACCGGCGTCCCCTCCGTTCTCGTTTCCCCGATCGGAATCAACCCAGCGGCAGTTTCCGGTTCTTGCGCTCGGCCAGCCACTTCTCCAGGTAGTGGATGTTCTGGCCGCCGGCCTGGAAGCCCTTGTCGCGCATGATGCGCTGCTGCAGCGGGATATTGCTCTTGATGCCGTCGATGACCATCTCCGACAGCGCCACCCGCATCCGCGCGATCGCGGTCTTGCGATCCGGGCCGTGGACGATCAGCTTGCCGATCATCGAATCGTAGTTTGGCGGCACGCGGTAACCTTCGTAGATATGCGTATCCACGCGCACGCCGGGACCTCCGGGCGCATGGAAATGCTCGATCAGGCCGGGGCTGGGCGCGAAGGTTTCCGGGTCCTCGGCATTGATGCGGCACTCGATGGCGTGTCCGTTCAACACGATGTCTTCCTGGCGGATCTTCAGTTTCTTGCCGGCGGCGATGCGCAACTGTTCGGCGACCAGATCGATGCCGGTCACCATCTCCGTCACCGGGTGTTCGACCTGGATGCGGGTATTCATTTCGATGAAATAGAAACGGCCATCCTCGAACAGGAATTCGAAGGTGCCGGCGCCGCGATAGCCGATCCGCAGGCAGGCATCGACGCAGACCTTGCCGATCCCGTCGCGCATCTCCGGCGTGATGCCGGGCGCGGGCGCTTCCTCGACCACTTTCTGGTGACGGCGCTGCATCGAACAGTCGCGTTCGCCCAGATGGATGGCGTGACCCTTGCCATCGGCAAGCACCTGGATCTCGACATGGCGCGGGTTCTCCAGGAACTTCTCCATGTACACCATGTCGTTGCCGAACGCGGCCCCGGCCTCGGACTTGGTGGTGGCGATCGCGTTGGCCAGCGCGCTTTCGGTATGCACCACGCGCATGCCGCGGCCGCCGCCGCCGCCGGCGGCCTTGATGATGACCGGGTAGCCGATCTCGCGCGCCAGTTGCGCATTGGTTGCCGTATCGTCGCCGAGCGGACCGCCGGAACCGGGCACGCAGGGCACGCCGGCCGCCTTCATCGCACGGATGGCTTCGACCTTGTCGCCCATCAGGCGGATGGTGTCGGCCTTGGGACCGATGAAGACGAAACCGGATTGTTCGACGCGCTCGGCGAAATCGGCGTTCTCGCTGAGAAAGCCGTAACCCGGATGAATCGCCTGCGCGTCGGTGACTTCGGCCGCGGCGATGATCGCCGGCATGTTCAGATAGCTTTCCGACGAAGGCGCCGGGCCGATGCAGACCGACTCGTCGGCCAGCGCGACGTGCTTGAGATTGCGATCCGCCGTGGAATGCACGGCCACTGTCCGGATACCCAGGGTATGGCAGGCGCGCATGATCCGCAGTGCGATTTCGCCACGATTGGCGATGACGATTTTTTCTAGCATGGGAAACTGATTCCAGCGTTGAAGACGTAATCAGCGGACCGCAGCCGGTCCGCCTACCGGCATGCCGTTCTGGCTCATCCGATCACGAACATCGGCTGGTCGTATTCCATCGGCTGCGCGTTCTGGCACAGGATGGCGACCACGGTACCGCCGGCTTCGGCCTCGATCGGATTGAACATCTTCATCGCTTCGATGATGCCCAGCGTATCGCCGGCCGCCACCGTCTGACCGACCGTGACGAAGGCGGGCTTGTCCGGCGCCGGCGAGGCGTAGAAGGTGCCGACCATCGGCGCGCGCACCACGTTGCCGGGCGGCAGATCGTCTGCCGCCCTGGCGCTGCCGCCGGTGGCCGATTCCGTCGGCGAACTCATCGGCATGGACACGCCCGGCACGGGTGCCGCGACCACCCGTGTTTCGGCCACGACCGGCGCGGCGGCGACCACGCCCTGGCGCGACAGCCGCACGCTTTCTTCGCCTTCCTTGATTTCGATCTCGGTGAGATTCGACTCTTCCAGCAGGTCGATCAGTTTCTTGATTTTGCGAAGATCCATGAAAACCTCTTGATATTGATCCGGCAGCCAGCCGCCTGCCGGGCAGGCGATTATTCGATGAAAAGCTCACTGAAACTATCCGACTCCTTGAGCTGCTCCGTGCGCGTGCGTACGTGCTGACTCCAGCAATCCGCCCCCATGGCGCTTTGCAGGGTTCCGCCGGCGTATGCCGCCGTGACGATTTCGCAGTCGTGATCGGCCATTTCGCGCCAGGCGCGCTGCGCCCGGACCAGGTGTTCGCGTATCTGCGCACAATTCGTGCAGTTCTCGCCCTTCTCCAGGGACGCCAGAATCCGGTTGTAGACCACATCGAGTTCGGTCTCCGTCCGCGCGGAATCGCGGTCGGCGCATACCGTCGCCACCAGCGAACTGCCGCCATTGGCTTTGCAGAATTCGTCGGTGACTTCTTCTCCCTCCCAGTAATATTTGCCGTCCGCCCCGCCACTCTGGGCAAAAGCCGTTCCGGCCAAACCGACCAGCAGCGCTCCGCCGAGCAGGAGAGGAATCAGCACAAGCTTCGTGCCGGAGGCTTTCCAACGACTCGCGGAGAGACTCGTCCGTTTCCGCTGTCTGATCCATTTTTCGTTTTCATGCAGGTTCATCGTTTTTCCCCAATCCAAATCCAACAAACAACCCGCGCCTTCCGGCACGAGCACCCAATACTCAAAGAAACTGCTGCTCTCGCAACCGCTTCCCGCGGAAATGCGCCTGTTCGATCAGGCATTCCATTCCGGTCGCATTGCGCGGCATGGACGGCTTCCAGCGCGGCATCGACACGCTCCCGCTCGACCGACATGCACATGTCCACTTCCATGGCGTTGCCGGGATGTTCGCAATTCCATTCATCGCCGTCGTCCGCCCAGGCGGACACGGACAAGGCCATCGTTCCCGGCGCCGCCCGCCGCCCGCGTTCATGCCGCCGCCAGCCGTTGCAGCGCCGCATCCAGCGCATAGCGGTAGCTGTCGGCGCCGAAGCCGCAGACCACGCCCACCGCCAGGTCGCTGAAATAGCTGTGATGGCGGAACGGTTCGCGAGCGTGCGGATTGGACAGGTGGATTTCGATGAACGGGACCGCCACGGCGGCGAAGGCATCGCGCAACGCCACCGAAGTATGCGTGAAGGCCGCCGGGTTGATCAGGATGAAGCCGGTACCATCGGTGCGGGCGGTCTGTATCCGGTCCACCAGTTCGTGTTCGGCGTTGGACTGGAAACTGCTCAGGCCATGCCCGGCGGCTTGCGCCTGCGCCATCAGCGCGGCATCGATCTGGCTCAACGTGGTATGCCCATAGATGCCCGGCTCGCGGGTGCCGAGCAGATTCAGGTTGGGACCGTGCAATACCAGCAACTGAGCCATCGGAAACTCAAAAGTCCAAAGGCGGCAGTCTGCGGCATGCCGATGTTACTGTCCAGTTCGACGAAATTACCTGAAATTTAAAAACCCGACACCCGTGAACCGGGTCCGGCCGTCAGCGCTTGGCGCTGACCAGCGCTGCCTCGACCACGACCTGGGTGAGGATCGGCGGCAACACTTTCGGCGCCGCGCCGGGGCCATAGACCACGTACAGGGGCACCCCGACGGCGTCGTGCGATTTCAGGAACGCGCTGATCTCCGGATCGCCATTGGTCCAGTCGCCCTTCATGTGCACCGCATCGGCGCGCCGCATCGCCGCATGGAAATCGTCGCTGGACAGCACGCCGTACTCGTTGGCCTTGCAGGTGACGCACCAGTCGGCGGTCATGTTCACGAAGACCACCCGGTTCTCGGCGCGGAACCGCTCCAGCCGTTGCGCCGAATAGGCGACTTCCGTCGCCGCCCCGTCGGCCTTGCCGGACAGGCGCGCCACGCCCCAGATCGGCAGCAGGCCGACCACGATCACCACCAGGGCCAGCGCCCGGCCCAGCATCGACGATCGCCAGCGGCTGCGCTCGTACCACCACAATCCCAAAGCCAGCACCACCGCACCGCCCAGCACCAGCGTCAATGCGTTGACCCCGCGCTGCGAACCCAGCACCCACAGCAGCCAGACCGTGGTGAGGTACATCGGAAAGGCCAGCACCTGCTTCAGCGTTTCCATCCAGGCGCCGGGCTTGGGCAACCGCCTGCCCAGCGCCGGAATGAAGCCGATCAGCAGGAACGGCAACGCCAGCCCCAATCCCAGCATCAGGAACACCGCCATCGCCTCCACCGGCGGCGCCACGAAGGCGAAGGCCAGCGCCGTTCCCATGAACGGGCCGATGCACGGACTGGCCACGACACAGGCGAGCATGCCGGTGAAGAAATCGCCGGCCGGGCCGCTGCGCGAGGTCATGCGCTGCCCGATGCCGCCCATTCCCGCGCCCAGCGTCACCACGCCGGAAAGGCTCAATCCCATCACGAAGATCAGATACGCCAGTCCGGCGATGAACCAGGGATGCTGCAACTGGAAACCCCAGCCCGCCGCCTGTCCGGCCGAACGCAGCGCCAGCGCCAGCGCACCGATCGCGCCGAACGAGATCACTACGCCCAGCGTGTACCAGATCGCATGTCCGCGCGCGCGCTGACAGCTTTCGCCGCTCTGCACCAGTCCCAGCGCCTTCAACGAAAGAATCGGCAGCACGCACGGCATCAGGTTCAGCACGACGCCGCCCAGCATGGCGAACAGCAGAACCTGCCACAGGCGGCGCGTGGGCGCCGGGCGCTCCGCGGTGCGCAGTGCGTTGTCGTTCCGCGTCCCGGCGGCACCGGCATTGCCACCACCCGCAGAAATCGCGGGATCGGCGGCGGCATCGGTACCGGAATCCGTCGGCGCGGCCGAGTCGGCAGCGGAACCGGCCTCGGCGTTGTCCACTGGAGCCGTACCGGGAGTCGTCGCCGTCGCCGCAGCGGCGGCCGGCGGGATGCTCGGGCGTCCTTCCGGCAGCGACACCTGAATCCGGCGCGTCATCGGCGGGTAGCAGATGCCTCCATCCTGGCAACCCTGGAAGGTCGCGACCAGGGTCGCCTTGGCCGCATCGGCGCGCTCGCGGCGCAAGGGCAGCGCCACCTCGACCTGATTGAAGAACACCACTACATTGCCGAAATGCTCGTCGTGGCGCACCTTGCCCGCCGGCCAGATCGGAGGATCGGGATGTATGCCCGGCGCGTTCTCCAGCTTCAGCCTGGTCTGATCGCGGTACAGGTAATAGCCCGGCGCGGCGGTGAAACGCAGCAGGATCGAATTGCCGCCATCGGCGGTGGCTTCAAGTCCGAACGCCCGCTCCTCCGGCAAGGCGGGTCCGGCAAACAGCAGTCCTCCCGCTTGCGGCGTCGGCATCATCGGCAATCCGCCGATAGCCGCGCCGGTCTCCGCAGGCAATGTCACTTCCACCGCCTTCCGCTGCGGCGGATAGCAGATGCCGGCATCGGCGCAGCCCTGATAGCGGATCACCAGAGTCACCTTGGATGCGCCCGCTGCGGGCGTTCCGGGCAGCGTGGCGGTCAAAGTGTCGCGATATGTTTCGACATCGCCGAAGAATTCATCGTGATAGGCATGTCCGGGCGGCAGTCGCAGTTCGCCGGACTGGAATCCGCCCCCATCCACGGTCACGCTGGTGCGGTGCCGATACAGGTAGTAACCGTCCGCGATCCGCCAGTTCACCTCCAGCCGGTCGCGCGACGGTGCGCTGGCCTTGATCCTGAACGCCTCGTCCACCGGCAGCAGGTCGGCTTCGGAAACCGCCAACGCCGCCGCCGGCAGCAGCGACAGGAACAGGACAAGGCAGCGATGCGGTAACGACGACATTGATCAGGATTCCTCGCGGGTCTGGTCCACCACCCACTGCGCATAGGCCGGCAGTGCGGAATCGGGTTCGACCACGATCACTTCGGGGAGTTCATAGGGATGCAACGCGACGATGCGCCCGACCAGGGCATCCACCTGGTCGGCGGCGGTCTTAATCAGCAGTTGCACCTCGCTCGACCGCTCCAGTTTTCCCCGCCACCGGTACAGCGACCGTACCCCGGGCAGACAACTGACGCAGGCCGCCAGCCGGTCCTCGATCAGCACTCCGGCGATGCGCTCGGCGCTGTCGATATCGGGGCAGGCGCACAGGACCAGTCTCATCGGCATCGGCACAGTGTAATGGTCCGCCTGTCTCATTGCCCGCCGCCGCTCCGGCGCGCCGCTCTTGAAAGCCCGATTCGCGCCCCCAGTTCTGGAACGTCCCCGCTTGTCGGGGCTTTTCCCCTTCGCGATCTTGGCACCCCTCCCTTTCGAGTGCTAACATCGAGAATTATTCCCAAACCAATCAATCACTTAAGAGGATTGACATGAGCAAGATTCAACCGCTATACGATCGTGTGGTCATCAAGCGTATGGAAGAAGAAAAGCTGTCGGCCGGCGGCATCGTGATCCCCGACTCGGCCACCGAGAAGCCGATCAAGGGCGAAGTCGCCGCCGTCGGCGAGGGCAAGGCCCTGGACAACGGCAGCGTTCGCGCCCCGAAGGTCAAGGTCGGCGACAAGGTGCTGTTCGGCAAGTACAGCGGCACCGAAGTCAAGCTTGACGGCACCGACTATCTGGTCGTGCGCGAAGACGACATCTTCGCCATCCTCGGCTGATCCAGCCGCCCCCCTATCTCTTCATTCAAATTCATATTATCGAGGTAATACCGCAATGGCTGCTAAGGAAATCCGCTTCGGCGAAGACGCGCGCGCACGCATGGTGCGCGGCGTCAACATGCTCGCCAACACCGTCAAGACCACACTCGGCCCGAAGGGCCGCAACGTCGTGCTGGACAAGAGCTTCGGCGCCCCGACCATCACCAAGGACGGCGTCTCCGTCGCCAAGGAAATCGAGCTGCAGGACAAGTTCGAGAACATGGGCGCGCAGATGGTCAAGGAAGTCGCTTCCAAGACCTCCGACAACGCCGGTGACGGCACCACCACCGCCACGGTTCTGGCGCAGGCGCTGATCCGCGAAGGCTCCAAGGCCGTCGCCGCCGGCATGAACCCGATGGACCTCAAGCGCGGCATCGACAAAGCCGTGGCCGCCGCCATCGCCGAGCTGAAGAAGCTGTCCAAGCCCACCGCCGACGACAAGGCCATCGCCCAGGTCGGCACCATCTCCGCCAACTCCGATGAGTCGATCGGCAACATCATCGCCGACGCGATGAAAAAGGTCGGCAAGGAAGGCGTGATCACGGTCGAGGAAGGCTCGGGCCTGGAGAACGAGCTGGACGTGGTCGAAGGCATGCAGTTCGACCGCGGCTACCTGTCGCCGTATTTCATCAACAACCAGCAGTCGATGTCGGTCGAGCTGGATGATCCCTTCATCCTGCTGCACGACAAGAAGATCTCCAACGTGCGCGACCTGCTGCCCGTCCTCGAGGGCGTGGCCAAGGCCGGCAAGCCGCTGCTGATCGTCGCCGAGGAAGTCGAGGGCGAAGCCCTGGCGACCCTGGTCGTCAACACCATCCGCGGCATCGTCAAGGTTTGCGCGGTCAAGGCGCCGGGCTTCGGCGACCGTCGCAAGGCGATGCTGGAAGACATGGCGGTCCTGACCGGCGGCACCGTGATCTCCGAGGAAGTCGGCCTGCAACTGGACAAGGCTACGATCAAGGATCTGGGCCGCGCCAAGAAGATCCAGGTCACCAAGGAAAACACCACCATCATTGACGGCGCGGGCGATGCCAAGGCGATCGAAGCCCGCATCAAGCAGATCAAGGCGCAGATCGAGGAGACTTCTTCCGACTACGACCGCGAGAAGCTGCAGGAGCGCGTGGCCAAGCTGGCCGGCGGCGTGGCGGTGATCAAGGTCGGCGCCGCGACCGAAGTCGAAATGAAGGAAAAGAAGGCCCGCGTCGAAGACGCCCTGCACGCCACCCGGGCGGCGGTCGAGGAAGGCGTGGTCCCGGGCGGCGGCGTCGCCCTGATCCGTGCCCTGGACGCCGTCAGCAAGCTCAAGGGTGACAACGAGGACCAGCACCACGGCATCCAGATCGCCCTGCGCGCCATGGAAGCCCCGCTGCGCGAAATCGTTACCAACGCCGGCGAAGAGCCGTCCGTGATCCTCAACAAGGTCTTGGAAGGCAAGGGCAACTACGGCTACAACGCCGCTAACGGCGAGTTCGGCGACATGGTCGAGTTCGGCATCCTGGACCCGACCAAGGTCACGCGCACCGCGCTGCAGAATGCCGCATCGATCGCCGGCCTGATGATCACCACCGAAGCCATGGTGGCCGAGCTGCCGAAGAAGGAAGAGCCGGCGATGCCGGGCGGCGGCATGGGTGGCATGGGCGGCATGGATTTCTGATCCGGCGCTCCGTCACGCGATATGCTGTATGCAAAACCCCGCCGACCGGCGGGGTTTTGTTTCATCCCGGGATCGACATTTTCGATTCCAGACCATGAAGCCTCGGGTCGCATGGCACCCGATACGGGTGAAACAGCCACATCGCCCTGCGTATCCAACCGATTAAGGGCCCGGACCTTCGGGGGTTGGCGCATCTTCAAGTGCGCCGCGTAGCCTCAAGTTTGATTCGCACAATCCGCCCCGGACAATCATTTGCGACACTTGATTCGATAAATGGTCGCAAACGCAGGCAACCGTTTGAAAGGCCTTCTAATCCGCATCAAGGAAACGTCTTGTCCGCACCGCGAATGCCCAGTTCAATACGGTGGAGATCATGCGTTATCCGGCGGCGCGCCGACAGGCAGGCCGCGAAACCGCGTCGTGCCGATCCGGCGAATCACGGCCAGGCGCGCTTCATCGGAATGCCCGCTTGCCGCAAATTATCCCGGACGACAGGAAGAATCACTCCTGCTCCGGGCTTTCAGGCGACTCCTGCACATCGATGCGCTGCGTCTGCGGCGGCGTGGTCGATATCGTCGGCGCCGGCGCATGTTCCGCGCCCGGCGGCACGTAAATGGCGATACCCGAGGCCTGTCGCTGCGTGGTGGGGATGCCCACGCCCAGTCCGCCACCGAAATGGCCGCCATACGAACCCGCTCCCACCGAAACTCCGACCGGCGCGCCGCTGGAACCGATACCAAGCACCACCACGCCATTTGCACCCAGCGCCGCGGCCTCGCGCTTGAGCCGCTCTATCGTGGCATTGGTCTGTCTCTGCGTGCCGAAGCCGGCGCCGCTGCGCGCCTCCAGTTGCGCAATCTCCAGCGAACCTGGCGGTGGCGCGGAATAGATCTGTACCTGTGCGGGATCGATCGGCGGGCGGGCCTGTCCCACCATGACGTTGCTGGTACTGGCGCAACCCGCCAACAGGACCATGCCGGCGGCTGCCGCGATGATGAATCGGTTTGACATGATTTGCCCCTCGTGACCGGAATACGAAGCAGCGCCCCATCAAGCCAGTCTTCTGGCCATCGCCGCTATCCTCTCGGCAGCGTAGCGCCGCATTGCCGACTGTAGCAAGCCGCCGGCAAGACGCCGTTCACCTGGTGAACCACCCCATTTCGGCTATGGTGTACGGCATCGACTTTCCGGGACAGGAATTCAGCTATGGGCATCATCAGTCTGCTTTGGGGCATCCTCGCCATCATCTGGATGATCCTCGCATTGATTCCGCTGCTCGGTTGGGCCAACTGGCTGCTGATTCCGTTCGCGGCGGTCGGCGCCATCATCGCCGCGCTCGGCATCCTGTTCACCAAGACCGAGAAACGCGGGCGCGCCACCACCGGGTTGATACTCAACGGCATCGTGATCATCGTCGGCGTGTTTCGCCTCTCCATCGGCGGCGGGCTCATCTGACATCCATCCACCGATGGGTATCCGTCCCCGTCATCGGAGGCGGGAGTATCATTGGCGCGCCGGCGCTACGCCTATGCGCGTCGTCGGCGACGGCTGGCACGCATCGGCAGATCCCCGGCGACGCACCGTTTCCCCGATCGGTTTCTGGAGCACTTCAATGTCCTTTCCACACCTGCGCATGCGCCGTATGCGCCGCGACAGTTTTTCCCGCCGCCTGATGCGTGAGCATGTCTTCACTCGCAACGATCTGATCTATCCGGTTTTCGTCCACGCGCTGAAGGGGCGCGCTCCGGTCGCTTCGATGCCGGGCGTCGATCGCCTCGGCATCGACGAACTGCTGCGCGTGGGCGAAGAAGCGCTGGAACTGGGCATTCCGCTGCTGGACCTGTTTCCAGTGGTCGATCCGTCGGCCAAGAGCCTCGACGCCAATGCCGCCTGGAACCCGGACGGATTGTGCCAACGCGCGATACGGGCACTGAAACAGCGTTTTCCCGAACTCGGGGTAATGACCGACATTGCGCTCGATCCGTTCACCACGCATGGCCAGGACGGCATCATCGATGACGCAGGCTATGTGCTCAACGACATCACCGTGGAGGCGCTGGTCAAGCAATCGCTGTCGCATGCCGAAGCCGGCGTGGACATCGTCTCGCCTTCGGACATGATGGACGGCCGCATCGGCGCCATCCGGCATGCGCTGGAACAGGCCGGCCATGTCAATACCCGGATCATGGCCTACTCGGCCAAGTACGCTTCATCATTCTATGGCCCGTTCCGCGATGCGCTCGGTTCCTCCGGCAATCTGGGCAAGGGCGACAAGTCCACCTACCAGATGGACCCGGGCAACAGCGACGAGGCGCTGCGCGAGATCGAGCAGGATCTGGACGAAGGCGCGGACATGGTGATGGTGAAGCCGGGCCTGCCTTATCTGGACGTGATCCGCCGGGTCAAGGACACCTTCGGCGTGCCGACCTTTGCCTATCAGGTCAGCGGCGAATACGCAATGCTGAAGGCGGCCTTCGCCAACGGCTGGTTGCAGGAACGCCCCTGCGTGATGGAAACGATGACCGCCTTCCGCCGTGCCGGCGCCGATGGCGTACTGACATACTTCGCGCTGGATGTCGCGCGCTGGCTGCAGGAAGACGGGCGCTGAACCCTCGCGCCGAGCATCGCATTCGCGCGCCACGATGCCGGCGCCCATGATCCCATCCGCTGCGGTCGATGTCCTTTCCCGAGCGAACCCGCAAGGCGGGCTTGACCGCTATACAATGCAGTTGCATCTCCAGCTCGTGGGTCGGCTCCGTTTTTGCGGCGACTTTCCGCATCGGGATCGTGCCGTTCGTCTGGAATGCACGCAGAATGATAAAGACCGCCGACCGACCCGACTCCAGCCGCAACCGATCCGACAGCCAACCCGGAATCCATCATGAATTCGAACATGTTGTATATCTCCGTGCAAAGCATCCTGTTCCACTGTCCGGAGGTCATCGCTGCTGCCATCATCCTGCCCATGATGCTGAAACTGAAACCGCGTCCTGGCCGGAGCCTCGCTGTGACCGGAGCCGGCATCATGCTGGCGGCCGCCGTCATCGGACTCGTGCTGGGTGGTGCGCAGATGCCTCTGTACTTCTGGCTGGTGAACGGAATGCACACCAGTTGGCGGGAGCACGAAAGCTACCACACGATTTATTCGATGATCCTTTTCGTCTTCTGGCTGATCCTGTTCATTGGCGTCGTGCTGACGGCATGGGGCTGCTGCCGGATGGTCAACGCCTCGGAACGATCGCAACCCGGCCAAGGCTGAGTCGACGAGATACGGTCTCGCCGTTGTCGCCTGCATGGCGGCATGCCGCGTATGCGGATCGCGTCACGCACCCGCATGGCCGTATCACGGACAGCGCATGACGCCGTTGCCGGGCCGTTTCCATCAGCGCCTGTGTCCGATTCCACGGATCATGGGACAATGCCGGTCATCGCCGTTATTCAAACAGGACGCCGCATGACCATCGAGCGCTTTGCCGTATTCGGCCATCCCATCACTCACTCGTTGTCGCCGCACATCTACAAGGCGTTCGCCGAGCAGACGGGTATCGCGATGGAGTACACCGCCATCGATGCTCCGGCCCCTGACTTTCCGGCCTTGCTGGAACGGTTTGCCGCCGAAGGCGGACGCGGCGTCAATCTGACGCTGCCACTGAAGGAAATCGCATTCGGACTCTGTTCGCGGACCGGTCCGCGCGCGCAGTTCGCCAAAGCGGTCAACACGCTGAAGTGCGAAGACGATGGTTGGTATGGCGACAACACCGACGGCAGCGGCCTGATCCGCGATCTCACCGGACGCCAGTTGCTGGATCTGCGCGGTCGCCGCACCTTGCTGCTAGGCGCCGGCGGCGCGGCGCACGGTATCGCGCCCGTACTGCTGGATGCCGGCGTGCTGGAGCTGGTCATCGTCAATCGCACGCCGGCCCGCGCCGATGCGCTGATGGACGCACTGGGCGATCCCGCCCGCGCCCATTCGCGTTACTGGGATGATCTGGACAGCCAGGGCGATTTCGAGCTGATTATCAACGCCACTTCGGCCGGCCGTGGCGAAGGCGTGGAATTCGACCTGCCGCTGGGGCTGTGCAACCGGATGACGCTGGCGGTGGATCTGAACTACGGCGAGGCCGCGATTCCATTCCTGGCCTGGGCGCGTTCGGCCGAATGCCGCAACGTCGTCGATGGTCTGGGCATGCTGGTCGAACAGGCCGCCGACAGTTTCGAGCTGTGGCACGGCGTGCGTCCGGAAACCGATCCGGTCTACGACATCCTGCGCCAACATAACGCCCTGCTGGTCACGGTGGATTGAGCCGGACGCCATCATGCAGGCGGCGCGGCGGCGCTGTAATGACCCACTAAAAACCTGCTCACGTCATACTGAGAGGAAACGACGATGAGCCTGAAGATGGAAGAAGAGATCAAGCGATGGACGGCGCGGCGCAAGAGCGCGCTGGTGCTGGATATCATTCAGGGCAAGACCAGCGTGGCCGAGGCCAGCCGGGCTTACGATCTGCCGCCTTCGGAGATCGAACAATGGGTCGATGAGGGCAAGCGGGGCATGGAGAACGCCTTGCGTAGCAACCGGCTGGAATCCGGGGCCAGCCGGGCTTACGATCTGCCGCCTTCGGAGATCGAACAATGGGTCGATGAGGGCAAGCGGGGCATGGAGAACGCCTTGCGTAGCAACCGGCTGGAATCCGGGAACACTACGAGCGCCAGTTCAAGCAACTGCAGGAAGCTTACGGCGATGCGATGCTGGAGTTGCGCGCCCGAAAAAATTGGTTCATCGCTGGATTCGGGGGAATGCGGCGCGGATTTTGAGGAAGAAGTATTCCTGGTCCCGATATCCGTAGGCCCGCCGCTTGATGACCTTGATGGTGTTGTTGATGCCCTCGAC
>JAISFF010000047.1 GCA_031263725.1 Lysobacteraceae bacterium | reverse complement strand
GCTCCGCGCCAATCTTCGTCAGCGCCGCCGTCAGCGTCGTCTTGCCATGGTCTACGTGACCAATCGTGCCCACGTTCACGTGGGGCTTGGTGCGCTCAAACTTACCCTTGGACATGATTGCTTTACTCAGGTGATCAGAATGGAGGTTCGGGTACCGCTGGGATGGTGCTCACGAATGGAATCGAACCATCGACCTCCTCCTTACCAAGGAGGTGCTCTACCGACTGAGCTACGTGAGCGAAATCCTGCGTTTTCACCAAGTTCCACGATGGAGCGGGAGACGGGAATCGAACCCGCACCATCAGCTTGGAAGGCTGAGGTTCTACCATTGAACTACTCCCGCATGGGAACCAGAACGCTGGCGCCACCGAACCTGGAACTACGGAAAAACCGCATTTGCCGCTGGCGATCCGCATGATGTTCCGCCGATCGCCTGAAACTGGTGGAGGGAGGTGGATTCGAACCACCGAAGGCGTAAGCCAGCAGATTTACAGTCTGCCCCCGTTGGCCGCTTGGGTATCCCTCCGGAATTCCTCTCCCGCCATGAGCAGGGGAGAAACAGCCCGCGATTTTGACGCCCCCTGCCAACGATGTCAACCGAGCCCGGATGGTTCCGCCGGTTCCGCAGCGCGCTCGAACTGGACATCCGGGGCCGCCTCCGGGTCTCGCAGCATTTCCGGTCACGCGCTTGGGCGGAAAGTCCGCACCGACCGCCCCGCGGTCTGCCTTCATCCGGCTCCCGCCCCCGACTGACCGTATCCGGCGCCCATTGCGCGAAATCCGGCACCGCATCCAGGCATATCCGGCTGCTTCGACTCGACGACGGACAGACTGATTCCTGCTTCACGTTTGTTATGTAAAACATATCGAATTAGCTCGATTCCACCGTCACAGTGTGTATAAGCGCTCAATCCGTCGCCTTCCGGCCTCTCTCGGTGTTAACGGATCGGAGAGCATGCTGCTTCCCAGCAAGCACGTGAACAGGAGCAACTCCCACCATGAGTGACCTCAAGCCGCATGCCGGACCGCAGGACCACCATCAAGGAAACTTGAACGCCCCCTTGGTACTCGTCGAATATGGCGACTTCCAGTGTCCCTACTGCAGCATTGCCCACGCGCTGGTAAAACGGTTGCAGCATCGATTCGGCGACAGGTTTTGCTTCGTATTCCGGCAGTTCCCCCTGCGGCAATTGCATCCGCACGCCCAGCGCGCCGCCGAGCTTTCCGAGGCCGCTGGCAGCCAAGGCCTGTTCTGGCCGATGTACGACCTCCTGTTCGAACACCAGAAACAACTTGATGACCAAAGCCTGGTGGCTTATGCCGAGAAAGCCGGCCTCGACCGCGACACGATCCGGGACGCCTTCGAAGGCGAATTCGCCCATATCGTCGAAACCGACCTGGAAAGCGGCATCGAAAGCGGCGTCGAAGGGACGCCCCGTTTCTTCATCAACGATTTCCATTACGAAGGCGACACGGATTTCGAGAGCATGTCCGCCGTTCTGGAGGACATATTGAGCAGTCAGCGCCCCGGTTACGACCGGGCGGGATAAGACGCCTTCCACTACCTGCGGCCACATCCTCCGATGCGGCATTCGCGGTGGCGCGGCGCACCTTTCGCACCGCATCCTCGGCGACCGGGTGGCCGCCATTGCCCCAACTGCCACGGATGAAGGTGACGACATCCGCGATCTGCCGATCGTCGAGCCGCCAGCCGAACCCGGGCATCGTGATCGTTGAAGGCGCATGTCGGGTCGCCGGCAAAGTGCCGCCCCGCAGCACGATGTGGATCAGCGAGGTGGGATCGTCGCTGTTCAACGTGGCGCTGCCTGCCAGCGCCGGAAACACCGTGGCGTAACCGCGACCGTCGGTCCGATGGCAAGCCGCACAGTTGTCGATATAGACCGCCGCGCCTCTGCGGCCGTCGTCGCCCTGCCACAGGGCGTGGCCGACCTGCCCATCGTAGCGGAAGGGAGCGTCGCCCGGATCATTCGCCGGCAACGTCTTCAGATAACGCGCGATGGCGGTCGCGTCGCCCGCATCCAAATATTGCAGGCTGTGTTCGACGACACCGGTCATGCTTCCGAACACCGCATTGTGCTCGTTGCGGCCGGTCCGCAGGAACTGCGCCAGTTCCGCTTCGCTCCAGCTCCCGATACCGGTCCGGTGATCACCGCGCAGACTCTTCGCGACCCAGGATTCCAATGGCACGCTGCCGGAAAGGTAGCGCGCACCATCGGCCGATGTCAGCGCCTTCTCCTGCATGGTCAAGGCGCGTGGCGTATGGCAGGCACCGCAATGCCCGAGACCTTCGACCAGATAGGCGCCGCGCGCCACCACTGCGTCCTGGCCCGGACGCGGAACGAAGTCGGCCGCCTTCGGTGCGAACAATCCGCGCCAGATCGACAACGGCCAGCGCATCGACAGAGGCCAGGGGATATCGCTGTCCCGGTTCGCCTGCCTGACCGGTGCCACGCCCCGCATGAAATAGGCGTACAGATCGCGCAGGTTGCTTTCGCTGACCCGCGCATACGACGGATAGGGCATCGCTGGATACAAGGTATGTCCTTCCCTGGCGATGCCATGACGCAACGCCCGCTCGAATGCCTCGAAACTGTAGTCGCCGATGCCCGTCTCCGGATCGGGGGTGATGTTGGTCGAATAGATCGCCCCGATCGGCGTCTGCATCACCAGGCCGCCGGCGAACGCGGCCCCTCCCGGCGCGGTATGACAGGCAGTGCAATCGCCGACGCGCGCCAGATACTCTCCGCGCTCGATCTGCCGGGGCTCGAAACGTGCCGATGCCGTATTCACCGGTTCCAGCCGTTTCGGCGACAGCAGCGCGAACGATGCCGCGGCTACCGCCAGCAGGACCAGTCCCGATATCAGCGGCCATTTCCGTTTCACGACCTTCTCCTTCATGCCTGCACCAGCGGGCCGGGATTCCGCAGGTACTGCTCGCGGATCGCGCGCGCCGACCAATAGGTCAGCGCCGCCACGAGTCCGGTCGGGTTGTAACCCAGTCCCTGCGGGAACGCCGATGCACCGGGCACGAACACGTTGTGCACATCCCAGCTCTGCAGGTAACAGTTGATCGCGCTGGTACGCGGGTTGTCGCCCATGATCGCGCCGCCGTTCAGATGCGTGGTCTGGTAGCGGGTGAAATCGAAGTGCTCGCCGAATTCGCGCTTCTGTACCGAGATCGCCTTCGGATTCATCGCCCGAGCGATGGCCTGCATCTTGTCGAGCATGAAGCGGATCATGCGCGTGTCGTTTTCCTTCCAGTCCAGGGTCATCCGCAACAACGGCTGTCCGTAGGCGTCGGTATAGGCCGGATCCAGATCCAGATGGTTGCCGCGATAGGAGAGATGCGCGCCATGCGCATCCATCGAGACGTGATGGTTGTAGTAGTCGGCCGTCGCCGCTTTCCACTGGCTTCCCCAGCGTGGCGTTCCGTCCGGTACCGCCGCGGCCGCGATCGGCTTGGTGCCGGCCTGGTTGACCCAGAACGGCGAACCGCCGACGAAGCCTTCCGGACCATGATCGAAGTTGTCGGCGTTGAAATCGTCCACCGCCACGCCGTTGCCACCCGCGCCGATGAAGGGATTGGTGTGGTGCGCGTCGCGATCGAAGAACACCTTGATCGTCGCCAGATTCTGATAGGCGAAATTGCGTCCGACCACGCCCTCGCCGGTTTTCGGATCGTAGGGCTGGCCGATGCCGGAGAGCAGCAGCATCCGCACGTTGTTGAACTGGAACATGCTGACGATCACCAGGTCGGCCGGTTGCTCGACCTCCTGTCCGGCGGTGTCCAGATAGGTGACGCCGGTGGCGCGCTTGCGTTCGCTGTCGAGATTGATCCGCAGCGCATGCGAATTCGCGCGCAACTCGAAGCGCGGCTCCTGCCGCAGCGCCGGCCAGATGTTCAGATTGGGCGACGCCTTCGAATACATGTAGCAGGCGTAGCCGCTGCAGAATCCGCAGAAGTTGCACGGCCCCATCTGGCAGCCATACGGGTTGGTGTACGGTCCGGAAGTATTCGCCGAAGGCAGATTGTACGGGTGATAGCCCACCGCCTCGGCCGCATGCTGGAACAGCTGCGCCGATACCGTGTTCTTCTGCGCCGGCAGCGGGAAGGGGTTGGAACGGTCGGCGGAGAAGGGATTGCCGCCCTGCCCGCGGCCGACGACTTCGCCGCGCACGCTCCAAGCGCTGCCCGAGGTACCGAAAACCTGTTCGGCAAAGTCGAAATACGGTTCCAGCTCCTCGTAGCTGATCCCAAAATCCTGGATGGTCATGTCATCGGGAATGAAGGATTTGCCGTAGCGTTCCAGGTAGTGGCTGCGCAGCCGCAACTCCGCCGGATCGACGCGGAAATGCACCCCCGACCAGTGCAAGCCCGCCCCGCCCACGCCGGTTCCGGGCAGGAACGCGCCGAACTGCCGATACGGCATCGCCACATCGTCCGGGCCGTGCCGCACCGTGACCGTCTCTCTGGAGATATCCATAAACAGCTTCTTGCGCGAGTTGTAGGTCAACTCGTCGATCGTCTGCGGGTAGGAGCCATCGGGATACGTGTCCCGCAGCGGGCCGCGCTCCAACGCCACCACCCGCAGTCCGGCTTCGGTCAGCTCCTTGGCCATGATCGCGCCAGCCCAGCCAAAGCCGATCACCACCGCATCGACCTTGTTCTTGATCCTGGCCATCGTTCAAGCCCTCTTGCCGCGAATGGAAACCGGCGGGAACGGATAGCGCTCGTCGCGCTCCACCCAATCCATGAAATCGGCGCGCGCTCCCGGGAACCCGATCAACGTCCAGCCCACCATGTCGCGGTTGCCGCCGTGGATCGGGTCGCTGAAAAAACCTTCCTTCGCATTGGTCAGCAACAGATTGAAGAACAACGGCGCGGGCAATGCCCCCCATTCGACCGTGCCCGTATCCAGCTCGGTCAATACGCTGTCCTGGTCCGCCTGGTCGAGTTCGGGAAACGGCTTGCCGTATCGCTGCCGGCAACTCTCATCAGTGGCGCGGATCCCGAACCGATAGATTTCCTGTGGCGACAGCCGCCCCTGATATCCGAGTTCGGCAGGCGCATCCGGATGAAACGGCCCTTGCATGAACCAGAGCCCGCCGCTGCCGTAAACGGTCTGCAGTTGCCGATCGATGAACTCCGGCACGCCGGCTTCAACGGCGCCCGGCCCGCGTTCGTCGGCCGGAATCAGTCTGGCGACCGCGGCCTGCATGAAGGCCCATTCGGGCGCCGAGAAAAAGCCCGGCTCGTAGCGGGCCGCCTCGGACGCGGCCGCCGGCGGGCGCGCGGAATCGCAACCGGGCAGCATCGTGACCGCCACTGCGGGAATCATCATTACCGATTTGCGCAGAAACTCCCTGCGCGCCGAGGGGGAATCGGAATTCGTCATTAGGAAACCTCCTTCTCCGGATAAGCCGCCGCCAGTCTAGTCCTCCCCGGCATTGCATCCAGGTGAATTCCACCCTGGCGGACGCCACGCGGACGGCCGTCGCGAGCCACACAGACTTGACATTGCGCCCATATCGCCCCTACTCCGGGAACCCAGCATCGCCGCATCCAGTGTCCAGGGAAACGATCTTGAAGCGGTTCGGCCTGTCCAGGAGCGCCACATCAGACAAAGACAAAGGCTATCGGCAGCCTGACGCCATGACGCGAGACAGCCTGCCCGATACGGTCACTACCGGAGCAGGCTCAACGAATACAGCCAATCGGGAAAGGTTTTCTTCGCTGGCGTGCGCTGGCGCGCCCAATCGAACTCGTCACACATATGCTGATTGGCCGCATAGGTGTACGCGGGCAATCCGGCCCCGACGAACTCCGAATCCAGCGCTTGGCTGAGGCAATAGAAAGGCTTTCCATTTACTCTTTCCACGAATGCATCGACCTGTTCGGGATTCTTCCAGTAGATAAAGCCCGGCACATCGCCTATGGCTTCGGTCGGAATGTTCCCGAACCTGAAGTCCGCGCCCGACGAACCGGTGGAGGCGTAATACTCTTTCGGAAAAACGCCCTTTTCGTAGAAGTACTGGGCAAGCGCCGGCTTGTGGTCGCCGACCATGACGATCAAGGTATCGGGCTCGCAGGCCAGCACTTTCTCCACGAACCCGGAGAGCTGGCTCAGCGTCTTGGAAAGGCGCCGCTCGTAATCGCCCGCGCCATAGTCGCCATTGTCCTCCATGTAGGCGCCATGCGTGTGGACCGTCGTCAGGAACAGATACTTGGGAGAGTCGTCGCGCCTGATGTTCTCGAACGCGGAATCGAACAGGACGGCATCCTCGGCCCAGGCCGGTCCGTCATAGCCCATGTCCTCGATACCCAGGAACTCGTCGAACCCGAGCTTCGGATTGACGACATCCCGCTTCCAGAATTTCCGGTTGTGGTTGTGCTCCGAAATAGTGGTATAGCCGAGTCTTTTCAGGCTGCGCGGATAGGCCCAGGCGGTGTCGGACATCAACGACGCATATTCCTGATAGATGATCCCGGTGAATACCTCTTTCGACGACAATCCCGTCAACAGCTCGAAGGCGGCATTAACGGTACCGCCGCCATAACTGGGCGAAACCGTCCGGAACGGCTTGAGTCCTGTCTCGTCGAGTGGCGCGAAAGCTTCCTTGAAATGCCTTTCGTCATACCAGCAGGCTTCGCACAGGATGAAGATGATGTTCTTGGGGCGGTCGGCGACCGGCTGCGAACCGGCCTCGGTCAGCGCCGCGAATTGTTTTCTGTCATTTTCGTCGGGAGTTCTGGGAACGACCCGGCGACTGGTCTGAACCAGATGCATTGCGAGTCCGTTGAGCTGGACGTTGTACCGCCAGTCCCAAACGATATAGCTGATACCGGCCTTGCCGACCAGCGGATTGACCGCCTTCAGTTTGCCGGTGCAGTACGGATAGAACGCGAACGGGAACAATGCCAGGCAGGTGACGACCTTCACTGCGAGACCGGGCTTCGAGTAGCCCCTGAACGGGTTGATCTTTATCAGGACAAGCAGGACGAGGGCGAAAAACAGCAGCAACAGCACATTCCCCAGGGTGATGTAATGAGGAATCACGGACAGATTGGTCCCGGAAGACAGATCGGTCCACGACAATGGTTCGCCGGTCAGGAAGTCCTTGACCTGGCTCACCTTGCTCAGCAGATAGACGACCGACGAAACCATCGCCGCCGAGAGCAACGGCGGCGACATCACCCGTACCGCCGCATAGACGAACAGGATGGGACACAACGAGATGACCAGGGCGCCAAACCGGAAATGTTCCTCCTGGCAGAACATGAAACCCTGCAGACGCGCGGCACAGAAAACGGAGACTCCGATCAGCAAGGCGAGCGCCATCGTCTCGAACGATATGTTCTTCCAGCCCCTGTGCACCGTTTTCCCCTGGTTTGAAAACCCGATCCACCACCGGAAACACCGGCCATGCGATCGGTTGATGCCGTATCAGACGTTGAACCGGAAATGCAGAACATCTCCTTCCTGGACCCGGTATTCCTTGCCTTCCAGCCGCAGCCGTCCCGCTTCGCGGGCCCCCGCCTCTCCCCGGTACTTGATGAAGTCGTCATAGGCGATGGTCTCGGCGCGGATGAAGCCCTTTTCGAAATCGGTATGAATGACCGCCGCCGCCTGCGGCGCGGTGGCGCCCGCCTTGACGGTCCACGCGCGCACCTCTTTGACGCCGGCGGTGAAATAGGTTTGCAGGCCGAGCAGTTTGTAGGCGGCGCGAATGACGCGGTTCAGGCCCGGCTCGTCGAGACCGAGATCGGCCAGAAAGGCGTCGCGGTCCGCATCGTCGAGCTGCGCCAGCTCCTCCTCGATGGCGGCGGACACCGGCACCACCTCGGCGCCCTCCGCCTCGGCGCGCGCACGTACCTTGTCCAGCAGCGGGTTGTCGCGGAACCCGTCCTCGAGCACGTTGGCAACGTACATGACCGGTTTGATCGTCAACAGGAACAGATCGCGGATCAGCGCCTTCTCTTCGTCGTCCAGACCGAGCGAGCGCGCCGGCTTGCCGTCCGCCAGCGCCGCATGCAGTTTCTCCAGCACGGGCCTGCGCGCGATCGCATCCTTGTCGCCGCCCTTGGCGGCGCGCTCGGCACGGTTCCGCGCCTTCTCCACGCTGTCCAGATCCGCCAGCGCCAGTTCGGTGTCGATGGTCTCGATATCGGAAACCGGGTCGACCTTGCCCGCGACATGGACGATATCGGGATGTTCGAAACAGCGGATCACATGCGTGATCGCATCGACTTCGCGGATGTGCGCCAGGAACTTGTTGCCCAGACCCTCGCCCTTGGCGGCGCCGGCCACCAGGCCGGCGATATCGACGAACTCGACCGCGGTCGGAAGCACACGCTCCGGCTTGACGATCCCGGCCAGCGCATTCAATCGCGGATCGGGAACCGGGACGACGCCGACATTCGGCTCGATAGTGCAGAACGGGAAGTTGGCCGCCGCGATGCCGGCCTTGGTCAGCGCGTTGAACAGAGTCGACTTGCCGACGTTAGGCAGACCGACAATGCCACATTCGATACCCATGCAATGAAATCCGGAAAAAGAAAACGGGAAGCCGCCTGTGCCAGGCGTAATCGGTGAAACGGGGCGCTCTGCCACGGCGCCGGTACGATCATCCGGCCGCCGAATTATGCGTCGCTATTATATGCGACATCCATCACCGGAACCGCAATCAACATTGCCGATGCAATGGGCTGCGGACCTGGTCAAAATGACCGGGGCGATCGTAGACAAGGCCGGGCATAAGCGGACGGAATGAGCCTGAACCGCTGCAAATAAGGACAACTTCCCGTCGGTCCCCAAGGTAATGCGGGTTCCGCTTCGGTTACGCAACCCACAAACAACGACTCAATTCGATCGTCCGGCAAAAGGATGCGGACGACATGTGGCGATCCTCTATGGCGGTACGATCTTTCTTTGCCTGTGCCGGCACATGGGAAGGTGCCGGATGATGTGCGATCCGGCGTGCGGGGGAAATACGGGAACGGCTGGGCCGGGAACCCGGCCTCCTGAACGGCGACGGCGGCAAGCCCAGGGGACGGTGTGGCATTGCGGCGTCACCAAGAGCGGCAGTGTCTCGATCCGAGATTCAGGTTGCCGCGGACACCGCAGGCGGTGTCCGCGAATTGCTCGACCTGATCGGAATATGAGAAACAAATGCAAGCATTTCAAATGGATACCTGTTCGCACAGGTCATCACCCCATGGAATGACAAATTCAAACCGGGACGCTGCCAGGATTCCTCCAGCAGCAGGTTGCAGGGCAAATCCTGGACTGTGATAATCATCACGGAATCATCATTGCATGCCCACTGAAGTCCACCATCGATCCGTTGGGCCAACCCATCCAGTTCGAGACCGACAAACTGGGCCGGATCGTGAGCAAGACGCTGCCGGATGTGTTCCATCGCGGCGGTCAGGTGCGCAAGACGTTCAAGTACGATAAACGCGGGCAGTTGATCGAGCTGCGCAACCCGGCGCGGCAGGTGCAGCGCAAGTTCGACGCGCGGGGCCATCTGCTCGAGGAGGACCAGGACGGCTTCAAGATCGGTTATCGTTACGACGAGGTCGGCAACCGGGTCGAACGCAGCACCTCGGCGGGCAATCGGGTCGCCTA
>JAISFF010000083.1 GCA_031263725.1 Lysobacteraceae bacterium | reverse complement strand
TGGCGTCATGACCAATTTCATGCGCCATGATCGAGAACAGGCTCCTGCGCATGTCGTCGCGGTGGGGCAAGCGCGCTTCCTGATACTTGAATTGGCTGACAACAATTTCAGGTGGTTCAGTACCAGCGTAATGAGCTAATCCCTCATCCGGATCAGGATCAATAATACCGCCTTTAGAAAAGAACGTCTCGAACTGACGACTGGCCGTGGGAGAGTGCAGGATGACTTCCCATAGGCCCGAAGGCATATTGGTGAATTGCTTATTCTGTAACAATGATTCCCGTATTCTTTGCTGCCATTCCGCTTCGCTTGACATGACTTATCTGCTCCTGTACTAATTCCACAGCGAACCTATCATGTCGATATAAGGATACGCAATGCTTCTCCTGTCAGACATTCTGCGCCCCTATTGGATCGCATGGAGTGTCATGGCACTTGCCATAAGTGGGTGCGCCGGAACAACCACCCAGTCCGCTCCCCCCGCAAGCGAAAAGCCGGAACTCGGTCTGGAACAACTGCTGAGTCTGCCCGTTCAGCAAGAACGAGCGGGATTCGATCAGGTCGCTGATTTCCTGCATCGCCAATATGCGGCCCATTTGCGGGATGGGGAGATTTCTTCTCTGGATACGGGAGGAGAACTGGTTCTAGCCGACGGTTATACTCTATTGAATGCCAGCACTTTTATTTCTCAACGTATTTCAGGAGGACTGGAAGTGGGTGCCGAGGTTACAAAGATCAGCCTTGCCATCTCGGAAACACCATGCTTTTCATTGGAACGATTCATCCAAATCTCTGGAGCTCAAGGTCCTCCACCGGGTACACTCGGTCCATCGCATTATAAGCGATACCGCTACAGAGGAACCGAGATAAGCGTGTCAGCCTCTGTAAGGTATCCAGATTTTGAATGTATCTATTTCGTCAACCTCAATGTCATTAACTGAAGGATGAATATAGGGTGATACTCCTCTTTCCATCGGGGGAATTTATTATAACCCCTGGCAAATCCTGCCCTACTCTATGAACTTACAACAATAACGGACGCAGACGCCAAACGCTCATCATCTTGAGGTATCTATTTATCATGGATTGTATGGCGCACCGTGGCGCACAAGATAAAGACATATCGTTTCATCACCTCCTTCAATTCCTTGAAGATGACGAATGCATTATGGATCGTCAGCACCTCATGCTCAGTACGATAAACAACGTATTATTCCTCGGTACTTTCCCGGAATGGGTGCGCTTCGTGGTTGATGACGCCATGGCCGATTCCATGCGCCATGATCGAGAACAGGCTCCTGCATATGTCATCGCGATGGGGTAAGCGCGCTTCCTGATATTTGAATTGACTGACGACGATTCTTGAGGGTTCTATGCCGCGATAATAAGTAATTCTTCACCCGGATCAGGCTCAATGATACCGCCCTTGGAAAAGAACATCTCGAACTGAACTAGCCGCGGGAGAGTGCAGGATCACTTCCTGTAGACCCAAAGGCATATCAGTGAATCGTTTATTCTGTAACAATGATTCCCGTATTATTTGCTGTTCTCCTTCGTTTGACATGACCTATCCGCTCCTGTATTAACTCCATGACGAATCTGTCATGTCAATATAAGGATACGTAATGTTGCTTCTGTCAGACATTCTGCGTCCCTACTGGATCGCATGGAGTGTCATGGCACTCGCCATAAGTGGATGCGCCGGAACAACCACCAAATCTGCCCCTTCCACAAGCGAGAAGCCCGTACTCGGTCTGGAACAACTGCTGAGTCTACCCGTTCAGCAAGAACGAGTGGGATTCGATCAAGTTGTCGATTTTTTGCACCACCAATATGCGGCCCATCTACGGAATGGAGAAATTTCTTCTCTGGATACAGGAGGAGAATTAGTTCTTGCTGATGGTTATATCCTACTGGATGCCAGCACTCGTACTCCCCAACGCATTTCAGGAGGGCCAGAAGTAGGGGCCAAGGTTACAAGTATTAGCCTCGGAGTCTCGAAGACGCCATGCTTTCCACTGGAACGGTTTATCCAGATTTCAGGAGCCCAAGGACCTCCACCGGGTGTATTGGGTCCATCCGATTACAAGCGATACCGCTACAGAGGAGCCGATGTAGATATATCAGCCTCTGTAAGGTATCCAGATTTTGAATGTGTCTATTTCGTCAACCTCGATGTCATTAATTGAAGGATGAATATAGGGTAGTGCCTCTCTTTCCATCGGAGGAATTTATCCTGCTCCTGGCAAACCCTGTCCCATCCTCCGAACTTGCAGTAGCAACAGGACTGGGCATCAAACGTCCACCCTCTTGAGATGCCTGCTTATATAGGTTGTATGGCGCACCGTGACGCGCAAGATAAAGACACATGGTTTCATCGATACGATACGGTGTCCTTTGCTCTGTAACGCACCGGCATGAAACACTTTGGCAAGCACCGAATGGGATCCGCTCGCGCGGACTACAACTACGCTCCGGGCCGGCCTCGCGCATACAGCAGACCGCGGCCACCAGGCTGCCGCTTGAAGCGGCGGTGGATCCACAGGTATTGCGCGGGAGTCTCGTGGACCATCGCTTCGATGGCCTGATTGACGCGGGTGGTGTCGGCCAGCGCGTCGTCGGAAGGGAAATCGTCCAGCGGCTGTGCGACCTTCAATATGTAGCGGTCGCCTTCGCGGCGATGGAAATAGGGCACCACGGCGCAGCCGGTCATCCGCGCCAGCGAATGGGTGGCGGTGATGCTGGCGGCGGGATGGCCGAAGAACGGCGCGAACACGGTGTCCTTGCCGCGCATGTCCTGGTCCGGCGCATACCACAGAAATCCGCCATGTTTGAGGTGGCGCACCGCCGCGCGGATGTCGTGGTTGGTGTACATGGCGCAGGCGTAGCGCAGCCGCCCGCGCTTCACCGCCCATTCCATCACCGGGTTGCGGTATTTGCGGTACATGCCGGCCAGCGGAACGTGATCGCAGAGCAGGCGGCCGCACATTTCCAGCGTCATGAAATGGCCCGACACCAGCAGCACGCCGCGGCCTTCCCGCTGCAAGGCCTGCAAGTGTTCCAGCCCTTCGATGCGGGCGGTGGAACGCATCGGCTCGGCGCTTCCCCACCAGGCGCGCATGAACTCGAAGACGCCGACGCCGAACGCATCGAAGCTGTCGCGCAACAAGCGTTGCCGTTCTGCTTCCGATTCGTCGGGGAAACACAGGCGCAGGTTCACTTCCGCCACATGCCTCCGGCTGCGGCCCAGATGCATGGCCAGCCAGCCCAGGCCGCGCCCGAGCGCGCGCTGGCACAGCCACGGCAGGCGGCTGGCCAGAACCATCGCCGCCAATGCCAGCCACATGGGCCAGTAGCGCGGCGAACGGGGAGGGCGGGGCACCACGGTGCCGATATCGGGTGAAGACATGAATACGATTCTACCGGCTCCTTCGGCTATCCTTCGCATCTATGCGAAAGGATTTGAGCGAGCGCATCCTGCGCATCGCGTATTCCCTGGTGCTGTACATACTGTCGCCGGCCACCATCTATCACTTGATCCGGCGGGGATTCCGCGTGCGCGAGTATTTCCAGCGCTGGGGGGAGCGCTACGCCACCTACAGTCCGGCACGCGCGCGCCCCTGCGTCTGGCTGCACGCGGTATCGGTGGGCGAAGTCAATGCCGCGACGCCGCTGGTGAACGAACTGCGCCGGCAACGCCCGGACATCCGCTGGGTCATCACCACGATCACACCGACCGGCTCCGACCGGGTCCGCGCGATCTGGGGCGATCAGGTCGAGCATGTCTATCTGCCCTATGACCTGCCGGGAGGGGTCAGGCGCTTCCTGCGGCATTTCCATCCCGAGCTGGCGCTGATCATGGAAACCGAACTGTGGCCGAACCTGCTGTTCGGCTGCCGCGACCAGGGCATTCCGGTCTACATCATCAATGCGCGGCTCTCGGAGCGGTCGCTGGGCCGGTATCGGCTGGTGAAGGCGCTGATCGGGCATGTGTTGCGCACGGTGAAATACGTAGCGGCGCAATCCGGGGATGATGCGCAGCGATTCGTCGCACTGGGCGCCGACCCCGGGCGCGTGCGGGTGTTCGGCAACCTGAAGTTCGATATCGCCATTCCGGACGGTCTGGAACGGTTCGTCGGCGATTTCCGGGAGGCATTGGCGTCGCCGCGATCCGTCTGGATCGCGGCCAGTACCCACGAGGGCGAGGAAGATGCGGTGATCGCGATCCATCGCCGATTGCGCAAGCAATGGCCGGACCTGCTGATGCTGTGGGCGCCACGGCATCCGGAGCGTTTCGGCAAGGCGCGGGCCTTGGCGGAAGCGGCCGGCTGGCGCGTCTCCACACGGCAGCAGCAGCGTTGGCCGGGAGAGGGCGACGATGTCTTCGTCATCGATACGCTGGGTGAGCTGATGTCCTTCTACGCCTGTGCGCGGGCGGCATTCGTCGGCGGCAGTCTGCAGCCCATCGGCGGCCACAACCTGCTGGAGCCGGCCGAGGTGGGCACGCCGCCGGTGACAGGCCCCTATCTGCGCAACTTTGCCGAGATCTCGCAGCGGATGCGGGAGGTCGGCGCACTATGGATTTGCCAGGACGCGGATGAGGTGGCGAAGGCCTTGTCCGAATTGCTGGGGCAAGACGAACTGCGCGAAGTGATGCGCGAGGCGGGCCACGCCTTGATGGTCGACGGCCGCGGCGCCCTGAAACGGACACTGGCACTGATCGCTTGCGATCTGCCCACCGCTGCCGGCGAGTCCTGAGGTGCGTGCAGGAAGTTGCTTTTCCCGGGAAGACGACGCAGGTTCCGACGTGCTGTCGCGGTGCCGGCCCAGGATCTCATCGTCAGGTTCATGTCGCGCCACTAGAATGCATGCACATGTTGAGACCGGCATCCGATGACCCAGGGCAGAAAGACGATATCGCTGATCGTCCCGTTTCATGATGAAGCGGGCGGGGTCTCGCTGTTCTGCGATGCGGTATGCGCGGTTTTCGCACAGCTGCCGGAATACGATTTCGAGGTCGTCTGTATCGACGATGGCAGCAGCGACCGGACGCTCGCTGGACTGATGCGGGTGGCCGAGCGCGATCCGCGCTTCCGGATAATCGAGTTTTCGCGCAATTTCGGCAAAGAGGCGGCCTTGACCGCGGGCATGCATGAAGCCACCGGCGATGCACTGATCCCCATCGATGCCGATCTGCAGGATCCGCCGGAGCTGATCCCGGACATGGTGGCCGCGTGGCGCGACGGTGCCGAAGTGGTGCTGGCACGGCGGGCGGATCGCAGCTCCGACACCTTTTTCAAGCGCAACAGTGCGGCCTTGTTCTACCGCCTGCACAACCGCCTTTCGGCGGTCCAGATTCCGGAAAACGTCGGTGATTTCCGGCTGATGGACCGGGCCGTGGTCGATGCATTGAAGCAATTGCCCGAGCGGCACCGTTTCATGAAGGGATTGTTTGCCTGGGTCGGCTTCAGGACGGTCACGCTGGACTATGTGCGCAAGCCCAGGGTGGCGGACAAAAGCAAGTTTCCGGGCTGGAAGCTGTGGAATTTCGCGTTGGAAGGCATCACCAGTTTCAGCGTGGTGCCATTGCGGATCTGGTCGGGGATAGGCGCGATCGGAGCGCTTATTACGTTTATCTACGGGCTTGTGATCGTCACACGGACTCTGCTGCTGGGCGTGGACGTACCGGGTTACGCATCGTTGCTGGTGGTCGTGCTGTTTTTCGGCAGCGTGCAGTTGATCGGTATCGGGATACTGGGCGAATACGTCGGCCGTACCTATATGGAATCCAAGAACAGGCCGCTGTATATCGTCCGCAAGCGGCATGGCGCGAAGCGGGGGCGGGAGCCATGATGGCCGGCCCGGTACCGGGCAATCCACATGCCCGCGCTGGTTGGGGACGGCTTGACCAATGAAGAACCGCCGGAGAGTGCCGGCGGTTCTTCATTGAGGCGAATATCGGCAACATTCCGCATGGAGTTGTCCATGCGGAATGTTGCATCGCTCACTGGGCCCGGGTTGCAGCCGGAGCCTCGTCGGTCAGCTTGCTTTCGGCGTCTTCCGTCAGCAGCAGATTGACATCGCGCAGGTTGGCGATATCGATCTCGCCGGCGGCTTGCGCCAGCAGCAGCCGGTTCAGCAGAAACTCGTACTTGGACTGCGCGTAGGTGACCTGTGCAGCGAACAGCGTGCGCTGATTCTGCACCACATCGAGCACGGTGCGGGTACCGACTTCCAGTCCGACCAGCGAAGCGTCGTAGGCGCTCTGCGCCGACTCGACCGCCGAGCGCTGCGCTTCGATCTTGCTGACGCCGGCAACCAGACTCTGATAGAGGTTGCGGGTATTGCGCTCCAGCTGGCGACGCTGCAGTTCGTACTGGTCCTGCGCGTTGTCGCGTTGCGCCAGCGCCTGGCGGACCCGCGACTGCGTGGCGCCGCCGGTGAAGATCGGTACGGTGAGCGCGATACCGACCGAGTTGGTCTCGCTGCCCGCGGTCAGGCCGCCCGCGCCGGTGGCGTCGCCCCAGGTCGCGCTCTTGCCCCAACTGCCGTTGAGCGCCAGGCTCGGGTAGTGTCCGCCGCGGGCGGACTCGACGCTGGCTTGCGCTGATCGGGTCTGGTAGTCGTAGGCCTGCAGCGCAGGGTTCTGCGTGATGGCGGCGCGGACCCAGCCGTCGATATTGTTGTAGCCGGTCGGCAACTGCGGATTGAAGTTGTCGGGCAATGCCCTGAGGTTGCGCACGGGCTGGCCGGCGAGCTGTACCAGCGCCTGGTAAGAATCCTCGAGCACGTTCTTGGCGTTGATGGTGTTGGCGCGCGCGTCATCATACTGGGCGCGGGCTTCGTAGACATCGGTGATCGGCGCCAAGCCGACTTCCAGGCGCTTGTCCGCATATTCGAACTGGCGCTTGGCCGCCGCCTCGGCGGTCTGTGCCGCGGACAGCGACTCGATCGCGACCAGCACATCGAAATAGGCGGTGGCGGTACGGACCATCAGGTCGTCGTTGGCCGAGACCAGCGTGTAGTCGGCCGCTTGGCTCAGTGCGCGTTGCGCGCGCAGCGTGGCGAACTGCGACCAGTCGAACAACGTCTGGCTGAGATTGGCGGTGTAGTTGCGGCGCTTGGTGGTAACAGTGCCGCTGATGCCATCGGTGTCGGTATTGGTGCGGGTCAGGCCGGCCGAACCGCTGATCTGCGGCAGCAGGGCGGCACGCGCCTGGACTTCGCCTTCCTTGTTGTACAGGCGGGTGGATTCGGCGATGGCCAGCGTCGGGTCGCCGTTGCGGGCCATTTCGTAGGTCTGCAACAGGTCGTCCGCATTGGCGGAGAGCGGAGCGATTGCGGCCGCCAGGGCCAGAACGATCGAACGGCGGATCATTGGGAGGGGTCCTTGGTAGTCGTTATTCTGTGGGTCGGCGCGGAAAGCGAATGATGGATCGGGGTTACAGCACGAAACGAGCAACCGGCTCCGCACCGCGAAGATAAGCCAGATCGGTTTCAAATAACGACTCGGTTTCGATTGCGTTGACATCGTTGCCCAAACGCTTGATCAACACCGCTTCCATTGCCGGCGCCGTGCCGCGAATGACGAAGAGGCGTCCGCCGGGACGCACCCGTTCCAGTAGCGCGGCGGGCACGGTCTCGACCGCTCCGGTCACGCAGACGGCGTCGAACTGGCGGGGCGTCTGGTATTCAAAGGCATCCGCCACTTCGGTGCGGACATTGGCGCCCAGGCCAGTGGCTTCCAGACGCGCGTGCGCCGCGGCGGAAAGTTCCGGTTCGATCTCGAGGCTGACGACCTCGTGTGCCAGCGTGCCGAGGCAAGCCGTGATGAAACCGCTGCCGGTGCCGATCTCCAGGACCGTCTCGCCGGGCTGGATGTCCAGCGCTTGCAGCAGGCGTCCTTCCACGACGGGCTTCATCATCCGCTGGCCGTGTCCGAGCGGGATCTCGCCATCGACATAGGCCAGCTCGCGGTACCGTTCCGGAACGAAGGCCTCGCGCGGCAGTCGCGCCAGCGCATTCAGCACATTGATGTTGAGCACATCCCAGGGACGGACCTGCTGTTCGACCATCATTTCACGGGCATGGGAGTAATCGATTGTCATGGAAACCCTTCGGCGCGGAAGCGCGGTTATTGTAGCGGGGCCGCACAGGGACGTGTGACTTCAAGCATGGCCGTGATGGCGGCAGGGGCGCAGTGCCGGAAGTAACCAGACCTTGAGGGTGGTTCATGTTCTGGCCTTGTCCCCGGATGCGATCCTGGGAGCATAGGCGCGAAGGAAGAATGACACCGTCGCCTCGATATGGGCGTCGATTTCCTCGTCGCTGGGCTGTTCGCACAGCTTGCACATCAGGCGGCTGTGCAGATCGCCCTTGATCAGGCTGAAGAACTGCGATGCAGCGCGCGTGATATCGGGAATGTCCAGCGCGCCATTGTCGATCCAGCCCTGCAGGAACTGGGAAAACACTTCGTAGATGCGTTCGGGTCCGGCTTCCCAGAAGATCCTTTTCAGGCTGCCGTCGGCATTGCCGTGCCCCAGCATGATGCGGTGCACGCTGAGCGCGGCATCGTTCGAAGACACATCGAAAAACGTGCGGCCGATGACTTTCAGCTGGTCCTGGACCGTGTCGTTGAGATTGATCTGGAACAGGTCATCGGGCAGCATTTCCTCGCATTGCAGCCGCAGCGCCTCGCTGAACAAGGCTTCCTTGTCGCCGAAATGGCTGTAGATGGTCAGCTTGGAAACACCGGCTTCGTTGGCGATGCGGTCCATGCTGACATCGGCGAATCCTCCCAGGGCAAACAGTTGCTTGGCGGCATCGAGGATTGCCGTGCGCTTGCCCATGTCCTTCGGCCGGCCGGGGCCGGCGGCTTTCCTGGCGGCGCTGGACGATTTGCTCAAGGGCGGTTGGGTCGACATCCGGCAATACTAAACTAAGCAGTCCTGTATTTGAAGTGAACCTTGCACGGATTCCGGGAAACGGAGCATGCCGATCATGTATCGAGTGGACCCGAAGTTTCTCTTGCGGCGACGGATACGGATCGGGCAGCGATATCGCTGCCCGATTTCCGTTCCCTGGCCGATGGACCGCTCCCGGCCCCGGTCCGATTCACGATCCTGATCGCGTCATTCGCCGCTGGTACCAGGTGTGCTGGCGCTGCCGAACCCGCCGTCGGCCTCGGCGGCCAGATAGGCCAGCACGGCGTAGGCGGCGACGTTCTGCGCCAGCTTGCGGGGCACGATCTTGTCCAGTGTGTCCAGGGCCGAATGATGGATATCGAAATAATCGGAACCATCCTGAGCCAGCCATGCCCAGGCGGCGCCGCGCGACGAGATCGGCTTGATATCGGTGCCGGGGCTGCCTTCGTTGGCGATGTAGCCGATGTTCAGCGGCAGCAGCGCATCGGCGATCTGTTGGACCGCGGCGCGCGCATACGGCGGCGAGCTGGTGTTGAACGAGTAGATCAGACCCGTGCCGGAATCGCTTTCGATCACGAGCTGGTGTTTGGCCGCTTCATCGCCGTGCCGGTCGGCGTAGGCACGGCCGCCGTAGACGCCCTGTTCCTCGTTGGCGAACGCGACCACGCGGATGGTGCGCTTGGGCGCGCGCGGCAGTTTGCCGAGCAGATGGCCGGCGGCCATGGTGATGCCGATGCCGGCGCCGTCGTCGACCGCGCCGGTGCCCAGGTCCCAGGAATCCAGGTGCGCACCCAGCAGCACGACTTCATCCGGCTTCTCGCGTCCGGTGATTTCGCCGATGACGTTGTAGGAGGTGGCACGACCGTCCCAGCCGCAGTCCAGGGACATCCGCACCCGCGTGGTTCCCAGTTTCACCAGGCGATCGAGCTGTTCGGCATCGGACAGGGCCAGCGCGGCGGCCGGAATCGGGGTTTGGCCTTCATCGAAACGCGTCAGGCCGGTATGCGGGGTACGGCTCATCGAGGTCTCGGAAGCATAGGTGGCGGCCGAACGCATCAGAAAACCGACCGCTCCCTTGCCCGCCGCGATCGAGGCTCCGCGGGTCCGGATGGCGCCGCTGAAGCGATAGTCGTACCCGTTGGGCGTCCGGCTCATCACATAGTTGATGAAGAGGATCTTGCCGTGCACCGACTCGGCCGGGATCTTCTGCAGTTCGTCCATGCTGTTGACCTGCACGACTTCGGCTTCCAGCGTGCCGCCGGGGCTGCCGCCAAGCGCGGCGATCACCAGTGGCTGCGCGTGGGGACCGATCACACTGGCGCTTTCGCCGCGACGGACCCATTTCGGGAAGGTCACCGGCTCGGTCCAGACCCTGTTGAAGCCCAGTTCCTTGAACTTGGCCTCGGCCCAGGCCACCGCGCGCGCATCGGCTTCGCTGCCGGCCAGGCGCGGCCCGACTTCGGTGGTCAGGGATTCGACGACTTTCAGGCCGGTATCGTCCTCCAGCGCCTGGGTCAGCAACTGCGAGGCCGTATTCAGGGCTGCGGAAGGAATACGGGTTTCGGTTTCGGCGGCGAAGGCGGCCTGCCCGAACAGCAGCGCGCCCGCTGCGAACAATGCGATTCGGCGCATATGCGAATGACTCCGGAATGATAAAACTGTGAGCTTAACAGCTCGCGGTCCCGGATTTAATCCGCGGTATGCGATCGGCTACTTTTTCAGCGAGTCGCGGATATCCCGCAGCAGCAGCACCTCTTCCGGCGGAGCGGGAGGCGCCGGTTCCTCGGCCGGTTTCTTGCGGTGCAGGCTGTTGATGGCCTTCACCAGCAGGAAAATGGCGAAGGCGATGATGATGAACTGGACCACGGTGTTGAGGAATGAACCGATCCCCAGCACCACGGCTGGAATCTGCTCGCCGCCGGTGCCGACACTGGCCTCTTTCAGGGTGATGCTCCATTGGGACAGGTCGAATCCGCCGATCAGCCAGCCGATCGGCGGCATGATGATCTGATCCACCAGCGCGGTGACGATCTTGCCGAAGGCCGCGCCGATCACCACGCCGACCGCCAGATCGATGACGTTGCCGCGCATGGCGAATTCCTTGAATTCGCTGAACATTCCCATTCGTCTATTCCTTGGATTTCTCAGTTGAAGCCGTCGATCGACGGCGCCGAAAGCCTAGCGCAAGGTCGCGTTAACGCCCGATGATGGAACCGTGCAGCTCCACGATGCCTTCGAGCCGGGCGATGAACGTGTCGCCCGGCTGCATGGCCGCGACTCCGGCGGGTGTGCCCATGAAGACCAGATCGCCCGCGCGCAGCGCGTACAGCTTCGATAGTTCGTGCAGGATTTCCGGGACGTTCCAGATCATCTGTTCCAGCGCCGCGCGCTGACGCTGTTCGCCATTGACCGACAGGCTCAGTATCGAATGCTTCAGATCGTCGATTTGCATGGCCGGCACCAGCTCGCTGATGGGCGCGGAGTGATCGAATCCCTTCGCGGTATCCCAGGGCAGGCGTTTGGCCTTGGCGGCGGCCTGGAGGTCGCGGCGGGTCAGGTCCAGGCCCACGCCGTAGGCGAGGACCCATGCGCCGGCATCGGCAACGGGCAGAATTCCCTGCGGAGCATCCCCACCCAGCGCAACCACCAGTTCGACCTCGTGCTGCAGGTCGGCGGTAGCGGGAGGATAGGGGACAGCGCCGGGACCGATGACGGCATCGGCCGGCTTGCTGAAAAAAACCGGGCTGCCGCGATCCACCTTGGATGCGGATGCGGCCACGCCCATTTCCTTGGCATGATCGACGAAGTTGCGTCCGACGCAATAGATGCGGTGTACCGGGAAAAAGCCTCCGCCCCGGACCGGAATCCGGACGGTTCCAGGCGCGGGAACGAGGTCTGCCATGGTGCGATCCTTTCAAAACACGGGAACAGGTGCGCAAGTTTAAGGCAGTGCCGACGGTTCCTCTCAATGCGACAGGGGCAGCGCCGGTTTTTCGCGGACGACCCGGTATTCGCCATCGACGATATTGGGGTCGCTAGGTGCGACCGTTCCGTTGCGCTGCTTGTTGAAGGCGCGATGGACCAGGCCGCCGACCACCATGGCGCCGCCGACGAAAATGCCGAAGAACAGCAGTATCGAAAGGAGTACCAGCCCCATCATTGCAAACAATGCGCGCAGCACAAGATGACGCGGTTTGCGTGGCGAAAAGATCGCGTACAAACGGGAAGTGCCGAACGGGAAAAAGCGTGGATGCATGGCAGCCTGTATCAGGATCCTGATGGGGTGAAACGAGTATCGACCGACGGATTGCCCATTGTGTGAGAACTTCGTTAAAAGCCGGGACGAGAATGAAGATGTGCGTTCCCGCCGATTATTGCGACAAGACTTGGAGCCTGTTCACGATATTTCGAGTGGTAGCGCCACGAAGGCCAGGTGGATGAACTGCAAGCGGGTGTTGAGCTTGCGCTCGCCGTTCTTCCATGGCCGCCCGTTCTTCTCCAGCCAGGCGAAGCTGCGTTCAACGACCCAGCGCTTGGGCATCACCTTGAAGGTATGCCGCTCGCTGCGTTTTGCGATCCACACCGTGACCGGCTTGCCCAGGATGGCGCGTACCCCTTCGGCAAACGGTTCTCCGATGTAGCCGCTATCACAGAGCAGGCTTTCCACCCGCCTCAACTCGCGCTTGCCGTACTCCAGCGCCTGCAAGGCACCCTTGCGGTCGGTCACCTCTGCCGTCGTCACCGCAACGGCATGGGGAAATCCTTGGGTATCGACGGCGATGTGACGCTTGATTCACGATACCTTCTTGCCTGCGTCATAGCCCTTCTGGCAGGTGGTGTCCGCGTTCTTCACGCTCTGCGCGTCCACGATCAGAATGTGCCGCAGGCATTGCGCCCCGTTTCTCGCGGGCCGCGCCCACCCGATTTTTTGAGCGCCCGCTTCCGCAGGCTTATCCCCTCCTCATCCACCTCGCAAAGTACGAGTGTATGGTGCGCCACTTCGGGAAGCCGTTGGGCAATGCCCGCCACTGGCAGCCGAAACAGCACCACACTCACACCTCGTACATATCCACGCGGCTGGGCTTGGTGCGCTTGCGCGCTTACTCCAGGATCGGACGGATCTGCTCGAACCGTTCCCGGCGCGTGTCACTTGGGTAGGTCTTCTTGCGCATCCGCGAAGTATGCTCCTCCTAGACAAGATCGTGAACAGATCCTAAACGTTTCGGTGGTACGCCGAAGCTGCGTACCTGCGAAAGAAAGCACCGAATTGCACTTGCGGAAAGGTCTGTTTCCAACAGCCAGATGAGAGGCATATCAATCCCCCCAGAAAGTCTGTTTCCTGAATAGGGTTTGGCAAGGAGCATGGACGATATGGATGTGAAATGTGGATGGTTTTCGTCGTAGAACCCGGATAGAGTACGATCCGAACCCATGCGGGGCAAAGGTCGCATGTGCCGGTGGATCGGACATGATCCGGGTACGATCCGAACCCATGCGGGGCAAAGGTTATTCCGCGGACAGGGTATCAAGGGGATTTTCGGGTTATTGGAGCAGTGCTTGGGATTAGGCATGAGGAAAGGGAAAATGGCCCATCATTTTGTTACTCGAGGTCGCGCGGGAGTATTTTTAAAGCTGATCGGCACTATCGCTCCATGCGTGATAGGAGCGACGGACGTATCGGCAGACGTAGTGGACCTTCTTGGCGTTACGGTAACGGCACAGCGTCCGCGTTTTGAGGACTTGTCATGGATGAATTCAGGAGGTTCTGGTGGATTGCATGGAGGTGGTATGGGCGGTATCGGGATGAGCGGGATAGGCG
>JAISFF010000036.1 GCA_031263725.1 Lysobacteraceae bacterium | reverse complement strand
ACAACCCGTTCATCGAATCGTTCAACGGCAGTTTCCGCGACGAATGCCTCAACACCCACTGGTTCCTGTCGCTGGATGACGCCCGCCAGAAGATCGAAAGCTGGAGAGTCGATTACAATAATTTACGGACGCACACCTCCATCGGCGATGTCCCGCCAGCCGAGTTCGCCGCCCGATTCACTCCGCAACCCAAAGCCGAATTTTCCAGTTTCGCTCGGACCTAATATGGGGAGGGGGTCACGTGCATCCCCCTGGGCTTGCCGCCGTCCCTATTCAAGATGCCCGGTTCCCAGCTCAAGCGTTCCCGCCGCTTTTCCGCGCGCCGGACCGCGCGCCATCTGGCATCTTCCCGTGTACTGGCATAGGTCAACGGATGGCAGTGACGGCAGGCAAAGATGGCGCCACCGTAGAGGATCGCCACGCACCGCCCACACCTCGATCCGTGATCCGGTTCATGGCCGCCAAGACTTCCTTGGCCGTGATTTCTGTAATGGGGCATCTGCCCAGCCAAGGAAAAACATTGTTTTCAGCCAAAACAAACATGGTCCTGTCGGCATGACTTGGGGCCCAGATGGCCAATTGCCTGGCAAACCATCCGTATGCGATCACTTCAAAGCTGTTCCCCGCGCGTTCTTCGCTTGCCGCTTTACTGACCTCGCGATGCGCGCCAGAACAGGACATACGGAAACCAATGACCGCTCGGATGCATTTTCCTTCCAGGCGGACGCGAAATGTTGTAACCGAAATTTCGAATACGTCCGCAATTCTGACCCGAAACGAAATCGGTCCGGCCACTCGCCGCAAACTCGCCTCCAAACAGGTTTTCCAGTTCGTTGGCGCTCGCGTAACGAAGACACGTTGTTTTCCAAATGAGAATGACATACGATAATTACCAGGCAGTCTCGTCATCGACAATATGATCGTTTGATCGCACACAGATACATGACACATGCGACCCGGCATGTGCAGGGATCGATCGATTCGCGGCTGCCGCTTCGGGGGAAACCAGCCATCGCCAGTATCCACTGAGTCATTGACCGACCGTACCGCAGAACCGCCACGGTCATTTTCCGTCATGCACTGCCATGGAATCTGGATACATGCCCTGTAAACCCTTGCGTAAGTCTTTGCTGTCCCGTGTCATTATCACTGGCGCATTACCGCTATTCGCGGATATCGCCCTGGCTGACTCCCCCGGCGAAACCCATCACCATACCGATGCCACCGATCTGCCCACGGTATCGGTACGTTCGATCCAGGGCGCGATGCGCCCCGGTGCGTTGCGCGACGAAATCATCAGAACCGAAAGCATTGACGAGAAGGCGATCGAGCGTGCCGGCGCGACCAATATCAATGAGGCACTGGACAAAAACCCCGGCATCGCGGTGCAGGTGGAGTGTTCGATCTGCAACGTCCGCAATGTGCTGCTGAACAACTTGCCGGGCCGCTATACCACGCTGATGCTCGATGGCGTGCCGATTTTCTCATCGGTGTCTTCGGCCTACGGGCTGGACAGCGTCAGCGTCTACGGAATCGAGCGCATCGATGTGGCGCGCGGCGCCGGCGCCAGCCTGATCGCGCCGGAGGCGCTTGCCGGTACCGTCGACATCGTGACCAAGCACCCGCTGGAAGCGGAAAACCGCCTGCGCCTGCAAGCCGGTGAATACGGTTCCCGCCAGGCCGATGCGTATTTCGCCCGTCCGTTCAATGGCGGCGCGGTCACTGCGACCTTCAATTACAACAAGCACGACTCCATCGACGAGGACGGCGATCGCATCTCTGAATACAGCGGTTACGATCGCAGGCTGGGAAGCATCGGATTGTTCCTCGACGACATCGGTGGCTTCAAAGTCCGCAGCCGCCTGGACATAGTCGACGAGAAACGCGGCGGAGGTGCGCTCGGCGACGATTACTCCGCCATCAAATCCGACGACCGGGGAAATCCCTTCAACTGGAGCCGAAGCCAGCATGGCTCTCCGGATCCCGGCGGTTGGATCAATCCGTCCGATGGCAGCGTCATCCCTTACGACGACGGGCGCGGCGGTTTCTCGGAAATCATCTTTACCAAACGCGAGCAGTGGATCGGCACTGCCGAAAGAAACCTGGGCGGCGGGAAGTTGCGCTTGGCTGCGGGTGCGGCGCGACACAGGCAGGATAGTTTCTACGAACTGTCCACTTATATCGGCGAGCAATACCAGTACTATGCCGAGGCGGCCTGGACGGCGCCGGTAGGTGACGGCATGTTGACCACCGGCGCGAACTATCGCTACGAAGACCTCAAGAGCCACGGACACACCGCCAACGGCACGCCTGTCAATGGCATCGACAGTTACCGTTACGAAACTCCGGCCGCTTTCTTGCAGTACTATCGCGCCCTGCTCGATGAACGTCTCGAATTCAACGGTTCGGTCCGTTACGACCACCATAATGTCTTCGGCGGCATTTTCTCGCCGCGCCTGAATCTGCTTTATCACCACACGCCCAGGCTTTCCAGCCGGTTCAGCGCAGGCACCGGTTTCCGCGCGCCCACCAGTTTCTTCGAACAGGATCACGGCATCCTCGACACCATCCAGATCATTCGCGACATCGACGATCCGGAGATCTCCTACAACGCCAGTTATGCCCTGAGCTATGCCGACGACCGGCTCGCCATGACCGGCTCGTACAATTACAACCGGATCAAGAATTTCGCTCTGCTCGACTCCAGCGCCGTCGATGATCTGGGCAATCCCGTCACCCTTTTCACCAGTTCTCCGGGCAAGGTCGTCGTGCAAGGGATCGACATCAACGCGTCCTGCCTGCTGACACCGGCATTGACGCTCAGCCTGGCCGGCGAGGTTTCATTTTATCGTTTCCCGCCGGGAACGCTCATCTTTGCCCGTCCCGACCACAAGGCCTACCTCGGCCTGGATTACGAGCCTGGCCGCTGGGACATCAGCGCAAAACTGGTCTGGACCGGCAGCATGAACCTGCGCAAATTCCACGGCGACGGCAGCGGCGAACAGCATCGCTTCAACTTCGACGGCACACCCAAGCGCAACCGCAGCCCGGGTTTCTTCACCGTGGACCTGCGCGCCGAATACGCAGTCAGCGACATGGTTTCGCTCTATGCCGGTGCCGACAATCTGTTCGATTATGCACAGGCCGACGACGAGAGCTTCCTGTTCGTCGATTATCAAGGCACCGTCGATGTCACCCACCTTTGGGGTCCCAGCCGTGGACGCTATCTCTATGCCGGCATCAAGCTCGGTTTCTGACCGTATCCGTTGCGGCCTGCTTGCCCTGGCCATCATTGCGGCCAGCGGGCCGGCATTCGCCGATACGCAGGAAACGCGCGCCCGTTGGCACTTCGTGTTGCCGACGCTGGATGGCGACCATTTCGTACGCTCGTCGCAGATGACGGGGCCGACTCTGGTGAATTTCTGGAGCCGCGATTGCATGCCATGCATTCGCGAGTTGCCTCGACTGATAGCCTTCGCGCATGCGAATCCCGGCTGGGAAGTCGTCCTGGTCGCGACCGACGCTCCACAGGACGCCCAGGCGTTCCTGAAACGCCGGAACATCACCCTGACGACATTGCGCAGCGGCGCCAATGTCGCGGGGCTGATGCGTTCGGCCGGCAACCGTTCGGGCGGCCTGCCCTTCAGTGTCGCCATGCATCGGGAAACGATCTGCGATACGCATCTGGGTGAACTGGACGACGCGCAACTGCATCTGTGGCAAACGACTGCGTGCCGTTGATCGCCTTCCCGCGGCGCTGACAGCAATATTTGAGGGACCCGGCCTGCGTCGCCGACAATGCGGCATCCCTGCCCGAGCCCATGCCACATCGCACAAAACATCCATGACGATCCCACATTCTTTGCCGGAATCGAGGATTGGAGTCCTGCCAAGGCGCAGACCCGGGATTGGCTGGCGCTGGGAAAAGGAAGCCGAACGTCCGGCGCTCCTGCTGGTTTCGGTGCGACGGAACCCTTGACCTGCCGAAAGCACACGGGTCTGTTCTCCCCCGACACGACCATATTCCGCGCGATTCTGCTATTGTCGTCCGATCATGACACCGGGAGTTTGGTACATGACGTATGAAACGATGGCTGACACGCGCCGCCCGTGCCTGCCCCGGTTTTCTCCCATTTTTGAAAAGCCCGTTTTTCTCAACCGTATCCATCCAATTCAATTGGAGGTTTTGTCATGCCTAGAATGAAAGCAGCCGTATTCGTGGAAAAAAACCGGATCGTCCTGGAAGACAGGCCGATTCCCGATGTCGGACCGACAGATGCCCTGATCAGGGTCACCACCACCACGATCTGCGGCACCGATATCCATATATTGAAAGGCCAGTTTCCGGTCGCCAAGGGACTGATCGTCGGCCACGAACCAGTGGGGGTCGTCGAGAAGCTGGGTTCCCAAGTCAAGGGCTATCGCGAAGGCCAGCGCGTCATCGCCGGCGCGATCACTCCCAGCGGCCACAGCTACGCCTGCCTTTGTGGATGCTCCTCGCAGGATGGCCCCGGCACCCAACATGGCTATACCGCCATGGGCGGCTGGAAACTCGGCAACACCATCGACGGCTGCCAGGCGGAGTACGTACTGGTCCCCGATGCGATGGTCAACCTCAGTCCGATTCCGGACGGCCTGACCGACGATGAAGTGCTGATGTGTCCGGACATCATGTCCACCGGCTTCTCCGCCTCAGAACGCGGCAAGGTCCGGATCGGCGATACCGTCGTCGTATTCGCGCTGGGCCCCATCGGCCTGTGCGCGGTGGCCGGTGCCAGACTGAAGGGCGCCACCACCATCATCGGCGTCGATACCATCCCCGCCCGGCAAGCGGTCGCGCGAAAGCTCGGCGCCAGTCATATCGTCGACTTCAAGGCCGGCGATCCGGTCCAGCAGATCATGGAGCTGACCGACGGCCGCGGCGTCGATGTCGCCATCGAGGCGCTGGGCACGCAATCAACCTTCGAGTCGGCGCTGCGCGTGCTCAGGCCCGGTGGCACGCTGTCGAGCCTGGGCGTCTATTCCAACGATCTGAAGGTGCCGCTGGATGCGTTCAGCGCCGGTCTCGGCGACAAGACCATCGTCACCACGCTGTGTCCCGGCGGCAAGGAACGTATGCGTCGCCTGCTCGAAGTGGTGGCATCCGGCCGCGCGGATCTCAAACCGCTGGTCACGCATCATTACAAGCTGGACGATATCGAAGCCGCCTACGACCTGTTCGCCAATCAGCGCGACGGCGTCATGAAAATCTCGATCACGCCCTGACGCGGACGGTCCTGTCCGGGCGCACACGATCCAGTCATGCATACGACCGCCGAAACCGGCGGTCGTCGTCCGTCCGGCATGTGTCTAGCGGTGACGCATCTTCAGCAGGCTCACCACGTCGTGCAGCGACAGACCGCGCGAACGCAGCAGCACCAGCAGGTGGTAGATGAGATCCGCCGATTCGCCCAGCAAATCCTCATCTTCCTGCGCGACGCCGGCCAGAGCGGTTTCGACACCCTCTTCGCCGACTTTCTGCGCGATCCTGCGCACGCCGCTTTCGAACAGCCTGGTCGTATAGCTGCCTTGCGGCCGCTCGCGCTCGCGGCCCGCAATCAGCGCATCCAGCTCGAACAGAAAATCGCCAGCGGCCTCGGGAAAACAACTGGGCCGGTCCAGATGGCAGGTATTCCCCAACGGGTTGGCAAGCACGAGCAACGTATCGGCATCGCAATCGGCCTGGATGGCGACCAGTTCCAGAAAATGCCCGGAGCTTTCGCCCTTGGTCCACAGGCGCTGCTTGCCGCGGCTGTAGAAAGTGACGCGGCCGCTCTGCAACGTGGCCTGCAACGCATCGCGATTCATGTAGCCCAGCATCAACACGCGCAGATTCGCCGCATCCTGGACGATGGCGGGAAGCAAGCCGCCGCCCTTGTTCCAATCCAACCGGTCGATCTGCAAGCCGGCCGCCGATGCGATATCGGCCGAAGCCTGTGTGTCAGTCATTGCGCACCTCGATGTTTCTCCCCCGCAGATAACGTTTCAGTTCCGGAATCGGAATCGCGCCGCTGTGAAAGACGCTGGCCGCCAGCGCGCCGTCGACATCGGCCTGTTCGAAGACCTCGGCGAAATGCGCCATCCCGCCGGCGCCGCCGGACGCGATCAACGGAATATGGCACAGGGCGCGGACATCACGCAGCTGCGCGATGTCGTAGCCGCGGCGCACGCCGTCGTTGTCCATGCAGTTGAGCACGATCTCGCCGGCACCGAGGCTCTGTGCCTCCAGCACCCAGTCCAGAGTGCGGATCGACAATGCCTGCGTCTTGTCCGGATCGCCGGTATAGCGACGCACGCGCCATTCTCCGTCCTGCTCCCGGATCGAGTCGATGCCGACCACGACGCACTGCACGCCGAAGGCTCCGGCCAGTTCGGAAATCAGTGCCGGCCGTTCCAGCGCCGGCGTATTGATGGAAATCTTGTCCGCGCCCGCACACAACACCGCGCGCGCGGTAGCGACATCGCGAATCCCGCCAGCCACGCAGAATGGAATGTCGATCAAACGCGCCACCCGTTCGACCCAGCCATAATCGACCGAACGGCCTTCGGGGCTGGCACCGATGTCGTAGAACACCAGTTCGTCCGCACCCTGGTCGCGGTAGCGCATTGCCAGATCGACGATATCGCCCATGTCCACATGATCGCGGAAACGGACACCCTTGACTACGCGTCCGCCGCGCACGTCCAGGCAGGGAATGATGCGCCGGTTCAACATGCCAAGGCCTCCCTGAGAACGAGCTTGCCTTCCAGCAGGGCTCTGCCCAGGATCGCACCGGCGCAACCGGTCGCGCGCGCGCCACCGACATCGGCCAGATCGCGGACTCCGCCGGAGGCCTGGATCGACAGAGCCGGCGCGCGTTGGCGAAGATGCGCGTACAACTGCAGATTGGGACCCGCCATCATGCCGTCGCGCGAAATGTCCGTGCACAACAGATGGCGCAGTCCGGCATCGGCGTAGCGGACAGCGAATCCGTCCAGTGTCTGCGCGGCGGTCTCGGTCCAGCCATGCACGGGCAGGCGCCAGACGCCCTGCTCGTCCTGACGCGTATCCAGCGCCACGGTGATGCGGTCCGGACCGAACTCATGCAGCCACGCGATCGCCGATTCCGGCTCGCGCACCGCCAGCGACCCGATCACCACCCGGGCGGCGCCTGCATCCAGAATCCTCCTGACATCGTCGCGCGAACGGACGCCGCCTCCGGTCTGGACCTGCAGGCCGGTACGGCTGGCGATTTCGTGCAGGCGGTCGAGCAAGGTATAGCCGCCCGCCTTCGCCGCGTCCAGATCGACCAGATGCATCCATTGCGCACCGTCATCGGCAAACGCCTGCGCGCGCTCCAATACGTCCTCGCCATACCGGGTTTCCCGCGTGTAGTCGCCCTGCGCCAACCGCACCACGCGTCCGCCACGAATATCCAGCGCCGGGTAAACGACAAAGCTCATGAAAAATCCATCTCCAGGAAATTGCGCAGGATACGGGCGCCTGCCGCCGAGGAACGTTCGGGATGGAACTGCGCACCGCAGTAAAGTCCGCGTTGCACCACCGCCGTGAACAGACCGCCATAATTGCACGCAGCCACCGTATCGGGCGTCACCGGCGCCGAATAGCCATGCACGAAATAGACGTTGGAATGATCGGCGATGCCGTCGAGCAGCGGCGACTCGCGCATCGCCAGCAACTGGTTCCAACCCATGTGCGGAATCCGCAGGCCGGTTCCCGCGCGCATGTGCCGCACTACGCCGGGAATCAGGCCGAGGCATTCGACAGCGCCTTCCTCGGAGTGCTCGTACAGCAATTGCATGCCCAGGCAGATGCCCATCAACGGCTTGCGCAACTTGCGCAACGGTTCGATCAGGCTCTGCCGCCGCAGTCGCTGCATGGCATGCGGCGAGGCGCCCACTCCCGGCAGGATCACGCGCTCGGCGCGCTCCAGCGCGGACGCTTCGGTGACCACCTCCAGCCTGGCGCCCAGACGTTCCAGCGCATAGCAGACCGAACCCAGATTCGCGCCACCGGCATCGACGACCGCAATCAAGCCTTTTTCGCCCGGGCTCACAGAACCCCCTTGGTCGAAGGCAAGGCATCGCCTTCACGCCGTATCGCCTGCCTCAGCGTGCGCGCCACCGCCTTGAAAGCCGCCTCGACCTGATGATGATCGTTGTCGCCTCGCACGCTCAGATGCAGGTTGATCCCTCCCGCATCGCACAGCGAACGGAAAAAATGCGGAACCATTTCGGTCGGCAGATCACCGACCTTCTCGCGTTTGAAAGCGCCATCGAAAACGAAGTACGGCCTGCCGCTGAAATCCAGCGCGGCGCTGGCCTGTGTTTCGTCCATCGGCAGAGTGAATCCATAGCGGCCGATACCGCGCTTGTCCCCCAGCGCCTGCCGCAGCGCCTGTCCCAAGGCCAGGCCGGTATCCTCGATGGTGTGATGCTCGTCGACATGCAGATCGCCCCCGGCGCGGATGGTCAAGGCGAATCCTCCGTGCTTGCCGAGCTGCTCCAGCATGTGATCGAAGAACGGCAGGCCGGTGGAAACGACCGGATCGCCGGCCTGATCCAGATCGACTTCGACCAGGATGCGGGTTTCCCTGGTATCGCGCTGTACCTGCGCTCGCCGCGGCGCGTCGGCCAGTTCGTGCGCGATCCCGGCCCAGTCCCATTCGCCGCCGAACTGTTCGGTCCCGAGCTGGAAGCCGCGAATCTTCATGTTCTCCGCGAACTGGATATCGGTCACGCGGTCACCGACCATCGCCGACCGCGCCCAATCGATGCTGCGATCCCGCAGGTACGGCAGCATCAGGCCGATGCCCGGCTTGCGGGTCGGCCTGTTTTCCTCGGGCCAGCTTTTGTCGATCAGCACATCGCGGAAGCGGATGCCCTGGCTCGCGAAAATCTGCAGCATCAGATCGTTGGGACCATCGAAACTTTCCTGCGGGTAGGCTTCGCTGCCGAGGCCATCCTGATTGCTGACGATCACGAACTGATAGCCGGCATCGCGCAGTTTCAGTAATGCGGGGATCACGTCGCGGACGAAGCGCAGCTTCTCGTATGCATCGATCTGGAAGTCGGCCGGCTCCTCGATCAGGGTGCCGTCACGGTCGATGAAAAGTATCGGGGTCATGCCTGTGTTCCGCTCCGCAACGCGCTGAGGACGCGCTGGTTCTGTTCCGGGCTGCCGATGGTGATCCGCAACGCATCGCCGAGCTGCGGCGCGGCGCGCTGATCGCGCACCACCACCCCCGCCGCCAGCAGTGCCTGGAATGCCGCCTCGGCATCCTCGAACCGCGCCAGCAGGTAATTGCCCTGCGAAGGATAGACCCGCTTGACGCCGGCAATGGCCGCCAGGGCCGCGCACATGCGTTCGCGCTCGCGCTTGATCTCATCCACTCTCGCCGCGGTCTGCCGCAATGCATCCGGCGCAAGTCCGGCCAGTGCCAGCCGCAGGCTGGGAACCGGAACCGGATACGGCGCTTGGCAACGCCGCAACGCGGCGATCAGATCGGGCTGGGCGATCACGCAACCGATACGCGCCGCCGCCAGCGCATGCGCCTTGGACAGCGTGTGCAGCACGGCGATATTGTCGTACCGATCCATCAGCGAAAGCGCCGACGGCACTTCGGAAAATTCCCCGTAGGCCTCATCGACGACGACCAGCGCGCGACCGGCCAGACGCTGCGCCATCCGTTCCACCTCCGCCAGCGGAATCGCCGAACCCGCGGGATTCGACGGCGAGCACAGGAACACCAGCTTGGCCGAGCGCGCCAGCGCGGCTGCCGCGATCGCGGCGTAATCCGGCTCGAACCCCGCTTTGGTATCGCGTAACGGAACTTCCATCAATGGCACGTTCTGCAGACGCGCGCACACCGCGTACATGCCGAATACCGGAGGCGTGATGACCACGGCATCGCGGCCCGGATTGCACAACGCCCGCACCAGCAGGTCGATCGCCTCATCGCTGCCGCGCCCGATCAGCAATTGCTCCGGCCTGCATCCGTAGAGACCAGCCAAGGCCGCACGCAACGACTGCGGTTGCGGATCGGGGTAGCGCCGGCTGGAGGCATCGGCATCGGCCGGATTGGCCCACGCCGACTCGTTCGCATTGAGCCAGATATCGCCCTGCAGCGCACTGCTGCGCGCGGACGAATAACCGGCGAATTCGCGCAGATCCTCGCGCAGCAGAGTCAGCGTCCCGCTCACGACACCGCCTCCATCCGCAAGGCGACCGCATTGGCGTGTGCGTCCAGGCCCTCCGCCCGGGCCATGAGATAGGCGCATTCGCCGATCGAACGGATACCTTCGGCGCTGGCCGATTGCACGCTGACATGGTTCTGGAAGCTCGCCACGCTGACGCCGCTGTAGGCACGCGCGGCGCCGCTGGTCGGCAATACGTGATTGGTCCCGCTACAGTAATCGCCCAATGCCTCGGGGGTGTAATCGCCAAGGAAGACCGAACCCGCCGCTTCGACCTGATCGAGCCAGTCGCGCGGCGCGCGCAATGCCAAGATCAGATGTTCCGGCGCATAGCGATTGCTGATCTCGAAGGCCTGCGGCAGTGTTTCCACCAGGATCAGGCGCGAGGAAGCCAGCGCTTTTTCGGCGATCGCCGCGCGCGGCAGGCTGGCCAGCTGCCTGGCGACTTCCTCCTCGACCCGGTCAATCAGTTCCGCGCTGTCGGACAGCAGCAGTGCCTGCGAATCCGGACCATGCTCGGCCTGCGACAACAGGTCCGCGGCAACGAACGCGGGATTGGCGCCGGCATCGGCGATGACCAGCACTTCCGACGGTCCCGCCGGCATGTCGATGGCCGTCAGCCCCTGCTGCGCCACCTGCTGCTTGGCTTCGGTCACGAAACTGTTGCCGGGGCCGAACAGCTTGTCGCAGCGCGGTACGCTGCCGGTGCCGAACGCCATCGCGGCGATTGCCTGCGCGCCGCCCAGCTTGAACACCTTGCTGACGCCGGTCAGGCGGGCGGCCACCAATACCGAGGGATCGACACCGCCGTCCTTGCGTGGCGGCGTGCACAGCGTCACCTCGCAGCAACCGGCCAGACGCGCCGGCACCCCCAGCATCAACGCCGTCGACGGCAGTGGCGCGGTCCCGGCCGGCACGTAAAGCCCCACCCGGCCGATCGGCCGGATCATGCGCTCGCACACCACTCCCGGCGCGGTCTCGACCGAATAGGGCTTGCCCATTCCGGCACGGTGGAAGGCTTCGATCCGCTGCGCGGCCTGCGCCATCGCCAGGCGCAGGTCCGGCGCGACCGCCGCTTCGGCGGCGGCGAATTCCTCCGCCGTCACCAAGAAGGATTCCAGTTCGACGCCATCGAAACGCGCGGTGATTTCCCTCAGCGCGGCATCGCCACGCTGGCGAACAGCATCGAGCAAAGCGGCGACGGCTGCGCGCGTCTTCGCCGCGACCGTCTGTACCGGTCGGGTCAGCGCCACCTCGCGCTGTGCTTCGTTCAGTGGGTTCCAAGTCAATCGGTTCATGCCAAGGCCCGCTCCACCGCCAATACCATCAGTTCCCGTGCGCCGGCGCGCTCCAGCTCTTCCAGCCGCTGCCAGGTGATCGCGCCATGGCACATGGTCTGCAACGCGATCGAATCGCCTCCGTCCGGCAAATGGGTCAGCGGATCGGCATCCGGCAGCAGACGTTCCAGTTCCGGTACGTTCCTGCGTTCGGCGCGGAACATCAGCAATTTGCGATCCTTCAGCTTCATCACGCCGTCCAGGCGCCGCAGCAGCATGGCCGCCAGCCCGGCACGCGCATCGTCCGGCGCGCGCGTCGACCCGGCCAGAACCGCTTCGCTCTGCAGAAGCGTTTCGACCGGTTTCAAGGAATTGGCCGCCAGCGTCGCGCCGCTGGATACCAGGTCGCAGATCAGGTCGGCGGTTCCGAGCTTGGGAGCGATCTCCACCGAACCCGACAGTTCGACCACCCGTGCATCGACGCCCAGGGCGTCCAGCCAGTTCGCCAGGATCGCCGGATAGCTGGTGGCGATGCGCAAGCCTTGCAATTGCTCCGCCCCGCGCCACTCCCAATCTTCCGGAATGGCCAGCATCAACCGGCAACCGCCAAAACCCAGATTGCGCACGGCCCGGTATGCTTCCGGAACGCCATTGCGCTGCCGCTCCGCGGCCTGTTCCTCCAGCTCGTTGCGGCCGACGATGCCGAAATCGCAAACGCCATCGGCGATCAGGCCGGGAATGTCGTCGTCGCGGACCAGCAGCAGATCGACCGGCAGCGATTCGCCATAGCAGAACAACTTGTCGCGGCTCTCGCGCCAGCTCAGGCCACAGGCCGACAACAGGGCGCGGGCGGGCTCGGCCAGACGGCCGCTTTTCTGGATGGCAATGCGCAGCCGGTCGCGCGCCGGGACTGCCTTGGTGGGACTCATTGGCTGTTCTCTTCTAATGGGACGACGCGCCGCGCCGAGTCTGACGCCCGATCGCGATGGCATAGCCGCCAGCGCCATTTTCCATGGTGCGGGCGACGCGCCCGATCGTGGTGACGCTGACGCCGGTCAGGCCGTGAATCTCGCGATACGACACTCGTTGCTGCAGCAACGGCACCACTCCCCAGCGGTCGGCCATCACTTCGAGTTCGGCCGGCGTGCACAGATCCTGCAGGAAGGCACGAACGTCATCAGACCGCTTCAGCGCGGCCAACACCTGCGCCAGCGCATCGAGGGCGGCCTGTTTGTCACGCTTGGCGGCGGCTGAAGGGCGTTGTTTCATCGTAATAATGTAATAGCAAGCTGTTACATTAATTCAAGCAAGAACCCACGTCAACCGCGTGGCCGGATCACCTTCCCCTGGCCCACGAACTCACCGGCAATGCCGCAACGCCACACCGACATCTCCCGGTATCGGGTCATTGCGCGTCACTTCCCGGCGACAGTCCTGTTCCATCCGACAACGATGGGGAGTTGCACGGAAACGCCCGATTCGACCCGTCATCGGCTTGTGGCATCGGACATGGCGCTACCTCCATATGGGCACGCCGACCGTTTCCGGCGGCACCAAATAAAAAACCGGAGCCGTCTTCGTCCGGCTCCGGTCATCGGGAAAACAGGCAAGTCATGCGGAACATGGTCATCCGGCCCGCATCGGCGTCGCCGATGCAACGCCGGCGCTCAGGCCATCAAGGTGCCGCTGCGCTCTTCGGCGGTAATGACATGGGGCACGAAACGCGCGCTGTCCTTGGTGATCAGCGAAACATCCTCGCGAATGCCCATGCCGCAGGCGCGGTCGGCCACCACCCAGCTGCCCACCAGGGTGTAGTTGCCGTCGAACTGCGGCAACGGATGCGCCGCCTGGCGGATCTGCGGTCCCTGGTAAGGGCCGTCGGATGTCACCTCGCGGCCATCATCCAGGCGCATGCGGATATTGGCGCCTTCGCGCGAATACAGCGGCTTGCGTACCCAACCGCGCGGCAAGTCGGTCACCGCCTGATCGAAATAGGATGGCAACAGGTTGGGATGTCCACTGTGCTTTTCCCACAGGATCGGCAGAATACCCTTGTTGCTGAGCACCGATTTCCACGGCGGCTCGATCAACAGCAGGTCCGACTTCGGCAGATACTCGCCGAAATCCTCGCGGAACAGGTCTTCCAGCGGATACAGCTTGAACAGCGTGCCGATGATCTGGTCCTTGAGGTCGGTATAGCGCCCGTCGGCGCTGATGCCGATGTCCTCGATGTTCAACATCTCGCACTGGATGCCCGCCTGTACCGCGCAATCGTGCAGATAGGCGACCGTGCCCTGATCCTCGTTGGAGTCCGCGACCGCGGAAAGATAGAACGGCCTGGGCAGGTACTTGGCGATGGCGCCGAAGGCTTCGACCAGGCACTCGTAGATCGAGTTGAACTGGTCGGCCGCCACCGGCAGGCGCCCGAGCTTCTGCATGTCGTCCAGCCACTGCCACTGGAAGAACGCCGACTCGAACAACGAAGTCGGCGTATCGTAATTCAGCTCGTAAAGCTTGGCCGCGCTCTTGCCGTCATAGGCGAAATCCATGCGGCCATACAGGTGCGGGTCGCGGTTCTTCCAGCTTTCCGCAATCCAATCCCAGTACCGTTCCGGAATGTCCATCTGCCGCATCCGCCATTCGCTGTTGACGATATCGCCAACCAGATCGACCGCCATCGCATGCAACTCCTCGGTCGGAGTCTCGATGTCGTCCTCGATCTCGCGCAGGCTGAAGGCGTAGTACGCGGATTCGTCCCAGTACGGCTCGCCATCGATGGTATGGAAAACGAAGCCGCTCTCGGCGGCGCGTTCCCGCCAGTCGGGACGCTCGGCGGTGGGAACCCGGCGCATCAGCCGCCGCGGGAGCGAGAGCTGCCGCCGGAACCGAAACCGCCGCGGGTGACCGTCGGCGCCGCATTGGCGCGCATGTTGGTGATCGGCACCATACGGTTCGTGCCCGCACGATAAGGGCCCGCCCCCGTCTGCGCCGGACGCTGCCAGTTGCCGTTGCGGTCCTGGAACGCCGGCGTGCTGTTGAGTCCGGCCACCTGATTGCCGCTCATCATGCGGGCCATCATGAAACCGGTCATCATCGGAATGAAATAGGACTGGTGGTGGCCGGAGCTGGAGTCGCCGCTCTCCTTGCAGTTGGCTTCGCCATGCGCGGCGACACATTCTTCGCGAGTGGCATAGCGCGGCGCGTTGCTCTCGGCCTGGCGTCCGGCGTCGGCAAACGCGCGCTCGCAGCTGGCACGATCGTTGGTCTGGGCGGCACAGGCATCGACCGAGGTATACAGGCCTTCGCTCGTGCTTTCCCTGCTACAGGAAGTCAACAGCAACGGCGTGGCGCTCATCATCACCAGAGCAATGGCCTTGGATCTTTTCACAATTCAGATTCCCCTTAAATTTGAAGCGCGGATTCTATCCTACTTGAATACGTGTTTTGAACACGCGGACAACCGGATCGACCGTGTTCCCCGAAGCAAGGGCGTTGCCGGAAAAACGATGCGGAATGCCGGCCCGCCTATCGGCCCGCGAGCGCCCGCGCCTGCTCCAGTTCCACCTGCAAGGTATCGGCCAGTTCCTCGCGGACGACCTCGTATTGCTGCTCCCGGCTCAGATCCTTGACGGTGACCACGCCACGCGCCAGTTCATCTTCCGCGGCCAGTACGACGAAACGTATCCCGGCCCGCGATGCGTACTGGAATTGCCTGGCGAGCTTGCGCGGTTCCATCTGTACTTCGGTATTGATGCCGCCGCTTCGCAAGCGGCGCGCGATGTCCAGGGCATCGGCCAGATGCTCGTCGCCCATCAACGCCACCATGGCCTGCACGCTGCTCTCGTCAGCGCCGGAAACCAGTCCGGCTTCGCGCAATTGCCAATACAGGCGGCTCAATCCGATCGAAATGCCCACGCCCGGCAGCTTGGACCTGGTGTAGTGGCTGGCCAGATTTTCGTAACGACCGCCGGAACAGATCGAACCGATCTGCGGATGGTCGGTCAGGATGGTCTCGTAGACGGTACCGGTGTAATAGTCCAGGCCGCGCGCAATCGAGAGATTCAGGCAGTAATGGCTGTCGGGCACGCCCAGTGCGCGCACCAGGGCCAGCACTTCGCGCAGCTCGGCCAGCCCCTGGCGGAATGTCTCCGTAGCGCCGCGCAGACCATCCAGCGCATCCAGCCTCGCCAATGCGTCCGCGTGATCGCTGGAACGGACCGCCACGAAATCCAGGATCTTCTGCACCGTATCCGTGGCCAATCCGAATCCGGGACCGGCCAGGGTCTCGCGCACGGCATCGCCACCGCGCTTGTCGAGCTTGTCGACTTCGCGCAACACCGCCGATTGCTGCTCGCTATCGGTGACATCCAGGCTTTCGAAGAATCCCCGCATGAGCTTGCGATTGTTCAGCTGGATGCGGAAATCGCCGATACCCATTTCCGCGAAGACGGCATGGATGACGGCCAGCACTTCGGCGTCATAACGGATGCTCAGCGTGTCCTTGCCGATGACATCGATATCGCATTGGTGGAACTCGCGGAAGCGGCCACGCTGCGCGCGTTCGCCACGATAGACGCGCTGCATTTGATAGCGGCGGAACGGAAAGCTCAATGAATGTTCGTGCTCGGCCACATAGCGGGCCAGCGGCACGGTCAGATCGAAGTGCAGCGCCATCTCCGGCAACCCTTCCTCCTGCTTCTCCAGGGTCCCGGTCGATTGCACGAAATAGACTTGCCGTTCGGTCTCGCCGCCGGATTTGGTCAGCAGCACCTCGGACAGCTCGAATACGGGCGTTTCGATCGGCAGGAAACCGAATCTCTCGTAATTGCGCCGGATCACGTCCAGCATCCGCTGGAAGGCGATCTGCTCGCGCGGCAGCAGCTCGAGGACGCCGGATGGAGTGCGTGGCCTGATCAAACGAGTGGCTCCTGGTTGATGGAAGCGATGGCGGAGCCGTTTATTCTAACGGGCGACGAACGACTTGGCCGCATCGGAGTGTGTTCAGCGTTTTACCCGGTATCATGGTTGCGGTTTAGGTTTCCGAATTTGAGCCGATGTCCTGGCCGCCATACGATCATCCTGGCTTGTTTCCTCCCAATGGCGAGTCTCCGCGCGCCACGTACTGTGCCGTCTGCCAGGCCCGGCCCCTGTCGGTCTGCATGGTGCTGTCCTCGCTGGAGATGCAGGCGCTGGATTCGATCTCCAGCACGCATATCGTGCCAGCCGGCACCACGCTGGCGCGACAGGGCGATCTGCGCCGCTATGTCTATTCGGTCACCGCAGGCGCCCTGCGCATGGTTCGGCTGCTGCCCGACGGACGCCGCCAAGTCACCGGATTCGCATTGCCGGGCGACTTCATCGGTCTGAGCATGGCGCAGCAGCATCGTCATGACATCGAAGCGCTGGCCGACACCAGCGTTTGCCGCATCAATCTCGAAGGCATGAAGGAGCTGTGCCTGCGGCTGCCGCAGCTGCAACGCGTGCTCTACGAACGCGCCTGCGAAGAGCTGGACGAGATTCGCGAACACATGGTCCTGCTGGCCCGTATGAATCCGACCGAACGGCTGGCGGATTTCCTGTTACGGCTGGCCGCCCAGCAGGCGCGCTGCGGCAACTCGGGAAACATCCTGACCTTGCAGATGCCGCGCGCGGACATCGCCGACCACCTGGGAATGACCGTCGAAACCGTAAGCCGCAGCCTGAGCACGTTGCGCAGCCGGAAACTGATCGCACTGCCCGAGACCTACCGGGTCGTCATCCTGGATTTCGACGGTCTGGAAGAACTGAGCATCTCCAACCATATCCGCTGGCCGGAAGGATTCAATCCGCACAAGTGACGGCGCCTGCGGCATTGCAGCGGGCGGATTACGGCCGATGCCGATGTGCCCGGTCGATGCGCATGCGGTCCGTGCATCCGATCGCGCGATCGTTTCCATTGCAGATGACGCTGGACAAAAAAAGCGGGCCGAGGCCCGCTTTTTCGTATCCGCGATTCCGGACTTGCGCCCTTGGCGAATCACTCGCCCGGCGGCAGGCCCTCGCCATCGGCCACGGCCTTCATCGACAAGCGGATACGGCCCTGCTTGTCCACTTCCAGCACCTTGACCTTGACCACATCGCCTTCCTTGAGCTTGTCGGACACCTTCTCGACGCGCTCGTTGGAAATCTGCGAGACGTGGACCAGACCGTCCTTGCCCGGCAGGATGGTGACGAACGCACCGAAATCCATGATCTTGACGACCTTGCCTTCGTAGATGCGGCCTGGCTCGACATCGGACACGATCATCTCGATGCGCTTCCTGGCCTCGTCGGCCGCGGCGCGGTTGATCGAGGCGATGACGATGGTGCCGTCGTCCTGGATGTCGATCTGGGTACCGGTATCCTTGGTGATGCCCTGGATCGTGGCGCCACCCTTGCCGATCACCTCGCGGATCTTGTCCGGATGGATCTTGACCGTCAGCAGACGCGGCGCATAGTCGGACAGATCGTCGCGCGGCGCGGTCAACGACTTGGCCATTTCGCCCAGGATATGCAGGCGGCCATGCTTGGCCTGCTCCAGCGCCACCCGCATGATCTCCTCGGTGATGCCGTCGATCTTGATGTCCATCTGCAGTGCGGAAACGCCGTCGGCGGTACCGGCCACCTTGAAGTCCATGTCGCCCAAGTGATCCTCGTCACCCAGGATGTCCGACAGCACCACGAAATCCTGCCCTTCCTTGACCAGACCCATCGCGATGCCCGCCACCGGCGCCTTGACCGGAACGCCGGCATCCATCAGCGCCAGCGAGGAACCGCAGACCGACGCCATCGACGAGGAACCGTTGGACTCGGTGATCTCGGAAACGACGCGGATCGTGTAGGGAAACGCTTCCAGGCTCGGCATCACCGCCAGCACACCGCGCTTGGCGAGACGGCCGTGGCCGATTTCGCGACGCTTCGGCCCCATCATGCGGCCGGTCTCGCCGACCGAGAACGGCGGGAAGTTGTAGTGGAACAGGAAGTTTTCCTTGTACTCGCCCGAGATCGCATCGATGATCTGGCCATCGCGCGCCGTGCCCAGCGTGGCGATGACCAACGCCTGGGTCTCGCCGCGGGTGAACAGCGCCGAGCCATGAGTACGCGGCAGCACGCCGACCTTGCAGGCGATCGGGCGAACCGTATGCAGATCGCGGCCGTCGATGCGGACCTTGGTCGTGAGCACGGAATCGCGCATGGTGCGGTATTCCAGTTCGCCGAACTCCTTGGCCAGCTCGCTCGCGTCCCAGCCTTCGGCTTCGGCGCGACCGGCCAGCGACTCCAGGGTATCCTGCTTGATCGCCGCGATGGCGTCGCGACGCTGCAGCTTGTCCTGGACCTTGAACGCTTCGCCGAGCTTGGCGCCGACGGTCTCGCGCACGGCGGCGATCAGGGCGTCGTTCTTCGCGGGCGCCTTCCAGTCCCAGCTCTGGGTACCGGCTTCGACGCTCAGCTCGTTGATCGTATTGATGACCTTCTGCAATTCGCGATGACCGAACATCACCGCGCCGAGCATCACTTCCTCGGACAGCAGTTGGGCTTCGGATTCGACCATCAACACCGCATTGGAGGTACCGGCGACGACCAGCTCCAGCTGAGATTCGGCCAGATCGCTGGCGGTCGGGTTGAGGATGTACTGGCCATCCTTGTAGCCGACCTTGGCGGCGCCGATCGGGCCATTGAACGGAGCGCCGGTCAAGGCCAGCGCGGCGGAAGCCCCGATCATCGCCGGAATGTCGCCGTCGATCTCCGGATCAGAGGACAGGACCGTGGCGATGATCTGGACTTCGTTCTTGAAGTCTTCCGGGAACAACGGGCGAATCGGACGATCGATCAGGCGCGCGGTCAACGTCTCTTTTTCAGTTGCGCGTCCCTCACGCTTGAAGAAACCGCCCGGGATGCGACCGCCGGCATAGAACTTCTCCTGATAATCCACCGTCAGCGGAAAGAAATCCTGGCCTTCGCGTGCCGTCTTGGCGGCAACAGCGGTGACCAGCACGACGGTGTCGTCCATCTTGACCATGACGGCGCCACCGGCCTGGCGAGCGATCTCGCCGGTTTCCAGCGTGACCGTATGTTTGCCGTACTGGAAGGTTTTTGTGATTTTTGCCACGTTGATACCTTAAAGAATGAGGGTGCTTTCTGCGGATGAACCATGTCCAGCCCCTGCCGTCATGGTTGGCCGGCTGGTCGACCAGAGAGGATATGCCCCAGCAAAAAAACACCGCGGTACATCACTGCACCGCGGCGGGTATTCGTAATCAGCGGCGCAGGCCGAGTTTGGCGATCAATGCCTTGTAGCGTTCCACATCCTTGCGTTTCAGATAATCCAGCAGGCTGCGACGCTGGTTGACCAGTTGCAGCAGACCGCGGCGGCTGTGGTGATCCTTTTTGTGGATCTTGAAATGCTCGGTCAGCTGCTCGATGCGGCCGGTCAGCAACGCGACCTGGACTTCGGGAGAACCCGTATCGTTGGCGCCGCGCTGGTGCTCCTTGATGATTTTCTGTGTATCGATCATGTCATGTCTCTGAGATGCGCAGCCAGCAGGAACGTCGCTGTTGACGCACCGCTCGACTCGCCGTGAACAAAAACCGCCAGATGCTGGCGGCGAAGAGAGAACTGCCTGAAAGGCCTGTGCATTCTAGCCCCGCAGGTCTTCTGAAACAAGCGGTTAAGCCGGCAGTTCCGGCATCCGGTTGAACAGCCGATGGATCGACAGCAGACCGCTGTCATCGACCTGGCCCAACCCCAGCGCCCTGCCCTCGGGACCCATGACCGCCACCGGCGCCGCGGCGGGCCAGGTGCCCTGCAATCGCTGTCCCTGGCTGAACCGCATCGCCGCCTGCGCATCGAGCCGGATCGAGGGAAACAGGCCCAGTCCGATCTCCAGAGGCAACAGGCGACTGTCCAGTGAATCCATCCCGCCAACCGCAAGCAAGGCTTCCAGTTCATCCAGCGTGTACATCCGTGGCGTATCGAACGGCGCCACCCACAGTCTACGCAATGCGGAAATATGCGCGCCGCACCCCAGCGCTTCGCCCAGATCCCGCGCCAGACTGCGGATATAGGTTCCGGAACCACAGGTCACATGCAGACGCAGGCGACGCCCCTCGATCGCAATGATGCGGATGTCATGGATCACAACCTCGCGGACCGGGGCCTGGATCGTCTCGCCACGACGCGCCCGCGCATACAGAGGTTCCCCGCCCTGTTTGAGAGCCGAATAGATCGGCGCACGCTGCCGGATCGTGCCGAGAAAGGGCTGCAAGGCCCGGCCCAGCATCGCAACATCGATCGCCGGAACTGCCTTTGCGAACAGGACTTGACCTTCGGCATCGTCCGTATCGGTGCTGGCACCCAAGGTGACCTCGGCTGCATAGGCCTTGTTCGCACCGAGCAGCAGGCCTGCGATTTTGGTTGCCTCGCCGAAGCAGACCGGCAGAAGTCCGGTCGCCAGCGGGTCGAGGCTGCCGGTATGTCCGGCCTTCCCGGCACCGAACAGCCGCCGTGCGCGCTGCAGCGCAGCGTTGGAACTCAACCCGGCGGGTTTGTCCAGCAGCAGAATGCCATCCAGGCGGCGCCCCTTACGCGATGCCACGGGAGCCGAAAATCAGAGAAGGAAAACCGGAGGCGCGTTGCGTCATGCCAGGCCCGTGCAACCGAGAGACATTGCCATCGGCAGCGACGGCATCCGGCGTACCGACTGGATGCCCATGCTGGTTCCGGCATTCACGACCCCGGTGTGGAGTCGCCATCGGAATCGCCACCGAGATCGGCGCCGGTATCCGCGGCCACGCCGCGCAGCAACGCGTCGATACGCTCGCCGCGATCGACCGAGTCGTCGTAGAGAAAGTTCAGTTCCGGCACATGGCGCATCCGCACCACCTGCGCCAGGCGATGGCGAAGCTCCTTGGACAGCTCGCGCAGGGCTTTGACCGCTTCCTGCGACCGTCCGGACTGCAACGCGATGACGTAGACCTTGGCATGCGCCAGGTCGCGGGTGACTTCCACGTCGGAGACGCTGACCGAAGGAATGCCGTATTCCTGCACCGCCTGCCGCACCAGTGTGCCCAGCTCGCGGCGGAGCTGGGCGGATACCCGGTCGGTGCGATGGAACGAACGCTGCTGACTCATATCATCGGCTCCGGCTGTTTACAGCGTGCGCTGGACCTCGATGCGCTCAAAGCACTCGATCTGGTCGCCCGGCTTGATGTCGTTGTACTCCTTCACGCCGATGCCGCACTCGGTGCCGTTGCGCACTTCGTCCACGTTCTCCTTGAAACGGCGCAGCGATTCCAGTTCGCCCTGGAAGATGACGGTGTTGTCGCGCAGCACCCGGATCGGGTTGTTGCGGCGGACCACGCCCTCCACCACCATGCAGCCGGCCACGGCGCCGAACTTGGAGCTGCGGAAGACATCGCGAACCTCGGCCGTACCGATGATCTCTTCGCGGATTTCCACGCCCAGCAATCCGGACGCCACCTGCTTCACCTGATCGATCACGTCGTAGATGATCGAGAAATAACGCAGATCCAGATGGTTGGCTTCGATGATCTTGCGGGCGCTGGCATCGGCGCGCACGTTGAAGCCGATCAGCGTGGCCTTGGCCGTCATCGCCACATTGGCATCGGACTCGGTGATGCCGCCGACGCCGGAACTGAGCACGTTGATGCGGATCTGGTCATTGGACAGGGCGGTAAGGGCCTGCCGCAACGCTTCCACGGAACCTTGCACATCCGCCTTCACAACCAGGTTCAGCGCCAACTGCTCGCCGCTGCCCATCTGCGCCATGATGTCTTCCATCCGGCTGCCGCCCTGCTTGACCAGACGCGACTCGCGCTGTTTGGTCTCGCGCTGCTGGGCAACATCCTTGGCCAGACGTTCGTCCTTGACCACGACGAAGTCGTCGCCGGCATCGGGTACGCCCGACAGGCCCAATACCTGCATCGGAATCGACGGACCCGCGCTTTCCGGCTGCGCGCCCGTTTCATCGAACAACGCGCGCACGCGGCCGTACTGGATGCCGCAGACCAGGTAGTCGCCCTTTTTCAGCGTGCCCTGCTGTACCAGCACCGTCGCCACCGGACCACGGCCCTTGTCCAGCGCGGATTCGATCACCACGCCACTGGCGTTGCCGTCGCGCACCGCCCTCAGTTCCAGCACTTCGGCCTGCAGCAGGATCGCGTCCAGCAGATCGTCGATACCCTGTCCGGTCTTGGCCGAGATTTCGACCATCTGCGTGTCGCCGCCGAAATCCTCGGCGACCACATCCTCGGCCAGCAGTTCGTTCTTCACCCTGCCCGGATCGGCGCTGGCCTTGTCGATCTTGTTGATCGCCACGATCAGCGGAACCCCGCCCGCCTTGGCGTGCTGGACCGCTTCCTTGGTCTGCGGCATGACGCCGTCATCGGCGGCCACCACCAGAACCACGATATCGGTCAGCTGCGCGCCGCGCGCGCGCATGGAAGTGAACGCCGCATGGCCCGGCGTATCCAGGAAGCTGACCACGCCCTTCGGTGTTTCGACGTGATAGGCACCGATATGCTGGGTGATGCCGCCGACTTCGCCCTTGGCTACGCGGGTACGCCGGATGTAGTCCAGCAGCGAAGTCTTGCCGTGATCGACATGGCCCATGATCGTCACCACCGGAGGACGCGGCACTTTCTCGCCGCCCGCCTCGTCGACATAGGCCAGCAACTCGGTCTCGGCATCGTCATGATCGGCACGTACCGCCTTGTGGCCCAGTTCCTCGGTGACCAATACCGCCGTGTCGTGATCGATGCTCTGGGTGATGGTCGCCATCACCCCCATCTTGAACAGAGCCTTGACCACATCGCCGCCCTTCATCGCCAGCTTCTGGGCCAGATCGGCCACGGTGATGCTGTCGCCGATGGCGACCTCGCGCACCACCGGCGCGGTAGGACGCTCGAATCCGCCAGAGCCGCCTGCGGCCCGGTTGTCGATACGGCGCGACTTGACCGGCTTGGCACGGCTGTTGGAGCGGCGTGCGCGATCGGCCGTGGTCAAATGCAACTGGCCGCCGAAACGCCCGCCGTCACTGTCTTCACGATCGCGTCCCGGGGGCATGGAACTGCGCCCCTTGCCCTTGCCGTGCGCGCGGCCTTCTTCGTTGCGCGCCGGCTTGTTGGCGGCGCCGCGCCCGACCTTGACCGCAGACTCATCGTCGTCGGAGAGATCCTTTTCGGCCGCAGCGGTTGCAACGCGACGCTCCTCTTCCTCGGCGATCAGGCGCTGGCGCTCCGCTTCCGCCTCTTCCTTGCGGCGCTTGAGTTCCTGCTCTTCGGCGCGAACCCGGTCTTCCTCGGCCAGCTTCTGCTGCTCGGCCAAGTTGCGCTGGCGCGACTCTTCCAGCTTGCGCAATGCCTCCGCGCGCTCGTCGTCAATCACCGGGGCCTCGGTGGCCACGGCGGCGGCTTTCACGTAGGTGCGCTTCTGCCGGACTTCGACATTCACGGTGGTCTTGCTACGCCCGCCGCCAATGGTCAGTTCCTCGGTCTTGCGCCGCTTCAGGGTGATCTTTTTCGGCACGCCAAGCTCGGCGCTGGCCGGTTCCGTCTTGCCGTGGGTACGGCGCAGAAAGCCGAGCAGCTTCATCTTCTCCGTGCTGGTCACCGGCTGATCCGGACCGGCAAAGGTCATTCCGGCCTCGGCCAGTTGTTCCAACAGCTTATCGACCGGCGTATTGACCAGTTCTGCGAGCTTGCGAATGGTAGTTTGCTGCGACATTCGGATCCTGTGACCTCGGTGCAAATCCCCGGAACATCCGGGGCCGGTTCAAAACACGGTACGTTCCAACTCGGTACATCCCGGTACCGGCTTTCCTCGCGATCGCGACGGAAAGCTGGGATTACTCGCCACGCTCCAGTCTGGCGATCTCCTCGGCGCGGGCCGCCAGGATCAGCGCCGCGGCGCGCTCCTCGTCCACACCGTCTACATCCAGAATTTCATCCGCGGCCAGCTCGGCCAGATCCTCGCTGGTATGGATGCCGCGCCGCGCCAAGGTGTTGGCGAGCTCCTCATCCATGCCCGGCAGCGCCAGCAGGTCTTCCGACGGCGCATCATCGCCGACGCCTTCCTCCACGGCCAGTGCTTCGTTGAGCAGCGCGTCGCGGGCGCGGGCACGCAGCTCCTCGACGATATCCTCGTCGAAACCCTCGATCGCCAACAGCTCGCCGACCGGCACATAGGCAATTTCCTCGACCGTATTGAAGCCTTCGGCCACCAGGATCGCGGAGATTTCCTCGTCGACTTCCAGCTTTTCCATGAACAGACGCCGCGCCGCGGCCTGCTCGGCCTCGCTCTTGGCCTGGACCTGATCGGCGGTCATGACGTTGAGCTGCCAACCGGTCAGGCGGCTTGCCAGGCGCACGTTCTGTCCGCCCTTGCCGATCGCCTGCGCCAGCCGGTCCTCGGCGACCGCCAGATCCATCGAATGCTTTTCCTCATCGACGATGATCGACTGGACCTCGGCCGGCGCCATCGCGTTGATGACGAACTGCGCCGGATTCTCGTTCCAGAGAACGATATCGACGCGCTCGCCGTTGAGCTCGTTGGACACAGCCTGCACGCGCGATCCGCGCATGCCGATGCAGGCGCCGATGGGGTCGGTGCGGCTGTCATGCGCCAATACGGCGATCTTGGCGCGATCGCCCGGATCGCGGGCACAGGCCTTGATTTCGACCAGCCCCTGGCCGACTTCGGGTACTTCGAGCTTGAACAGCTCAATCATGAATTCGGGGGCGGCCCGGCTGATGAACAACTGCGGACCGCGCGGTTCGTTCCGCACCTCGGCCAAATAGCCGCGCACGCGGTCTCCGGCACGCAACACGTCGCGCGGAATGCCCTTGTCCTTGGGGATGAACGCCTCGGCGTTTCCGCCCAAGTCGACATAGACGTTGCCGCGCTCCACACGCTTGACCACGCCGGTGATCAGCTCGCCGACGCGATCCTTCCACGTATCGACGACCTGCTGGCGCTCGGCCTCGCGAACGCGTTGCACGATGACCTGCTTCGCAGCCTGGGCAGCGATACGTCCGAACTCGGGATTTTCGATCTGCTCTTCGATATAGTCGCCGACTTCGACGCCATCGGCTTCGTCCACGGCGTCCATCAGACGGATCTGCCGATCGGGCGACTCCATCACTACATCGTCGGCAACCACCTCCCAACGACGGAAGGTCTCGTAGCTGCCGTCCTTGGAATCGATCGTGACACGCACCGAAACATCTTCGTTGGCATAACGCTTTTTGGCCGCGGAAGCCAACGCAGCCTCGATCGCCTCGAAAATCACCTCGTGCGGCACACCCTTTTCGTTGGCTACAGCGTCTACGACCAGCAGAAGTTCCTTACTCATCTCTCATCACTCTGCGTGCGGCTCATTGGCCGCCGACTTGTTGGAAAGTAATTGTCAGTGTTTCCCCGAACCCGCCGCTTTCGAACCGGGTTTGGGTTTGGGTGCCATGCCCAGCGCTTCCCAATCAGGAACCAGCCGGGCCTTTTCTATGTTGTCGAACGCCAATTCCACGTCCTGCCCATCCGCGCGCAGCACGATCGCCGCCTTCTCCACGCGAAGGATCACGCCCTGGAAGCGGCGGCGTCCTTCCCGAGGCAGTTGCAAGGTCACCCTGACCTGGAAACCAATGAAGGCGGAAAACTGAGCCAGCGTGAACAGCGGACGATCCACTCCCGGCGAGGACACTTCCAGCGTGTAATGCCCGGTGATCGGATCGGCCACGTCCAGTTGCGCGGACACCTCGTGGCTCACCGTCTCGCAGTCCTCGATCGAAACCGCACGTTCTCCGCGCTCCGCTTCCGGCACATCGATGTACAGACGCAGCAACGCACCACTGGCTCCGGGCAGATATTCGATGCCCAGCAGATCCAGCCCCACCGCCTGAACGGTAGGTGCCAGCAATTCGGCAATTTCATTTGCCTTGTCGTTCACCGTCTGCTCGATCCTGTCGCCGTTGGCGCGGAACCCCGCGCGGGGAAAGCTTTGCCTGGAACAAAAAAGACAAGGGGCCGCATTGGGCCCCTTGTCCGATATTGCTGGATCGGTGCGAAAACAATGGACCGTTTTCGCAAGCCCGAGCTCGCAACCGGAAATCCTGGAACTGGAAAACATTCCCGGTCAAAGCTTTGGTAGCGGGGGTAGGATTTGAACCTACGACCTTCGGGTTATGAGCCCGACGAGCTGCCAGACTGCTCCACCCCGCAGCAAGTTTCCAATTATGACCAACAGGCCGCCTTATTGCAAGCCATCCTTGCATCACGACTGCAACATGCCTGATTCCAACGGCGCGGGCTCTCTGACATGGCATCGCCCTGCACGAATGCAAATGAGCCGCGCGGCTGGTCAGAATCAGAATCGGTTATCGCATCGATAGATTCAAGCAGGCCTCCATCGCGGCAATCATTTCGCAGGCAGGCCTGGAGGCGGGTCGCACTTCATTCCGATCATCCGGATGGCGCCACCCTCCGCGGTCATCGTCGAACGCACCGGCAAAACAAAAATGACGACCCGAAAGCCGTCATTTTCCGAAACGTGCTTCGCGAACGCTTATCCGCCGAATGCCTGCCGGCACCAGAACATGATCGGATTCCAGGCCAGGCCCAGAATCAGCAGACCGAACGCATTGACGCTCAATACCACGCCGAACAGACGATCGCCGTTGCGGAACAGCGTCGGGCCGGTCGGTTCGTCGAAATACATCACCTTGATGACGCGCAGGTAGTAGAAAGCGCCGATCACGGCACAAATCACGCCCAGGATCGCGAACCACAGCAGACCGCCGTTGATGGCCACGCTCAACACGGTCAGCTTTGTCCAGAAACCGAGGAATGGGGGAATACCCGCCAACGAAGCCATCACGCACAGCATGAGTCCCGCCATCCAGGGGCTGCGCAGATTGAGTCCCCTGAGATCGTCAAGGGTTTCCACTTCCACGCCCTGGCGCGACAGAGCGATGATCACGCCGAACGCCGCGGCCGACATCAACGCATAGCTGATGGCATAGAACAACGCCGCCGAATAACCCGCGCCGTCGCCGCCGGAAAGTCCCATCAGCAGGAAGCCGATATGGGAAACGGTCGAATACGCGAGCATGCGCTTGAGATTGCTCTGCATCAGCGCCATCAGGTTGCCCACGACCAGCGAAACCACCGCCAGTCCGACCAGCAGCCAGCGCCAGTGATCCTCCAGAGGCCCCATTCCGTTGTCGAGCAAACGCCATGCCATGCCGAAAGCCGCCAGCTTCGGCGCCGAACTGATGAACAATGCGATCGGAGCAGTGGATCCCTGATAGACATCAGGCAACCACATATGGAAAGGCGCGGCGCCCAGCTTGAAGGCGACGCCCGCGATCATGAAGACGGTACCGGTCAACAGCAGCGTGCGTTCGGTGGAGCCTTCCACTGCCGCGTGAATGCCCTGCAGATCCAGTGTGCCGGTGGCGCCGTAGATGAGGGACATGCCGTACAGCAGCAGGCCCGATGCCAGCGAACCCAGCACGATGTACTTCATCGCCGCCTCGGTGGCGCGGCCGTTGTCACGATCCACCGCGACCAGCGCATAGGAACTCAGCGCCAGCAGTTCCAGGCCCAGGTACACCATGACCAGATTGCCGGCGGATACCAGCATCATCATGCCGGCAGTAGCGAACAGTATCAGTACCGGCACCTCGCCCTTGTAGAGGTTGCGCTCGCGCCAATAGCTCCAGCCGTAGATCAGTGTGATCAGGCTCAGCGACACGATCGCCAGCTTCATCACGTCCGCGGCGGTATCGCGCACGAACATGCCGTTGAAGACCATGATCGGCGCATCGCCGCCGTGTCCCGTTCCGGTCAGCAGCATTCCGAGCACCACCACCAACACGATCAGCGACAGCAGATGCGTCACGATCCGATGGCGATCACTGACGAACAGATCCAGCATGAGCAAGGCGAAGGCGCCACCGACCAGCACCAGCTCTGGCAACAGCGGAAGCACATCGGCGGAGGCGGGCATGACAGGCAAAGTCATCATCATCTTCCTTACTACAGTTTGCTCTGGGTCAGCAGGCCCGCCAATTCCACAATCGACGGTTCCATCAGGTCGGTCAGCGGCTTGGGCCACAGGCCGATCAGCAGCACACCTGCGGCGAACACCAGCAGTACGAACATTTCACGGCCATTGATGTCCTTCAGCGCGGCGACCTGCGGATTGGCCACTTCACCGAAGAAGATGCGCTTGTACAGCCACAGCGTATATGCCGCGCCGATGACCAGGGTCGTGGCGGCGCCCAGGGCCACCAGCGGGTGTTCCTGGAAGCTGGCCAGGATCACCATGAATTCGCCGACGAATCCGCTGGTACCCGGCAGACCGGCATTGGCCATGTAGAACAGCATCGCGAAAGTGGCGAACCACGGCATGACATTGACCACGCCGCCGTAGTCGCCGATCCGGCGCGTATGCATGCGGTCGTACAGGATACCGACGCAGGAGAACATCGCGCCGGATACGAAACCATGCGAGATCATCTGCACCATCGCGCCCTGCAATCCGAGAATGGCGGCATCGGTGCCGATGCCTTGCTGCGGTGGCGAAGTCATGCCCCCGGCCACGATGCTGATCGGGAAGCTGCCGTTCCGGACCAGCGCGAACACGACGAAAATGCCGAGCGTGACGAAGCCCATGTGCGCGATCGACGAATACGCGATCAGCTTCTTCATGTCATCCTGCACCAGCGCGACCAGGCCGACATAGATCACCGCCACCAGCGACAGCGCGATCACCAGCCAGGCCCATTCGGCGCCAGCGTCCGGAACGATCGGCAGACTGAAGCGGATGAAGCCGTAGCCGCCGATCTTCAGCATCACCGCGGCCAGGATCACCGAACCCGCGGTCGGTGCCTCGACGTGCGCATCCGGCAGCCAGGTATGCACCGGGAACATCGGCACCTTCACCGCGAAGGCGATGAAGAAGGCGAAGAACAGCCAGGTCTGCTCGGTGGCGCTGAGCTTGAGCTGATACAGGTCGCCGAGCGCGAAGCTGCCGCTCTTCATGTACAGATAGATCAAGCCGACAAGCATCAGCACCGAGCCGAGGAAGGTGTACAGGAAGAACTTGATCGCCGCATAGATACGGCGCGGGCCGCCCCAGATACCGATGATGAGGAACATCGGCACCAGCATCACCTCGAAGAAGACATAGAACAGAATCGCATCGGTGGCCGCGAACACGCCGATCATCATGCCTTCGAGGAACAGGAACGAAGCCATGTACTGATTGACGCGCTTGTCGACCGAACGCCATGCGCCGACCAGCGCCAGTACGGTGGTGATCGTGGTCAGCACGATCAACGCGACCGAAATGCCGTCGGCGCCCAGCGCATAGTTGATGTTCCAGGTCGATATCCAGGCATGCGCTTCCTTGAAGTGCATACCGCCATCGCCGTGATCGAGTCCCGTCAACAGCGGGATGCTGAACGCCAGGGTCAGCAGCGACACCACCAGCGCCGCCCAGCGCGAGGCCTCGGCGCGTTGCTTGCCGAACAGAAGAACCACTGCGCCGCCCAGGATCGGCAGCCAGATAAGAATGCTTAGCAAAGGCCAGTTCGCCACGTCGTATCCACCGTTCAGGTCAGTGCCAATAGATCATCAAGACCGCCATCAGGGCGATCAACCCGACGATCATCGCGAAGGCGTAGTGGTAGACATAGCCCGACTGGGTCCGCCGCAACAAGCTTGCCGCGAAACCGACCACCCGCGCACTTCCGTTGACCACTACCCCATCAATCAATTTGCTATCGATAAACCGCGCGATCCTGCCCAGCAGCAATCCGCCGCCCGCCAGGCCATTGATCCACAGCTTGTCGAAACCGTATTTCTCTTCGAGGATCCGCACGACCGGTTTGAACGCCTTGCGCATCGTGCCCGCCATCGCCGGCTGCAACAGGTACAGCCACAATGCCAGCACGAATCCGATCACCGTCAGCCAGAACGGCCATGCCTCGAGTCCGTGCAGGGCAAATGCCACGGAGCCATGGAACGTTTCCTTCAGAGCGGCGACGGTATCGCGCGCCGGATCGGCAAAATCGATCGCGCCGGTGAAGAAGGTCATGGCCTGCCCGGGAACGGTGACCACATCGCTGTGTCCATGCCAATCAACACCGAACAACAGCGGACCGATGGTGAAGAAGCCGATCGCGATCGACGGAATCGCCAGCAGGATCAGCGGCAGCGTCACCACCCACGGAGATTCATGCGGCTCGTGCGCGCCATGATGGCCATGACCATCGTGGCCGTGATCGTCATGGGCCTGCCCGCGGAAACGCTCCTTGCCGTGGAAAGTCATGAACAGCAAACGGAAGCTGTAGAAACTGGTGATGACCACGCCGCCCAGAACCGCCCAATAGCCATAGGTCGCAATCCAGCTCGACGAGTGGGTGGCATGATGCTGCGCCGCCTCGATGATCGAGTCCTTGGAATAGAAGCCCGAGAAGAACGGAGTACCGACCAGGGCCAGCGTGCCGATCAGACAGGTAATGTAGGTGATCGGCATGTACTTGCGCAGACCGCCCATCCTGCGCATGTCCTGCTCGTGGTGCATGCCGATGATGACCGAGCCCGCCGCCAGGAACAGCAGCGCTTTGAAGAAGGCATGCGTCATCAGATGGAACACTGCCGCCGAATAGGCCGAGACGCCCAGCGCGACCGTCATGTAACCCAGCTGCGAGAGGGTCGAATATGCCACCACGCGCTTGATGTCGTTCTGGACGATGCCGATCAGGCCGGTGAAAAAGGCCGTCGTCGCGCCGATGAACAGCACGAACTGCAATGCGGCCTCGGACAGTTCGAACAGCGGCGACATTCTCGCCACCATGAAGATGCCCGCCGTCACCATCGTCGCCGCATGGATCAGCGCCGAGATCGGAGTCGGGCCTTCCATCGAGTCGGGCAGCCACACATGCAGCGGTACCTGCGCCGACTTGCCCATCGCGCCGATGAACAGGCAGATGCAGATGACGGTCGCCACGCTCCAGGTCACTTCGTGGCCGCCGACGTTCAGAACCGTCATCTGGATATCCGGCAGCAGAAACGCCTTGGAGAAGACCGTCGCGTAATCCAGCGTACCGAAGAACCAGACCACGGCCGCGATGCCGAGCAGGAAGCCGAAGTCGCCGACGCGGTTGACCATGAACGCTTTCATGTTGGCGAAGATCGCGGACGGTTTCTTGAACCAGAAGCCGATCAGCAAGTACGAAACCAGACCCACCGCTTCCCAGCCGAAGAACAGCTGCAGGAAGTTGTTGCTCATCACCAGCATCAGCATCGAGAAGGTGAACAGCGAGATGTAGCTGAAGAAGCGCTGATAGCCTGGATCGTCGGCCATGTAGCCGATGGTGTAGATATGCACCAGCAGCGAGACGAAAGCGACGACCACCATCATCATCGCGGTCAGCTTGTCGACCATGAAACCGACATTGGCCGACACCTGCCCCACTTCGAAGAAGGTGTAGACGTTCTGGTTGAACGGCGCGTAGCCCTGGACCACCAGTTGATACAGCACCCAGCACGACAGCCCGCAGCTGACCGCGACGCCCAGGATGGTGACGTACTGCGCGCCCTTGCGGCCGATCGGACGCCCCAACAGGCCCGCGACGATGCTACCCAGCAGTGGAGCCAGCGCGATCGCCAGCAGTATGTATTTGGAGAGTGTCAGTTCCATGCCGTCAGTCCGTGCCTTAGCCCTTCAATGAATCCACTTCGCCGACGTTGATCGTGCGGCGCGTGCGGAACAGGGCAACCAGAATTGCCAGACCGATCGCGGCCTCAGCGGCCGCCACCGTCAGGATGAAGAACACGAACAGCTGTCCGGCGGGATCGCCCAGCTGACGCGAGAATGCGATGAAGTTGATGTTGACCGACAACAGCATCAGCTCGATCGACATCAGCAACACGATGACGTTCTTCCGGTTGAGGAAGATACCGGCCAGGCTGATGCAGAACAGCACCGCGCCGAGCGCGAGCATATGACCCAATGTAATCATTGTTCACTCCCCTGCGTGTTCGGCTCCGCCGCGACATACGTCTGACGGCCCGGCTTCGAGTCTTTGTCCGAGGTCTTCGCCGCCAGCGGAACGACCGGAAGCATCAGTGCCAGGGGAACCAGAACCGTCATGGACAAGACGGGCCAGTGCATGAGACTCATTGGCCCTCTCCTTCCGGCTTCTTGGTGGCGTCGAAGCGCACGGCCCGCTCGGCCGGCATCGACACCATCCGCAGGCGCTCCGATGCCTTGACGCGGACCTGATCGCCCGGCTTCTGCGCCTGTATGCCTTCGCGCTTGCGCAGCGTCAGCATCACCGCCGCGATCACCGCCACGGTCAGGATCACTGCCGCGAACTCGAACGACAGCAGATACTGGGTGAACAGCTCATGCGCCAGCCACTTGGTGTTGGAGGTATTGGCCGCTTCCAGTGCCTGGTTGGCCGGGAATGGCGATGCCATCCGCGAGCGCACACCGATCAGGATCAGGATCTGCACCAGCATCGCCACGGCCACGACCAGACCCACCGGCAGGTATCGCACCCACCCCTCGCGGACCTTGGCGACATCGATGTCCAGCATCATCACCACGAACAGGAACAGCACCATCACCGCGCCGACATAGACCAGCACCAGCGCCAGTCCGAGGAACTCGGCCCCGACCAGCAGCCAGATGCAGGCCACCGAGAAAAAGGTCAGGATCAGGCACAACACCGCATTGACGGGATTGCGGATGCTGATCACGGCGCCTGCGGAAATCACCGCAACGACGGCGAATGCATAAAATGCGATCAATGGCCAGTCCATCGCAACCTCACCGGTAAGGAGCATCGGCAGCGCGGCGCGCGGCGATTTCGGCTTCGAGCCGATCACCGATGGCCAGCAACTGCGGCTTAGTGATGATATTTTCGCCACGCTTCTCGAAGTGATATTCGAGCACGTGCGTCTCTACGATCGAATCCACCGGGCAGCTCTCTTCGCAAAAGCCGCAGAAGATGCACTTGAACAGATCGATCTCGTAACGGGTCGTGCGGCGCGTGCCGTCGGAAGCGCGCGGTCCCGAGTCGATGGTGATGGCCAGCGCCGGACACACCGCCTCGCACAACTTGCAGGCGATGCAGCGCTCTTCGCCGTTGGGGTAACGGCGCAGCGCGTGCAGACCACGGAAACGCGGCGATTGCGGGAACTTCTCCATCGGGTACATCAGCGTGTACTTCGGACGGAACAGATACCGGAACGTCACGCCCAAGCCCTGTATCATCTCGATCAGCAGCAGGCTTTTGAAGTAATGAACGACTTTATTCATCATCAAACGCCCTTGTCGAATACGCCGTAGAAAGCCATCAACGCGGTGACGGCAATCCAGGCAATGGTCAACGGAATGAAGATCTTCCAGCCCAGCCGCATGATCTGGTCATAGCGATAGCGCGGCCAGCTGGCACGGAACCAGATGAACGAGCTGGCGAAGAAGAACACCTTGAGGAACAGCCACGGCCAGCCGCCACTCCAGATCCAGTTGATCCACGGCGAGATGTCGGTGGCGATCAATCCCTGCAACGGGCTCAGCCAGCCGCCCAGGAAGAACAGCGAAATCAGGAAGCTGATCAGCAGCATGTTCGCGTATTCGCCGAGGAAGAACATCGCGAACAGCGCACCCGGGTATTCGACCATGTGTCCGGCCACGATTTCCGACTCGCCTTCGACCACATCGAACGGAGAACGGTTGGTTTCGGCCACGCCCGATACCCAGTAGACGCCGAACAACGGCAACAACGGCAGCCAAAACCAGTCGAACAATCCCTTGCTGCCGGCCTGCGCCATCACGATCCCGGTTATGTTCAGACTGCCGGCCGCGATCATCACGCCCACCAGTGCGAAACCCATGGCGATTTCGTAGCTGATAATCTGTGCCGCCGAACGCATGGAACCCAGCAAGGCGTACTTCGAGTTCGAGGCCCAACCGGCGATGATGATGCCGTAGATGCCGAGCGAGGTCATCGCGAGCAGATAAAGCACGCCGGCATTGGCATCGGACAGCACGATCCTGTAATCGAACGGAATCACCGCCCAAGCCGAGAACGCGGCGAGCACCACGACCACCGGTGCGACCAGATACAGCACCTTGTGCGCATTCGCGGGGATGAAGATTTCCTTCATCAGCAGCTTGAAGGTGTCGGCGAACGGCTGGAAGATGCCCATGCCGACATACAGCGGCCCGTGACGGACGTGCATCCAGCCCAGCAGTTTGCGTTCCCACAATGTGAAGAACGCCACCGCGATGATCACCGGCAACAGGATCAGCACGATCAGCAGCAGCAACCAGAGCGCGATGCCCCAATCGCCCAGGCCGAGGAACCAGCCGCGTACAGGCGCTATCGCCGAAAGCAGGAGTTCGTTCATGCGTTCACCACCTTGACCCAGCCCCCGCCCAGCGGAGATGTCGCGCCATGGCCACTTTCGACCCAGACCACGTTGCGGGCGATGCGCGTATCCAGCCGGACCGGCAATGTCGCCACGCCGGCGCCGGAAGAAACCTTGACCATCTTGCCGGCTTCGATACCCGCAGCGGCCGCGTCCTCGGGATTCATCACGATACCCGGTGCCCGGTTCAACGGATGCGCCTGCAACGCGGCGGCGCGACGCACGATCGCATCGGTCCGATAGATGCCCGGCGCAACCGCCAGTTCCAGCCCCTCGCCGGATGCGGCCGGCGCAGCGCCCTTGCTCGGTTCGACCCTGGAAACATTCTTCAGCATCGCCCGTACAGCGGACAAATCGTTGAATTCGAACTCGGGCAGTTCGAGTTCGCCGCCCAGCGCGCGCAGTACGCGCCAGCCATCCCGAACCGATCCCGGCAGTGTGCCGCCGGCACGTGCGGACTGATCCCGTCCATCGAGATTGGTCAGAGTCGCTTCGATTTCAGGCAACGCGCCGATGGGCAGGATCACATCCGCCACATCACGGGTGGAAGCACAGGCGTAATGGCTGAAAGCCACCACTCTGGCCGTCTTCAGCGCCTTCAGCGCGCCGGCGGTATCGGCGAAATCCAGGCTTGGTTCGATGCCATAAAGCACGTAGGCCGCCCTGCGCTCGCGCAGCATGCCCGCCACATCGCGTACCCGCGGCAATACTCCGCTGCGGGCCAGGCCAACGGCGTTGGCGCCTTGCGGAATACGGCATAGCGCCGCGTTGGCGGCGGCGGCGAAATCCCGTACTGCCGCGCGGATGGAAGCCGCCTGCGGATGGTTCTCGGCAATGCCGCCCACGATCACGACCGGCCGCACCGCTCCCTTCAACGCATCGCGCAATCCGGCCGAGGCCAGCACTTCCGCGAATCTGGACGGCGGCACGATGTGCTTGCCAGCGAGTTCGAAAGTGAAATCGAAATCGACCGGGTTGAGCACATGAATCCGCGTGTTGTGCTTGCGCTGCGCCTTGCGCAGGCGCGCGTGCAGCAACGGCAGCTCATGACGCAGTTGCGCACCGACCAATACGACCACATCGGCCTGCTCGATATCGGCAAGCGGCAATGCGAAGGGTTCGGCAACGGCGCCATCGGAAAAGTCGCGGTTCTGGATGCGGTGATCCAGATTGCCCGTGCCCAGTCCCTCGGCGAGCTTGGCCAGCAGGATGCCTTCTTCATTGGAGGTGGCCGGATGCACCAGCACGCCGAGATCGTCGCCGCGATGCTGCCGCAGTATCCCGACCGCCGAAGCCAGGGCTTCGTTCCAGGAGACTTCCTGCCAGGTATCGCCGACCTTCTTCAGCGGCTGCAACGCGCGGTCATCGGAATACAGGCCCTGATGCGAATAGCGGTCACGATCGGACAGCCAGCATTCGTTGACCGCTTCGTTGTCACGCGGTACCACGCGCACGACCTGGTTGCGATGCATGTGCAGATAGAGGTTGGAACCCATCGGGTCGTGATAGCCCAGCGACTCGCGCGCGATCAGTTCCCAGGGACGCGCCCTGAACCGGAATACCCGGTTGGTCAGCGCGCCCACGGGGCAGACATCGACGACATTGCCCGAAAGTTCGGTCGTCAGCGGCTTGCCGTCGTAAGTGCCGATCTGCAGGTTCTCGCCGCGATACATGCCGCCCAGTTCGCAGGTGCCGGCAATCTCGGCGGTGAAGCGGATGCAGCGCGTGCACTGGATGCAGCGCGTCATCTCGGTGGCCACCAGCGGGCCGATATCCTCGTCGGGCACGACGCGCTTCTGTTCGACGAAGCGGCTGTAGGCGCGGCCATAACCCAGCGAGGTGTCCTGCAGTTCGCATTCGCCGCCCTGATCGCAGACCGGGCAATCCAGCGGATGGTTGATCAGCAGGAATTCCATCACGCCACGCTGCGATTTCAACGCCTTCTCGCTGCGGGTGAACACCTTCATGCCGTCGTTGACCGGCGTAGCGCAGGCCGGCACCGTCTTCGGCGACTTCTCCACCTCGACCAGGCACATGCGGCAGTTCGCCGCGATCGACAGCTTCTCGTGATAGCAGAAACGCGGAACCGGGATGCCGGCCCTGTCGGCAGCCTGCACGATCATCGTGCCTTTCGGCACCACCAACGGCCTGCCGTCGATTTCGATGCCAACATGATCCGGTGGAATATTGGGATTCACTGGCTGCGCGCTCATGCCGCTTTCTCCAGTTTCGCGTCAACCATGGAACGGCCGTTCCTCACGTAATACTCGAATTCGTCCCAGAACTGGCGGAGGAAACCCTGCACCGGCCAGGCGGCCGCTTCACCGAAGGCGCAAATGGTATGGCCTTCGATCTGGCCAGCCACGATGCGCAACTGGTGCAGATCCGCCATCGTGCCCTTGCCGGCGACGATGCGCTCCAGGATCCGATGCATCCAGCCCGTGCCTTCGCGGCAGGGCGTGCACTGTCCGCAGGATTCCTTGTGGAAGAACTGCGAAATGCGGCAGGTGAACTTGACGCAGCACACGCTGTCGTCCAGCACGACGATCGCGCCCGAACCCAGGCCGGTGCCCAGATTGCGCAGCGTGTCGTAATCCATCTGCAAGCCCGCCAGTTCCCCGGCACGCAGTACCGGCATCGATACACCGCCGGGAATCGCGCCCTTCAGCTTGCGGCCCGGACGCAGGCCGCCGGCCATCTCCAGCAGCTCATCGAACGTGGTGCCCAGCGGCACCTCGAAATTGCCGCCGCGCTGCACGCAGCCGGAAACCGAAAAGATCTTCGGGCCACCGTTCTTGGTCTTGCTCAACCCCAGGAACCACTCCGGGCCATTGCGGATGATCGCGGGGACCGAAGCATAGGTTTCCGTGTTGTTGATCGTGCTGGGCTTGCCATACAGGCCAAAACTGGCCGGGAACGGCGGCTTGAAGCGCGGCTGTCCCTTCTTGCCCTCCAGCGATTCCATCAGCGCGGTTTCTTCGCCGCAGATGTACGCGCCAGCGCCAAGCGCGGCATAGATGTCGATATCGACGCCGCTGCCCAGGACGTTCCTGCCCAGCAGGCCATTGGCATAGGCTTCCTTCAACGCCTCTTCGAAGTGTTCGAACGGCTCGTGATGGAACTCGCCGCGCATGTAGTTGTAGCCGACCGTGGTACCGGTGGCATAGCAGGCGATCGCCATGCCTTCGATCACCGAATGCGGGTTGTAACGCAGGATGTCGCGATCCTTGCAGGTGCCCGGCTCCGATTCGTCGGAATTGCAGAGCATGTACTTCTGCATGACGCCCTTGGGCATGAAGCTCCACTTCAGGCCGGTCGGAAAGCCCGCGCCGCCGCGCCCGCGCAGGCCCGACTGCTTGACCATCTCGATCACCTGCTCCGGTGCGATCTTCTCTCCGAGGATCTTGCGCAGCGCCTGGTAGCCGCCGGTCTTCAGATAGTTCTCATAGGACCAGGGCTTGTCGAAATGCAGCGTGGTATAGACCACCTGGTGCTCTTTCGGCGGCGGGCCTACCGGACCTGTCGTCTCATGATGTGCCATGTCGTCGCTCACTCCAGCCCGTCCAGCAATTCATCGACTTTCTCCGGGGTCATGCGCTCGTGGTAGCGACCGTTCACCATGACCACCGGCGCACAGCTGCAGCCGGCCACGCATTCTTCTTCGCGCTTCAGATAGACCCGGCCATCGGCGGTGGTTTCACCGAGCTTGCAGCCCAGTTTCCTTTCGGCGTGCTTGACCAGGTCTTCGGCGCCATTGAGCCAGCAGCTGATATTGGTGCAGATCGCCACATTGTGGCGGCCGACCGGCGTGGTTTCGAACATGGTGTAGAAGGTGGCCACTTCATATGCCCACACCGGCGGCAGTTCGAGGTAGTTGGCCACGGCCGCGATCAGCTCGTCGGTCAACCAGCCGCCATTCTGCTCCTGCGCCGCATGCAGGCCCTGGATCACCGCCGAACGCCTGCGGTCGGCCGGAAACTTGGTCAACCAATGGTCGATACGGGCGCGCGTCTCGTCGCTGAGCACGACCATCGGATCGGCGTTGCGGGCACTTTCGAAATTACCAGTGGCTTTCATCGATCCACCTCACCAAACACGAGATCATAAGTTCCGATCATGGCCACCACGTCCGCCAACATGTAGCCACGCACCACCGCATCGATCGAGGACAGATGCGCAAAACCCGGTGCACGCAGGTGAACCCGGAAAGGTTTGTTGGCGCCGTCTGACACCAGGTAGCAGCCGAACTCGCCCTTGGGCGCTTCGACTGCCTGGTAGGTCTCGCCGACGGGAACGCAGTAGCCCTCGCTGAACAGCTTGAAGTGATGGATCAGCGCTTCCATGTCGCGCTTCATCTGCTCGCGGCGGGGCGGCGCGACCTTCAGGTCCTCGACGATCACCGGCCCCGGGTTGGCGCGCAACCAATCGATGCACTGCCTGATGATGCGGTTAGACTGGCGCATCTCCTGGATGCGGATCAGATAGCGGTCGTAACAATCGCCATTGCTGCCGATCGGCACATCGAACTCGACCCGATCGTAGCGCGCATAGGGCTGCTTCTTGCGCAGATCCCATTCGATGCCGGAACCGCGCAGCATGGCGCCGGTCATGCCCCACGCCTTGGCCATTTCCGGAGAAACGATGCCGATATCGACGGTACGCTGCTTCCAGATGCGGTTGTCGGTCAACAGGGTTTCGTATTCGTCGACCCGGCCCGGGAAGACCTGGGTGAACCACTCAAGAAAGTCGAGCATCGTGCCTTCGCGCGCCGCGTTCATCTGCTTGAGCTTGGCGCCCTTGCGCCAAGGGGATTCCTTGTACTTGGGCATGTGATCCGGCAGGTCGCGGTATACGCCGCCCGGACGGTAGTACGCAGCATGCATGCGCGCGCCGGATACCGCCTCGTAGGCGTCCATCAGCTCTTCGCGATCGCGGAAGGTGTACAGCATCAGGCCCATCGCGCCGAGATCGAGCGCGTTGGAACCCAGCCACATCAGGTGGTTCAGGATGCGCGTGATCTCGTCGAACATCGTGCGGATCCACTGCGCACGCTCCGGCGCCTCGATGCCCAGCAACGCTTCGATCGCGCGCACGTAGGCATGCTCGTTGCACATCATCGAAACGTAGTCCAGCCGGTCCATATAGCCGATCGACTGGTTGAAGGTCTTGGATTCGGCCAGCTTTTCCGTTCCGCGATGCAGCAGGCCGATATGCGGATCGGCGCGCATCACGATCTCGCCGTCCATTTCCAGGATCAGGCGCAACACACCGTGCGCGGCCGGATGCTGGGGACCGAAGTTGACCGTGAAATTACGGATTTCCTGCTGGCGTTCCGCAGGATTGCTGGCGAACGCCTGACCGGACTGGCGGACGGACTCGTTCATTTCTCCGTTCCTCCCTGATTGCGCTGCTTTTCGTCTTCGAACGCCGTCTGATAACGCGCGTCCTCGCGAACCACGCGCGCCACCCCGACCCTGGGCACCACCGAGGCGACCGGCTCATAGATCACGCGCTGCTTCTCCTCGTCGTAACGTACTTCGACATTGCCGATCAACGGGAAATCCTTGCGGAACGGATGCCCCACGAAACCGTAGTCGGTCAGGATCCGGCGCAAATCCGGATGGCCCCGGAACACGATGCCGAACAGATCGAAAGTCTCGCGCTCGAACCAGTTGACGCCCGGCCAGATATCGGTGATCGAATCGACCACGGGCAATTCGTTGTCATCGACACGGCAACGCACCCGCAGCCGCTGGTTGCGCTGATAGGAAATCAGCTGCGCAACGACCGCGAAACGGCGCTGCGGCACCGGTATCGGCACGATCTTCTGATCGTCTTCCATGCTCAGTTTGTCGCCCCAGGCCAGACGCCCGGTCGACTTGCCTTCCACGCCACGGCTGAAACCCGCCGAGGTCGCCTTCCCGGTATCCCATTCGTCGCTGCCGTAACCGAGGTAATCAAGCCCGCACAGATCGCTGAGCTGCTCGAAGCCGAATTCGTCACGCAGCAACCGACAGGTTCCGTGCCACGCACTGGCGGCAACTTCCAGCGTGACTTCGCCACGCGGTTGCGCCACGGAAACGGCCATGCCGGGAAAACGGGCCCGGAGGCGTTCGCTGAAAGAGGATGTCTGCTCTGTCATGGCTCCGCCGATCGTTTGGGTTTACGGGCGATGGTTTGCGTCCGCCAGATCTTCTTCTGCAATTGCAGAATGCCGTAAGCCAGCGCTTCGGCCGTCGGCGGACATCCGGGGACATAGACATCGACCGGCACGATCCGGTCACAACCACGGACGACGGCGTAGGAATAATGGTAGTAGCCGCCACCATTGGCGCAGCTGCCCATCGAGATCACCCACTTCGGCTCCGGCATCTGGTCATAGACCTTGCGCAACGCGGCCGCCATCTTGTTGGTCAGGGTACCGGCGACGATCATCGCATCCGACTGGCGCGGCGTCGGCCGGTAGAACACGCCGAAGCGGTCCATGTCCAGACGCGGCGTGCTCGAATGCATCATCTCGACGGCGCAGCAGGCCAGGCCGAACGTGACCGGCCACATCGATCCGGTCCGCGCCCAGTTCATCAACGCATCGACGCTGGTGGTGACGAAGCCTTTCTCGAGCAGCGGATTGTCACCGTCGGGACGCAGGATGTCGTCCAGCCGCCCTTCCGGATACGGGTTGTTCATCAACCGGCCGAACGTGCCGAAAGTCTGGCTCACTCCCATTCCAGCGCTCCCCTCTTCCAGACATAGATGAAGCCGAGGAACAGCATTCCGACGAACAGTCCCATGGTGATCAGGCCGCGCGGCCCCAGCTCACGGAATACCTGCGTCCACGGCATGATGAAGATGATTTCCAGGTCGAAGACGATGAACTGGATGGCGATCAGGTAATAGCGCACATCGAACTTCATGCGCGCATTTTCGAATGCTTCAAAGCCGCACTCGTAAGGAGACAGTTTCTCCGGAGAGGGCCGGGTCGGCCCCAGGGTGCGCCCTATGACAACCAGCAGTATGCCAAGACCCGTGGCGACAATCAGGAACAACAGGGTCGGGAGATATTGAGCCAACACGTAATGGTTCTCTCTATGCCTCTGCCGATACGAAACCCGTATCAGGCGTGGGTGCGCCTCGCTCGATCAGCTTCACGTCGCGATAACGTTGTGCTCACCGAGGCAAGGGCCATGTCACCTCACTTCGAAGAACGACCTGCGCCCTTCGCAGCGACCACTTGCCAAACTATCGATTCACCTGCGAATAAAGGGGCTTTCGCGTCTGAATCGCATACTGCGATATCGATCCAACGCTGTTCGATCGATCCGCATCAGAGCCAGAGGATTGTAGCGGTTTGCGAACTCAGGAGTAAACTTTTTTAGTCGTTCCAACGTCACGCACGCTGTTTTCCCTGGCTCCCAAAATAAAAAGCCCGCAGCGCGGACTTTTCATCTTTTTCTCATGCTTGATTAAGCCATGAGCTGTTATACGATCGACTCCCCAAAGGAGACTGGCGATCATTGCCTAATCATTTGAATTGTAACAGAAAAACCATACAGCCATCGCAAGGCTGCATATCAATTATGGACTCATCGGCTGGGGCAAGCAATGGCAGAGGAGCCGCGTGTCAAGATCCGCCAACACATGGGACACCCCGTCAAAAGCGCTATCGTTTGCACATGTGCGAGTGCCAGGGTTCCTTGACCATGCGGAAAGCAAAGCCGGTCCGCAGTCCTCCGCTCAGCCGAGGGACTGATGATGGCCCCCAACGCTAACGGGACGCAGGGTGATCCTGGACAAATCGGCCGATCGGCTATCTCGATGCGGGCCCCGCCGCCACACGCTGCAATCGGGGCCGATGCAAGCTAGAATCAGCATATCCCGTTCGAGGATACTGTCAGCCATGGTGGAACTGGACGACCTGCTTGTTCTGATCTCACCCGAGCGGCCGTGCGGTGACGATCTTTCATTCTCGCTTGAATACGACCGTATCCAAGACGCCCGACGCAGTGATGACCCGACCCTTGAGCAGGGCGAATGGGTCACCGATCTGAAATCCGCAGACTGGCCAGCGGTATTGCAACAATCTTCGCAACTGCTGAAGGAGCGCAGCAAGGATCTGCAATTGGGCGTGTGGTTCGCGGAAGCGGCGGCGCGTACATACGGGTTCCGGGGGCTGGCTCTCGGATACCGGTTGGTCGCCGGCCTGTGCGATCAGTACTGGGACACGCTCTACCCCACCGCCGAGGACGGCGACTACGAGCAGCGGATCGGCAACTTCAGTTGGCTGCTAACCCATTCGATCGACTGGATGAAGGAAATCCCGCTGACCCAAGGCCAGCATGGCGGATTCGGATACCTGCATTTCGAGACCGCCAGACGCAGGCAGAAGAACCCAGACGAGCAGGCGGCCGCCAACGATGGCCTGCCGTCGCTGGAGGTACTTGAAAACGCGCGCCGCACGACATCGCATGATTTCTATCGGGAACTGATCGACGCCCTGCTCGATTGCCAGCAGGCTCTGCAGTCGCTGGAGACAGCCGTCGACCTTCGCCTTGGCGTCGACGGCCCCAGTTTCAGCGCTGCACGCGAGCAGTTGCCGTTTCTGGCCAATCTGGTTCAACGTTCGGCACGGGATGCGGGAATGTTCCTTCAGGATGACGGCGAGGCTATCGGCGACGATGGCGATACAGACATCACAGGCCCGGTTTCAGGCGATCCCCAGGAGTCCGGCTCCGGCAACGGCCCGCTCAATTCCCGTCGGGAAGCACTGTTGCAGCTGCGTCGCGTCGCCGAGTTCTTCCGCCGGACCGAGCCGCACAGTCCGGTCGCGTATCTGGCCGACAAAGCCGCCCGCTGGGGCGAAATGCCGCTGCACGAATGGCTGAGAAGGGTCATCAAGGACGACAATATCCTGACCCAGCTCCAGGAACTGCTGGATGTGGACGATTCCAGCCAGGGTTCGAACCATTAATCCATCAGCGCGGGTCGCGCACTCTGAACTCGATCCTCCGATTGCGGGCGCGCCCTTCGATGGAACCGTTGTCGGCAACGGGTTGATCCGGCCCCGCTCCGGACACGCTCATTGCCCCATCCGGGATGCCGTTCTGGCGGAAATACGCACGCACCGTCTCGGCTCGCGCCCGGCTCAACGCCACATTGGCACCAAGACGCCCGACATTGTCGGTGTGGCCGATGATTTCGACCCGTGAATCGCCCAGTTGCCGCATGGGTTCGAGCAGTTCACCCAGTACCGCCAAGCCAACCGGCGTCAGGGTGGCGCTGCCGCTCTCGAACTCGACGATACGGTTGACCAGAATCTCATCAATCAGCAATTGCGGCGATCCGCCCACCCGCAGGCCGCTGCCGTTGACGGTGTATGTGCTGTTGAGCGAAGTCAACACATGGTTCAAGACGTTCTGGCGCTGTGTCTCGTTGGCCACCTGGCCGCTGATCCGCACGTTGTTACCGTTGACATCCAACTGGCCGGGAGATACCTGGCGCAGCTCCTGGCTGGCCAGCTTGGCGATGTTCCCGGCCCAGTTGGGCAGTGCGACAACGTTATCGATCCGTAGACGGTCAACCACCCGGTCCGCGCCGTAAAGCTCCCGCAGACTGGTCAGCAATGTCGCCCGGGTGGCTTCGTCCGGAACGACCCCTTCGATCACCACCGGCGCCGGCGCCTGTGCCCGCAACGGCGCAAGCGTTGCCGCGAGAACCAGTCCCGCCGCCATCAAGCCCAATTCGCGTATGCGCATGTTCATGCCCCCAGAAATGTCTCGCGGAAGAATTGCCGCGCGGACCGCAGCGAAAATTCATCCCGATCGAGATAGCCGACCAGTTTGTTGAGTGCGTAATCATTCTCCAACTGGTCCTTGACCCACTCGGCGTCATCCACCCGGATCAGTTGCTCGCGGCCTACGCTCTCGTCCAGCAATCCGCGCAGGATCGCGCCATCAGCGCCATTGAAGCCGATGACCAGTCTTGGCGCAGCCGAATCCTGGATCAACAGGGCCAGCTCATAGTCCGAGTGTTCGAGGAATCCGGAGATCAGATCCAGCCAGAACGTAGCGACCATGGCCCGGTACAGTGGATCGGCCGACAGCGGAAGCGACAACGCCTTTTCGATCTGCCCCGCGGTGCCGGTCAATGCGGGCTGCAGCAGCAGGCCCAATGCGGGCAGCGCCCATTTCATCATCAGCTGCGAATGTCCGGCCGACTGCAGCATGTCCTGGACGGAACCGATGGACTGGGTATCCAGAAAATCAAAGAACCAGGCATCGTAAGCGGTGGGCGCGGCGTCGATCTGGAGCTCGGCCTCGGACATGCCACGCAGTTGCTCGGCAGGCTCCTGCGCCTGAACCACCTGCTGGCTCAGCCGTGCCAGCGTGGTCCACAGCCGCGAGAACGCCAGCGGGCTGCGCGCGATGAAATCCAGCGGCGCGGAGATTTCCAGGCGGGTGGCCGACAGGAATGGAAACCGCCGTTGCGACGAATCCGCGCTGGGCAGGAAATAGCCTGCGATCGCGAGCCTGCTGCGCGACCCGAGGAAAGCGAAACTGAACGGCCTGGATTCGTCGTACAAGCGTTTCCAGTCACTGTTGCTGCTCAACAGTTCCAGGCCATTGCCTGCCCAGCGATCCAGCAGAATCATCAACGGGTGACTGTCGGAGGTCTTGACGAAATCCCCCCGGCTCGGGAGTTTGCCGAAAAAACTGACAGGCAGGGTCACTTCCATCATGGCCTCACTCCGTGCGGCCGGATTCACCGGATGCCACAGCCGGCACTGCTGGAACCGCCATCCCACCAACCACCCGGGCGGGCAAGGCGAGGCCGCGCATCGTGCTCGGCGACAAACCGCCAACCGACGCCGCCGAGGCCACTGATTCAACAGGCGCACTGATGATTTCAAGCTGGACGGTGACCGCGACCCCATCCTGCTGCCGCCAAGACAACTGGAAGCGGTTTCCGGCAAGCTCCGTCGTTGTCGCAGCGTCGAACATCCGCCCCAGCCCCTGGTCACCCGGCGCATTGAGCAATTCCACCGCCACGCCATTCGCGGTCACCGCATTGATGCGCGCACCCCGCACGCCCGGCCCTGGCCAGCGGAAGTTGTGCCACTGCGGCGGCGTATTCCGGTACCGCATCACTTGGCCATCGATCTCGATGGTGTACTCATTCAATCCTGGCACGGGCTGAGGCTGGATCCGGAACATGCGACCCGGACCGCTTCCTGCCGACGGGCCGCCGCCGGACGAACCAGCCTGCCCGATGGGGGCCACCCACCGGGCGTAGCTGTTGGTGAACTCCGGCGACAAGGTGATGCCGATGCCCGCCCACCGGGCCGGTTCCAGCACATTGCCACGGCGCGTCACCAGACTGCCGAGGGTATTGGTGCTGAACTGGGCAATACTGCCGTTGGGTCCGAACACCTGCTCGATATCGGCCTGCATCGCTTCCACCGAGGCGCTCGGCGAGAACGGGTAACGCTGCGCGATCCCCGCCTGAAACGGCTGGTAGACCTGGGCCGACCAGACCTGGTTGATTTCCGACTCGACCGGCCTGACCAACGCCACGTAGGTCTGCGTCAGCGGCCGCAGCAGTAACGCCCGCAGCAGTTGCCGCTGCGAGTTCTCGATGCCGTCAAGCATCTGCTCGTCGACCAGTTTCAACGCCACCGACAGCTCGGATTCCGGCGATGCCGACAGCGTTTCCTGCATCAACGCGCTCGCTCCCGGACCAGGCGCGCCTTGGGTATTGATCGTGTTGAGCCGGGTGCGGATACGGCTCAAGGCTTCAAAGTACGAGTCAAGCAGTGAAGCATTGCCGTCACGCTCAAGCGTCAACCGCGCGAAGCCGCTGAACTCGCGTCCAATCGGGCCAGGCGGCGCGGGTACCCGTGCACCGGTTTCAGGGTCGATCTGTACCTGGATCGATGTCGGATTGCGCCGCATGATGACGCGCTCGAACCACGCGATGAAGCCGCGCCGCGCCACCCCGACCACTTCGCTCTCGGCTTGGGGGTTGTCCCAGATCGTATTGCGGTTGACCGCTTCCAGCAGCGCGCGCAGCGGCGAGTCGCGCACATCGCCGATGCTGTTCATTCGCTGGACGGCGAAGTCGAAGTTGCCGAACTCCGCCACCGCCACGCCTTCGATGAAATGCCGCCATTCCCGCGCATACTCGTTCTTGTACAGCGTGGTCAGTTCCTGGGCGATGTGTTCCGGACTGCCGGCAATGGTCAGGTCGGTAGCCACGCTGGTATCCAGCACCCAGTCAGCCGTATTGAGCTGGGTATTCGAGGCTTCGTTGATCGCCGCTCTGACGTAGCCTTCCCACGCATCACGCGAAAACGCCCCGGAAATCGCATAGTTGCCGGTGATCGCGCCATTGTTGCGCTGCTCCCCGACCAGGAAGTTCACAGTAATGGTCGGGAACCGGGTCGCCGCGCGCGTTCTGATGTCGTTGTAAACGCGCTCAAGTGCGGGACGCCCCTTCATTTCATCGCGCAGAATCTGCCGGCTATCGTCCACCAGCGCGAATTTGGTCTCGATCTGCGGCCATTCCGGCGCGCTGGAATGGGCCACGTAGAACGATAACAGGCGCTCCGCATCGCGCACCATGTCTTCCCGGGTCATCTGCCCACGATTGGCTTCGAGCCAGGTCCGCCAGAAGCGCGTGAGTTCGGAGTTCAGATGAGCCGCCTCGACGCGGTTCCGGTCGCCGAGCATCAGATATGCCTTCAGGGCGTCGTAGGCATCATCCAGGTTGGTCGCCGAGGCTTCCTGGTAAAGCCGCTCGCCGGCGGATACCGTGGCCGGCTGCGCGGTCTCCAGCGGGCTGCCAGCGGCGGAAGCTGCGGTGATCGCCTCGCGGCTGCCGACGACCTGCGTCAGGAACGACTCGAGATTCTCGGCTGCCGGCCGTACCATGATCTGGCGCATGCCGTTGAAGTATTCCTGGCGCAATTTCCGTTCGATCCTGTCGCCTTGGTACAGCCCGAATCCCATCGAGATCGGGCGTTCCCTGCGGTAATGCTCGAGCTGCTCCAACCGCTGCTGGAGGATCAGCAGCGCGTCGATTCTGGATTTCAGGTCGAAGGCCCCTTCCTGGACCTGCACGGCCATGTCGAGGTCGGCGGTGACATTGGAGACGAACTGGCGGTTGCTGGTGTAGGACCAGCCCCACCCCGCCAGGACCACCGCCAGCAATGCCACCGCACCGAGGAAGGCCACGTAGCGCATGCGGGCGACCTTCGGATTGGAATACTGCCGCACCAGTAACTTGTCGGCAAAAATCACCCTGCGGAAAAGGCCGGTCAGGAAGTAGCCAGTCTCGCTGGCCAGCGGGCGGCCCGCCTCAGGCGCATCAGGCGTCAGCGCGAACTGCCTGGAAATGCGCCCGGACGCACGCTGAACCGACTGGCCTTCCTGGATCGCGCTGGTGAAATAGAACCCGCGGAACACCGGTTTGAACTGGTACGGGTTCTCCTCGAACAAGGTCGCAACGAAAGTCCGCAAGGCCGGCTTGATCGCACTGAACTCCAGCGGCAGGGCCAGCAGGCCGGGACCCTGGTCGCGTCCGCGCCGCAGCGCCAGCTGCGACAACGCCATCTCCTTCAATCCTTCCACAAGCACATCGAAGTGGCTGTCGAACGCGGCCAGCGCATCAGTCTCGCCCTTGATGTCGAAGGGCAGCGTCGCCCCCCAGGCGTTCTCGCGCTCGGCCGGATCGAGGTTGGCGAAGAAGTCGGAGAATCCGGCAATCAGGTCGGCCTTGGTGAACACGACATAGATCGGCACGAACACTTCAAGCCGTTCCGTCAGCTCCTGCATGCGCTGGCGCAGGTTTTTCGCCAGCTCGACGGCGAATTCGGGCTTGCTGACGGTCAGCTCGGCGATACTGACAGCGAGGATCACGCCATTGATCGGCGCACGCGGCCGGTTCTTCTTCAGCAAATCGAGGAAAGCCAACCAGTCGGGCCGGTCCTCGAGGCTGACCGAGTAGCGGCCTGCCGTATCCAGCACAATCCCTTCGGTGGTGAAATACCAGTCGCAGTTGCGGGTGCCGCCAATGCCCTGGATCACGTTGCTGCGGCTGTCCTCGAACGGAAACTGCAACCCCGAGTTCAGGATCGCCGTACTCTTGCCCGCGGCCGGGTTACCGATGATGACATACCAGGGCAACTCGTAGAGCGCCGCCTTGCCATGCGTATGCCCCAGCCGCGAACTCTTGATGGATCTGACCGCCTCGAGCATCTTCTCCCTGAGAGCTTCGGTATCGGCCCGCACCGCCGGTTTCGCAGTGATTGTTATCTGATCGGCCTGATTGCGCACCATATCGTCCAGGCGCGCACCCGCACGCCGCGCCCGCAGCCGCTTGATGCCCCAGATCAGGGCCCACAGCAGCAGAAACGCTGCCCCGCCGACGAGCAGCCACAGACCGGTCTGCGCGGCGCCATCGACCCCAAAGAACAGCACCAGCCCCACCACGATCACGCCGAGCGCCACCAGGGTTCTGTAATCGGTCAGAAAATATCTGAGTCTGCTCATTAATCAGATACCCATAACCAGGAATACGCCAGCGATATCAGACTCACTGGAAGCGGACATGACCGCTCCATCATGGCCAAGTTTGTCACCCAACACAATGATCGCGGTCCAGACATGCGAGAACCCTTTGCCCGCCTCCCCGTTGAGACCCGTTACGATAACAGGCCTCAATGCGGCATCACACCCGGACGACGCAATTCCACATGCATCAGATCCTTGATGCTCCGCCAGTCCCCGCCCCAGACCAGGCCGGCTTCCTTGGCCACTTCACCGTACAACTGATAGCCGCGCATCGCCCAGGGATCGCGTTCCGAGATCACCAACCGGCCATCGCGCATGAAGGCGCTGTCCGCGGCCAGCCCGTACTGGTGCCAGCTCCGGCCGGCCGTGGCACGGGTCACATGCCGGCCGCGAGCGGCCAACTGATTCTGCCGGGCCGGGCTGCGATAGCCTTCGACCAGCACCATTTCATAACCATGTCGCTCCTTCATGACGACGTAGACCGCCAGCAGTGCCTGGGTGAATTCCGCGTCCAGATTTTCCCATTTGCGGTCGGCTGTGGCCGTCATCGGACGCACGATCTCGACCTCCCGGGTCATGAACACTTCCGGCGGCGGCGCGGACGGCGGGATCAGGCGTTCTCCGCGCAGCAATTCCTGTACCAGTACACTGTCATGCTGGCGCTGCGTCGTCTCGAACCCTTCCAACGTCACGTTCTGGCGCAATACCAGCACCAGCGACACCGGCAGCAGCAGTAACGCCGCCGTGGCCGCCACAATGCCGCGATGCGCCCACAACCCGCCCAGTACCCTGCCGCCTTCGCCGCGCGCCTTGGCGGCAGCATTGCCGAGCCCGGCGGACAAACGCGTCCTCCCCATACCCAACGCATCCGCGATGGCTCGGTAAACCTTCCTTACGCCTCTAAACACAAGCGCGCGGACATCTTCAAAAAACAGCACCCAGACAGCAACGCTGGAAAACAGAAAAAACAGTGCCAGCCATATCGGGATCACAGTCTGCAGAATCCGGTGAAAAAGTGATCGTTGACGGTCATCGTACAAGGGATAAAATGAATCGGAAAATTCATCGATCCTGCATCTGGACGAGGGAGGCTCCGCTTGAACAACAATGACGCCAAGCCCGCCCGCCCCAGCCTGTTCAAGGCCGATGCGGGTCCTGTTTCTTCGAACCAACCGTCCCCATGCATTCTCGAAAGCGCCGGCCCCGGCGTTACCGGCAAGGGCGCGGCACCGGCAGCCCTTCCTATAACACGCAAATACGTCTGGATTCCACTGGCGAGCCTCGTGATACTGACAGTGGCGATTGCCGCGACATGCCTTCTGTTCGATGGTCGCCGCCAGCGAGTGAGCGAATCGCGGATCGCATCCACCGTGCCTGCAGCGCCGGCCCGACCGACTGAACCGCTCCTCGAGGCCACACAAGACACAGGTGAACGGTTGGCCACCGCCGCCGCTGTGCTGTTGCCAACCGAACGCGCCCCGTCCACCGGCGATCCGCTGGCCATGCTGGAAGCGGGACGCAACCGCGCCTCGCCAACAGTTCCCGTGGTACCTGCCGTGCGCGGGGATACGGCGCCTCTGGCCACCCTGACACAACCGCGCCCACCGACGGACCGGGCTGCGTCAGTTCCGGCATCAACGCCGTCCGCCGGCACAGTCACAGCGGCACCCACGTGCGCGCCTTCCATCATCACCACCCCGGTACCTTCCAGCGCACAAGATGAAGGATCGGAATTGATGCGGATTCTTCTCGGGCACATCAAGGGCGAAGTCCCCCCAGCCGCTGGCGGCCAATAGCGCGTCCGGGTCGCTCGATGCCCTGGCGGACGAACCGCTGGAACACGAATCGGAAGATCCGGTCAACCTGCCCGGCCGCGGCTCGCTGGAACTGCAGACCGCATTTCGCAACTGTCCACCCGCCGATACCATCACCGGCATCGACTGCAGGCAACAGGTCTGCAACTCCGTTGCCGTGCGAAACGCAAGGGCCGATTCTCGCGGTCAGACGATCCTGTACTTGAATGCCCCCTTCTTGTCCGCCGTGACCCTGATGCTGTCGACCTTGCCGCCCTCGGCCATGCGTGCAAGAACGGTCTCGGCGATTTCAGGCAGCAGTGTGCCATTGAGGATGTGATCGACGTTGCGTGCGCCGCTGTCGACCTCGGTGCAGCGCGCCAGAACGGCTTCAGACAGGCTGTCGTCCCAAGTGAACGCGGCTTGGTGGTTGGCCTGGACACGGTCACGGATGCGGCCCAGTTTGAGGTCGATGATCCTGACCAGCACGTCGTCGCTGATCGGGTAGTACGGCACAACCTTCAAACGGCCGAGGAAGGCGGGCTTGAACGGCTTCGCCAGGACGGGGCGCAGGATCTCGGCCAATGCATCGGCCGACGGGATATCCTCGGCGGACTTGTTCAGGCAGGCCTGCATGATCTGCGGCGAACCAACATTCGAGGTCAGGATGATCAGGGTATTGCGGAAGTCGATCTCACGTCCTTCGGCATCATCCATCACGCCCTTGTCGAACACCTGGAAGAACATCTCCAGCACGTCTGGATGCGCCTTTTCCACTTCGTCCAGCAGGACGACGCTGTAGGGCTGGCGGCGCACGGCCTCGGTCAGCACGCCGCCTTCGCCATAGCCCACGTAGCCGGGCGGCGAGCCTTTCAGGCCGGAAATGCTATGCGCTTCCTGGTATTCGCTCATGTTGATGGCGACCAGCTTGCGCTCGCCGCCATACAGGATGTCGGCCAGCGCCAGCGCGGTTTCGGTCTTGCCCACGCCGGAGGGACCGACAAACATGAATACGCCACGTGGCTTGTTCGGATCTTCAAGCCTGGCGCTGGCGGTGCGGACCCTCTGGGCGATGGCGTCCAGCGCATGATCCTGGCCGATGATCCGTTCGGACAACAATCCCTGCAGGTTGCGCACCGTACGGATTTCATTCTTGACCATGCGTCCCAGCGGGATGCCGGTCCATGCGGAAACGATTTCCGCGACCACTGTGCCGTCCACCTGCAATGGAACCATCGGAGTGTCGCCCTGCAGCTCGCGCAGTTGCGCGGACAGCTGCTCCAGCCTGTCCTGCTGCGGGCTGGCGAAAACCTTCGACTTGGCGGGTTTCGCGTTTTTCGCCGCCCTGGTCGGTTTGCGCTTCGCTGCGGACACGCGCTGACCATCTGCGGGTGTCTCACCGGCATCGCCACCGGCCGCACCACCCGGCTGGCCGGTTTCCGCAATGGCCGCCTGTTCGAGTTCGCCGCGCAGTGCGCGGATCTGGCCGGCCAGCTCGGTCTCCTGCTTGAGCCGCGCTTCATTGTCGGCAAGCAACTGACTGGCCTTGGCCTGGCGATCGCGTAATTCGGCCAGACGTTCGTCGTGGTGACGGGCGCCGCCAGCGACTTCGCGCTCAAGCGCCGAGATTTCCGCTTCGAGGCGATCCAGGTGTCTGCGGGTGTCTTCGATAATCGCAGGCGTTGCGCTCTGGCCCAATGCGACCTTGGCACAGGCAGTATCGAGCACGCCAACCGCCTTGTCCGGCAACTGTCGGCCACTGATGTAACGGTGCGACAGGCGCACGGCCTCAGTGATGGCCTCGTCCAGCACACGGATGCCGAAATGCTTTTCCATCAACGGCACGATGCTGCGCAGCATGGCCGCAGCGATCGTTTCACTGGGTTCCTCGACCTTGACCACCTGGAACCGCCTGGCCAGCGCGGCGTCCTTTTCAAAGTACTTCTTGTATTCGCTCCAGGTAGTGGCGGCGATGGTGCGCAGTTCGCCGCGCGCGAGCGCGGGTTTCAGCAGATTGGCGGCATCGTTCTGCCCCGCCTGGCCGCCGGCGCCGATCATCGTATGCGCCTCGTCGATGAACAGGATGATCGGGTGCGGACTCTTCTTGACCTCATCGATGACATTTTTCAGGCGGTTCTCGAACTCGCCCTTGACGCTGGCGCCGGCCTGCAACAAGCCCATGTCCAGCACATGCAGTTCAACGCCCTGCAACACGTCTGGAACATCGTTTTCCGCAATCCTGCGTGCAAGTCCCTCGACCACGGCAGTCTTGCCCACACCGGCCTCGCCGGTCAGGATCGGGTTGTTCTGGCGACGGCGCATCAGAATGTCCACCAACTGGCGGATTTCCGCGTCGCGGCCCACGACGGGATCGATATGCCCATCGCGTGCCCGTTGGGTCAGGTTGGCGGTGAACTGGTCGAGTGCCGGGGTCTTCGACAATTGCGGTGCGACCGCGGTATCGGAGGTATCCTCGCCAGCGCTGTCATGCAGGCGTGCATCCTGGAAACGGACGCCCTGCCCCGCTTCTTTCGACCCCTTGGTCAACTTGGCGAAGTCGTGCTTCAATTCGTCCCGCTTGAAGCGGGTGAACAGGTTCGATCCCCGCAGCGCCAACTGGGCCAGCGCCGGTTCCGTCAGCAGGGCCAGCAGCAGGTGACCGCCGCGAATCCGGCTGGTTTCGGAATCGAGCGATGCGATCAGCCAGGCGTGTTCGAACAGCGTGGGCAAGTGCGGAGAGAATACCGGCGTGCGCGTGTTGCCATTCTTGAACCGGCTGATTTCATCGCTCAAGTCGCGCTCCAGGGCATCGACAGAGATGCCGCTGCGCCGGGCAATCAGTACGAAATCACTGTCGGGCTGCTCCAGCAACGCCAGGAACAGGTGTTCGAGATCGACTTCATAGTTGCCATGTGCCATGCACAGGCTGGCGCCACGTTCGGCGGCTTGTCGGCAGGTATCGTTCAATTTGCCGATCAGTGTCTTCAGATTGATGCTCATTCGTTTGGCTCGTCCCGAAGAAAGGTGAAAATCCAGGGGGTGTTCTATTGCAGGGTATGGATGGTGTAACGGGTGTCGGAGCGTTCCTGTGTTTCCGGCCGCGATGCCAGGTAGGAGTCCCATCCGAGGCGCGCTCCGTCCTGCGCGTCGAGACCGGCGCCGATCACGTCTTCGGCTCGCAGAATCAGCCGGACCTCGTATTCGAGGCAGGCGCCTGTCAACAGCGTCAACCATTTGGCGAGCGCCTTGGCCGCCTGCCCTCCAGGCAGGAAGTCGTCGAACTGGCGCTTGCGCAGCGGACCGATCCACAGCCGCATCCTCAGGTCGCGCTGCCAGACCCGGCCGCCCGCCAATGCGCTCGACCCCAACCTAGCGTTACCGGTACCGAGCCGGGTACGCGCCGATTCCGGCACGGGGTACCAGGCACCGACGAACTGCTCCACGCGGATATCAGCAACAAAATAATCCGACAGCAACCGCTGGAGGAAATCGGCGGAAACAGGGCGCTGGCGCATCCCGCCGGCAAAATGCGCGATCGCCTGATCGTGGATGTCGCCATGACCATCGACGAACTGGTCACGAAGCGCACGCATTCCCAGACCCGACAGGGCCAGGATCAACGGAAGGAAACGCTCCCGCCGATCCAGTTCATATTGCACGCCCAAGCGGTATTTTTTCCAAGCCTGGTAATGAAGGGCCAGCGCCCGGTTGTTGAAGATATCCAGGAATGCACGCGCGGTGCGGTCACGCTCGTAGATTTCCCGCTGCGCAAGCATTTCGGTGTAATGCAGCGGCAGTACGCCCGAAATACCCAGCAGTCCACTGAACGCCGGAGTGAGGTGGACTTTCCCGACGCTCTCCATGCTGACCGCATGCTCGATCGCGGCCTCGCGATCGAGCCGGACATCATCGGTCGAATACGAGTCGATCGATTCGATCTCGCTAGCCGGAAACGACAGCGACAGGCTGTTGTGGAAACGCACCCTCTTGTCGAGGACATCCTCGACGCGTACTCCCTGACGAACGAACAGGTGCTCGAGGATACGCAGCGCCTGAAAAAACTGGAAGCGATGCGGACTCCGCAGCAACTGCTGCGCTACGCCAAGGCCGATTCGCCGCTTCGTGGTTCGCATTGAATGAGGATCTCGCCGGAATTGCTGGAAACGACAATCAACTGGGTGAAACTGTTTACGTTGACATACAGGCCGAAGAACCGGTCAAGCACACCCACGAACGCCGATAACCCAGTGCCGACGAAGTTGCTTTCGTCGACGGTCAATATGATCTTGATCCCACGAACGACGCTGGCGAAGTGACGCCCGCTCAGCCAACGGGTCGCCGGTTCGCTGGAGAGCCCCACGATGCCGTCGATCTGACGGCGGGTCACTGCGGAGCGGGCGATGTCGTACAGCCGCAGCATTTCCTTCAATGCCGGCAGGCCCGCGTGCGTCAACGACAGCGTGTTCAGCGACAGGTGCGAGATCAAGCGCCATTGCGCTCCACGTCCATGAGCGAAACTGGCAGGCGGCGTGGGCTTGCGTATCATCGCGATCGAACGCGCCGGGTGGCCCCCGTCGAGGGTCAAATCCCCACCGGCGACCCCGTAGGCAAGCATGGACGGAAGATCGCGATTGCTGCATGTGAGCCGAAGGCTCATGACATCGGTCTGCGGAGACGAGGGATTGAAGTTGAGATCGACGAACGACAGTTCAGTTTCGTATCCAGGACTGTGCCGGGCAACATTCTCATCGCGGTGCAGCAGCCAGTAATGGCCGGTTCTATCCGGCTGTTCGGCATGGTGCAGCGAGTAGAAAGGGCGGAACTCGGTGATCTGCTCGCCCTGCGCGGTCTGCCGGATGCGCCTGACCGCATCCACGGAGTGCACCTCGTAGGCATACGCACGCCTGGCGTCGGCGATCACTGGATAACCGGGCGCCTGATGGGTGACCCGGATCGGCTCGCCATTGACCGGGAAAAGATTGACGACCGGCGTGCAGCCGGTTCTCAGATGAATGGCGGACAAACCCTGCAGAATCCGTCCGTTTTCGATATCGCCACGGCCCGCAGCCAGTACCAGATGAAGGGTAAACCGGTTGCCGGACACCCCGGAAATCTTGCGAAGATCGATATCGAAGAACCCGAACTTTTCCGGGAAAGCGAACAACTCGGTCAACAGCCGGTAGGCCGAATGCGAACGCGCGGGGAAATCGATCAGCGCGTCTTCGTTGGAAAATCCGACCGGCTTGAACAAAGGCGCCTCGACCGGTATCCACTTGCCGCTTTCGCCCGCTTCGACATATGCCTTCACCACGCTCAGGGTCAACGCATCGCGTAGCGCGGCGCGGAACGACGGCTCGCCATCGGCGAACAGGCGAAGCCGCTCCATGCCCAGACCGCCGATCGAGGCATCGTCACCGAGAAGATCGAAGGTAACCGATATCTGCGCACCGGCGTTGGCCGGCAGCGTGATCGCCATGGGCGGCTCGGCAATCGCGACATACCGGGCCGAAGACAGGCGAACGGGCGCCAGGACGACATCGTAGGCCGTGCGGAAACGGCAATTGACGCCTTTCACCTGCCGGCTCTGCAGGAAGGTTCCGCGCGGGATGGCAACCGGAGCGGTCAACTTGTCCAATGCAGGTCCCATGTCGAACCAGGCGATCGAACACGAAGGAAACGACCTCAGGTAGTGCGGATACAGGACTTCGAGCAGCGCCCCGGTGAATTCGGGGTAATCATCGTCGATCTTCTTCGAGACCCGTGCGCTCAGCAGCGCGAACGATTCGATCAGACGCTCGACATGAGGGTCTTCGCTGCCGTCGGCGGATAGCAGCAAGCGACTGGCGATCTTGGGATAGCGATCAGCAAATTCGCTGCCGTACCGTCTCAGGTAGGCGAGTTCGCGCTCATAGAACGGCAGCAGATCCTCCATCAGTTCCCCGAACCGGATGAAGCCGCGCGACGGAGGCGGCTGACCGAATACTGCTGGGTATTGGTTTGAAACAGCGCATCGAAACTGACCGGCTCACGGGCAGGCCGGATGTTCAGCAATGCGCTGATCGTGAAATGCAGCGCCGAGGCACTCCGGCCCGAAGCATTGATCGACACCTTGACATTGACGAGCCTGGATTCATGTCTCGCGATGGCCTGCTCCAGCGAACGGCAAATCTTCGCCCGGTCGTAGGCATTGGCGAGGCTCAAGCCCGAAAAATCGCACAGGCCATAGGTCACCAGCGATTTCCGGCAGTTCGGATATCGTTCGAGTTCATCTTCGGAAAAAGCGGCCCTGCTGTTGAGCAGGCCTTCCAGGTCGCGCGCGACCGATTCCTTGTGCTGCTCCAGCGAAACGGACTTGAACACGCTCGACGAGTCGCTGCGCTTTGGGCTGTCATCAAGCAGCTTGTCGAGCAGGCTGGGCTCGAATCCTTTCAACAATGAATTCATCCGCTTCTGCTCCATACGATAGGCGATGGGGGCGTAGCGATGCGTCATTGGCTCTCAGCCTTCCGGTGCGTGAACGACGGCAACAACACGTTCGGTATGGATGGCCTATCGCTATAACCGAAATGCGGTGACATGCATCGCATGTCACCGCATCGAACAATATCAGACGCCGTGGGTCGGACGGTTGAGCGTGGGACTCCACTGCGCAACGGTCTTGCCACCCAGCCCGCCTTCCGGCTTCTGCTGCTGGTAGGTCCACTTGATCGAGCCGAAGGTCAGCTGGATCACTTCCTGCGGCACACCATCGGCGCCCACCGACGTAGTGACGCGATGAACGAGCACGTTCAGAAGCTCAATCAGGTAGTAGTTGATGGCATCGCCATCCTTGTCGGCGCGGTAGAACTCGATCTGAGCCTTCGGGAAGGTGGTGCCATTGGCGGCTGCCTGATGCAGGGCCGTGGTCGAAAGGTCGATCTTCTTGACGATCTCGATCGGCGACAGTTCAACGCGTGCGGCCGTCTGGCCGCCAACGCTTGAAGCGGTGGCGGAACGCGGCTGCAGCACGTCCTGGGTGAAGGACTCAATCTCGATCCAGTCCTTGTGGCTCTGGTCGCGGGATTCGCCCTTGATGGTGTCGATACTCAAAAATGCATGTTGTGTCATGAGTCTGGTTTCCTTGTTCCGTACGTCCATGTGAATGAAAGACGGCAGGCCATCGGCCTGGCGGTTAGAATTGCAACTTACTGGTTTTGTTCAGTTACGTACCGCACAACGGAGGCCTTCTAAGCTGCTGCCTCTCGTTACCGCAAGCAACATCTCATCAGGACTTTTTGGCGGTCGCTGGCAATTCAGCGACCAGTCGCAGCGAGACCGACAGCTCATCGAGCTGGAAATGTGGCCTCAGAAAGGCCACAGCACGGTAGACCCCCGGTTTACCGGGCACCTCCGAAACCTGGATCGACGCTTCCCGCAACGGGTACTGCGCCTTGGCTTCCTGGGTCGCATTGTCGTCGAGCAGAACGTACTGCGCGATCCAGCGGTTCAGGAAGTCCTCGACGTTGCCCGCAGAGGCGAAGCTGCCAATCTTCTCGCGCATCATCGCCTTCAGGTAATGGGCAATGCGCGATACCGCGAAAATGTACTGGAGCTGGGCCGACAGGATCGCGTTGGCATTGGCCGAGTCGGTGTTGTACTTTTTCGTTTTCTGCGCGGACTGCGCGCCAAAGAACGCGGCATAGTCGGTGTTCTTGCAGTGCACCAACGGAATGAAGCCAAGATCGCTAAGCTCCTTCTCGCGGCGGTCAGTGATGGCGATCTCGGTCGGACATTTCAACGCCACTTCGCCGTCGTCGGTCCGGAAGGTATGGGTCGGCAGCCCTTCGACCAGACCGCCGCCTTCCACGCCGCGGATCGCCGCACACCAGCCGAAATCCTCGAAAGCGCTGGTCAAGCGCGCCCCAAACGCATAAGCCGTGTTGCACCACAGGTACTTGTCGTGGTTGCCGCCGTCGACATCCTCAACGAAATTGAAACCCTCAACCGTCGTGCCATCCTTCGGGTTGTACGGCAGGCGACCAAGAAAACGCGGCAAGGTCAGGCCAACATAGCGGGAGTCTTCCGACTCGCGGAACGACTTCCACTTCGCGTATTCGATGGTGTCGAAGACCTTGGCCAGATCGCGCGGCTTGCCGATTTCGGTGAACCTCTCCAGACCGAACATGTCCTCTTTAGCCGCCGAAATGAACGGGGCATGGGCCGCGGCGGCGACATGCGACATCTGTTCGACGAAATACATGTCCTCCGGCTGGCGACCAATGTAGTAATCGCCCAGCAGCGCACCGAACGGCGATCCGCCGAAGGTGCCGAATTCTTCCTCGTACACTTTCTTGAACAGGGCGCTCTGGTCGAAATCGATCGCGGATTTGAAATCCCTGACCAGATCCTTCTTCGGCGAGTTGAAGACCTTGATCTTCAGCAAGGCGCCGGTTGATGTCTGTTCGCACAGATAGCGCAGGCCGCGCCACGTGCTTTCCAGCTTCTGGAACTCCGGGGCGTGGATGATGGCGCTGACCTGCTCGGAAATGATCCGGTCGAGTTCGGCAACACGCGCATCCAGTGCTAGGCTCAGGCTTTCCGAAACCACCACGGTTCCATCCAGCACTTCCTTGGCCAGTTCGGAAATGATGTCCTTGGCCCGCTGATGCTCGACCTGGGACTTGGCGACCCTGCTCTTCTCGACGATCTGATCGAGCAAACCGAACTCTTCTGTGCTCGCAACGCCCTGCGCGGCATCACCTGCGGTGTTTGCACTCATTGTTTACTCCTGCGAATCGGCCTGACCCAGCTTCTTAAGCTGCTCAGTGTTGGCGAGCACATCATTGAGCAGATCCTCGAGCTTCTCGTTGCCGGCGATCTTGTTGCGGAGGTCAGCCAGCTTCGAACGCGCTTCGAGCAGCCTGCGCAACGGCTCCACCTGTTCAACCACCGATTCCGGGCGGAAATCGTTGATCGACTTGAAGTTCAACTCCACTCCTATTTCGCCGCCTTCCTCGGTCAGCTTGTTGGATACGCGAAAGACGGCACGAGGCGCCATGCCTTCCAGCACCTCGTCGAAATTGTCCAGATCGACATTGACGAACTTGCGATCCTTGATCCTGGACAGCGGTTGTTCCGGGTTGCCGCTGAAATCACCCAGCACACCCACCACGAACGGGATCTCCTTCTCCTCAATCGCGTCACCCTTCTCCACGTCGTAGGTCAACTGCACGCGTGGCGGACGTATCTTCTGCAGACGCTTCTGAACGCTTTCCTTCTTGGCCATGATCACTGTTCTCCAATGCAACCGAGGAAATGGTATGGGGAATCAATTGTTGCCCGACTGACGCAGTCTCCTGAACGGATCATTGTCAGTTGCCGGCGGCGTCTCAGCCGGAGTTGTCCGTTGCGGCCGCGGTGGTGTGGCAGCCGCAGGGGCGCGACGATTAGTCCTGCGTGCGGCTGGCGCAGGGGCAAGCACCGAATCGTCCAAGGTCGCCCGCATCACAGCAGCCAGCTGTCTGGCTTCCAGGCGGGCCGTCTCACTCGAAAGCGTGCCATTGGCCTGGAGCCGGTTCAGGGATTTGATGGCAATGCGCAACCCTCCCACGGTCAGCACGCTGTCAGCCACTGCATCAGTGGGGTCACGCTGCAGGACTTCTTCAGCCGCTGCGATCGCACGCCCATAATTGCCACTATCGAAATACAGTTGCGCACTGCGTACCCAAGGCTCCTTCCTAGTTGGATCCGCCTGGGCAGCCTCCTTGTAAGTGCTCAATGCCGCATCGAATGCGCCATTGGCCAACTGCGTATCGCCTGCGGCCATCAGGCGATCAAATGCAGGCGAGCGGACTTCCCGCGAGTCCGAGGTCGTGGCACACCCCACCAACACAAGTGCGAGCGGCAACAGCACCCATACCAGCTTTGGCGAATAGCGAATTACGCACATGCCCTCATACCCCTACGAGATAGTGTTCGAAATCCATAAATGCCATCGCAATTGGTCCCGCACCGAGCAAGTGTTGCTACTGCAGCGCGCCAAAGATGCCGTGCTAGATTACAGCGAATACAGCAAGAAGCAAGAAGCAAGAAGCAAGATAAATATCACTCGTGCCAAAGTTCAAAGTCAGGGTGATAATGACATCGCAGGCGGGGGCACGAAACCGTCGAATTGATCGGAATGCCGGTTAAATAAAATGTATATATTTCAAATGACTAGCGGTATGCGCCTGTCATCAGGCTACGAAATGGCGAATTCAAACTGAGACGCTTCCCACAGATTCAGCCCCTGCGATCATGCCTAAGTCATGTGTATCACGCTTGGAACCGCCAAGGCCTGAGCCAGCACAGCCCCCCAAGAAGCTGTCCGAAGTCCCCGCAGTACAAATAGGAATCACGTGATGACAATTTGCGATACCCTCCGGTATAAGACCCAGATGGGTACAGGCATTGCCCGTGCCATGATTGTGGCTACCCTGGTCCTGGCCCTCGGAGGCTGCGCAAGTTCGGGAGGAAGCCCCTCCGGAGGGCCGCTAGCAAAGGTGCTGGAAGCCGTTGGATTGCGGCGCGCGGCGGACGCGCCGAAGGAGATTCCGGTCAGCCTCTATGCGGGCGCCAACCTCAATTCGGGCAATGATGGACAGGCGCTTGCGGTGGTCGTTCGCATTTACCGCCTGCGTCAGGCGCAGCGTTTCGAACAGGCGCCCTTCTCCGCATTTCTGGATGAAGCCTCGGAGCGGGCTGCATTCGGCGACGACCTGATCGGTACTACCGAAATCGTCCTGCAACCCGGGCAACGCCACGAGATTACCGAGCGGCTGCCCGCCGACGCCGAAGTCCTTGGCATCGTTGCGCTGTTCCGCGCACCTGCTCAGAACCGTTGGCGACTCGCTTTTGACAGCGCCGCGTCGGTCAAGAAGGGCATCACGATTGGCCTCCATGCCTGTGCCCTGACCAGCACGAGCGGCTCGCTGATCACCCAATTGAATGAAGAACCCCATAGTCTTGCAACTGCCAAGTGCATCGGCGAATGAACCATGCGCCACATTTCACACTATGTAGTATTCTTCGACGCTAAGCGATAAGGCTGCGGCAGCCGCTTACGCCAAGTCGAATTAGAGTTCCGACATGGGTCAAGTTGAGATCTGCCGGGCATCGTGCCACGCCAGATCCAGGCAAACGGCACCGAAAGGTACGAGGGCAACATCCGGATGGGCAAGGTATTTTGGGGTGAGGGACTGTTCCTGCGTCCCCAGCATTTCCAGCAACAGGATGCCTACCACGAGGCGCGCCTGCGCCAGACAGCGGCGTCCCTGCATCCTTATGCCTGGGGACTTCGCAACTGCCGGATCGACGTGCTGAGTCTGCCCAGCGGAACCGTCAGGCTTCTGGATGTCGCCGCCATATTCCCCGACGGCGAGCAGTATGCTGCTCCCCAGGCCGACGAACTGCCCGAGGCGCTTTCGCTCAATGAACTGGCCGACGGAACCCAGGCTACAACCATCTACCTTGCCCTGCCTCTGTTGCGGCCGCATGGCGGCAACTGCGGCACAGATGCAAAAGGCTCGACACGGTTCGTGCAAACGCAGCGCTCCACGCCGGATATCTACACTGACGCCGACGAGGCGGAGCTCGGTTTCCTGTGCAAAACCGTCCGCCTGCTGACCGAGGACGAGCCTCGCGATGCGTTCAGCACCGTGCCGGTTGCCCGCATCCGGCGCACGTCGACAGGCGGTTTCGAACTCGATGACGAGTTCATCCCGCCACTTGTCAGTCTGTCGGCGTCGCCTACCCTGCTGCTGCATGTGCGAAGACTGCTCGACGCCTTGCAAGCCAAGACCGATGCCCTGTTTGGCACCCATCGGGAGGTTTCCCAGCATATCGTCGAGTTCCGCTCGGGAGACATCGCCTCGTTCTGGCTGTTGCACACCGCCAATGCGGCCTTTGCCTCGCTGTCCCATCTGTACCGGCATCCGGGCCTGTCGCCCGAGCGGCTGTTCCAGGAGCTGGCCCGGGTCGCCGGCGGGCTGATGACCTTCTCCAAGGCCTACACGCTAGCCGACCTGCCAACTTATCAGCACACCACGCCGCAGACCGGTTTCGAAACCCTGTTCAGGATGATCCGTGAACTGCTCGACACGGTGATCTCTGAGCGCTACTTCTCGATCGCCCTGACCGAGGTCAAGCCTTCCTTCCATCTGGGCCGGATCGATTCCCAGCGCATCGACGCCCATTCCGCGTTCTACCTGGGTGTAGCCGCCGATCTGCCCGGTCCAGAACTGGTACAAAGCGTACCCACCCGTTTCAAAGTCGGCGCACCGGACGATGTCGACAAGTTCGTGCTGTCGGCCTTGCCTGGCGTCAAACTCACCCATGCCGCTCAGGTGCCCGCCGCCATTCCCGTCCGCCCCGGCAGCCACTATTTCGCCATCGAGCCGCGCGGGCCGCTTTACGAGCGTATGCTCAAGGCCGAGTCGATCACCATTTACGTGCCTTCGGGCATTCGTGAACTCAAGCTCGAACTCATCGCCCTGACCCAATGATGAACCGATCGTACCCATCCACCGCCGCTGCCCCTGTGCCGTCCAGGGCCGACGCCCGACCCGGTCCGGACGGCGCTCTGCCCAACGCCCCACGCAGCCTGCTGGATCTGATGGCAGACGGTTTCTACCTCCTGATGCTGCTCAAGCGCGGTCAGTTGCCGACCGACGCCGAGCACTTCGTCACCTCGATCCAATCGTTCCTGGACAAGGTCGAGCACGGCGCTGCCAAACTGGATATCTGCGCCGAAGACATTTACGCCGCCCAATACGCCTTCTGCGCCGCGGTGGACGAGGCCATCCTCTCGCAACCCTCGCCGATCCGCGACGATTGGGAGCGCAGCCCGCTGCAATTGCGCCTGTTCAGCGAGAACCTGGCCGGCGAGCACTTCTTCGATCGCCTGGAAGACCTGCGCGCCCAGGGCGCGCCGCGGCTGTCGTCGCTGGAGGTTTACCACTACTGCCTGCTGCTTGGTTTCGAAGGCAAGTACCGACTCGAAGGACTGGAGAAACTGGGCTATCTGACCGCCCGTCTGGGTGACGAAATCGCCCTGCTCAAGGGCAAGCGGGTGGGTTTCGCCCCGTACTGGCCGACACCGGACAATGTCGCGCATGCGCTCCGCCGCGTGGTGCCGTTATGGGCGCCGGCGCTGGTGCTGGCGGTAGCCGGCCTGCTCGGCTATATCGTTTTCAGCACCCTGCTGGGTCGCCAGACCGATACCCAACTGGCCGCCTATCAGGATGTGGTACAGCTTCCAGCGCGCACCGCGCATATCACCATCACCCTGCCATGAGGGTTTTTTTTGGATAGGGGCATCGCTGCGTGAGGCATTGACCGCCTCCGAACAACCGCCTATCCCGTTACGCCTCAACCTTCCAGCCGCAACATCCTGCGCCCCTTGACCAAGAGCGGGGACATCAGCGACGCGTCCATGCCACCGAACTTGCTGCGCCACTCGTGGAACGTGGCCGAACTGACGCCGTGTTCGCGGCACAACTCGGGTATCGGCGTGCCAGCCTCGGCCTGCGTGAGTACGGCAATGATCTGGCTGTCGGTGAAACGGGACTTCTTCATGGAACCTCCTCGAGTCAGGGTACGAGAAAATTCCACTTCCGAGGTCAGCTAACCCATGGGGAGATTACCCAAACCGCCTTGTCCGGTTTTCCTGAATCGCTCAGGCGAACGGATCCTGCAGGATGATATTGGCGTCACGGTCGGGACCGGTCGAGACCATCGCCAGCGGACATCCCGACAGTTCCTCCAGCGCACGCAGATAGGCGCGCGCGGCCGGCGGCAGATCGTGCCAGTCGGTGATGCCATGCGTGGACTCGTTCCAGCCCGGAAACTCCAGATAGACCGGCTCGCACTCGTCCCAGCCCACCGCGTCCAGCGGCGCGTACTCGGTTTCCTTGCCGCGATAGCGATAGGCGACGCAGACCTTCAGCGACGGCAGGTCATCGAGAACATCCAGCTTGGTGATGCACAGGCCGCTGATGCCGTTGATGTCGACCGCGCGCTTCAGCGCCACCAGATCGATCCAGCCGCAACGGCGCGGCCGCCCGGTGGATGCACCGAATTCCTGGCCGCGCTGGCGGATCGCTTCGCCCAGCGCGTCGTGCAGTTCGGTCGGGAACGGACCGCCGCCGACGCGCGTGGCGTAGGCCTTGGCGATGCCGAGCACGTAGTCGATCGCATCGGCGCCCACGCCGGTGCCAGCCAGCGCGCCGCCCACCGTGGTGTTGGAGGAAGTGACATAGGGATAGGTACCGTGGTCGATATCGAGCAAGGCGCCCTGCGCGCCCTCGAACAGCACCCGCTCACCGTCCTTGCGCAACTGGTGCAGCAGACCGGACACATCGTGCTTCATCGGCTCGACGTACTCGCCGAACGCCAGGGCTTCGTCCAAGGTCTGCTGATAATCGACCGCTTCCACGCCCAGATACTGGGTCAGAACGAAATTGTGGTAATCCAGCGTGCCGCGCAACTTTTCGGCCAATTGCGTCGGATAGTGCAGATCGGCCACGCGGATGCCGCGGCGCGCCACCTTGTCTTCGTAGGCCGGACCGATGCCGCGTCCGGTGGTGCCGATGGCCTTGCCGCCGGCGGCCTTTTCGCGGGCCTGATCCAGTGCGATGTGATACGGCATAATCAGCGGCGTGGCCGGAGATATCTTCAGGCGCGAACGCACATCGACGCCTTCGGCTTCCAGTTCGGCGATTTCCTTCTGCAACGCGGCTGGCGACAATACGACGCCGTTGCCGATCAGGCATTCCACGCCTTCGCGCAGGATACCGGATGGAATCAGATGCAATACGGTCTTCTTGCCGCCGATGACCAGGGTATGGCCGGCATTGTGACCGCCCTGGAAGCGCGCGACCGCAGCGACCCGCTCGGTCAGCAGATCGACGATCTTGCCTTTGCCCTCGTCGCCCCACTGAGCACCCAACACTACGACTGACTGACCCATTGCATACTCCGCGTTGAATTGAATCGGATGCCCCAATGGGGCGACATTCGCGACCAGCCTCGACCATCCCGGCCGCGCCGTGCCGCTCTGCCCTCGGCTCCTGCCTCGGACGTACACGCCAGCGCGCGACAAATCGCGCCAGTGCCGTCACTCGCTTCCACCGAGCGCGCAACACCATGACTGACCAACCCATTGCATACTCCGCGCCGAACCGGTCCGGATGCCCGCCGGGACGACTTCCATGCCGCCATTCGGTGTTCGCGAACCATAGACAGCACAAAAGCCGGACGGAATCCCCGACCGGCTTTTGTGCATTATCCGGGTTTTGCGTCCACAGGACCAGCGCCAATGCTCAGAAATCCGCACATTTCCTGTTCGGACGCCGCGGATTCGTCCATTCAGACGGGCATCCTTAGTCATATCGCAATGCTTGCCTGGCCGCTCAGCATCCGGAGATGCCGCGATGCAACCCGATCCGATCACCGATATCGAAGTGTTGTTCGTCGCCGGTTTCGGCCCCGTCACGACCTCGGCCGGCCAGGAATTCAGCCGCACATTGCATCAGGACCAATCGCATCCGCCTCTCTGGAAAGCATGCAGGGCAATCAGGGATACCCGCACAGCGACCGCATCGACGGCGTCAGGCGTTTCGTCTTGCGGCCGCCGGAACACACCGCGCAACCCGGCTTCGGCACTCCGGACTGGCTGGCCGATCTGCCGGTTCCGCAGTCCCGGATGGAGCTGGATGTGAGCGACATCGAGAGCGCCACCGCCACGCTGAAAGCGGCCGGCTATCCCCTGCTGGCCAAAACGCGCACCGAGCCGTGGGGCGAGATCGTCACCCGTTTCCTCAGCCCGGAAGGTATGCTGCCCGGATTGACCCACACGCCGTGGACGCGGAAGTCCTGAGCATCGCGTCTCGTCCGCGGATGCTCCTATCGCCGGATTCTCCGGCCCGTTCGCCGTCCGCAGGACGCATATCGCAGGCGTATGACTCCGAAGTCCCTTGTCAATGCGCTAGTCTTGATATTTCCCCGTCCAGGATTGAAACATGCGCCTTCTACCGATCGCTTTCACGCTGCTGCTGGTCTGCGGCTGCACCAACGCAGCGACGACCGAATCCGTCCCGCAGAGCCCTTCCGCCGTCGCGCCCATCACCGGGCTGCGCATCATCGACGAGGTCGTCGGCCAGGGCGCGACCGCGAAAGCGGGCCAGCAGGTCACCGTGCACTACACCGGTTACCTGTACGACGAGAGCGTGACCGATCACCGCGGCCGCAAGTTCGATAGCTCGTTCGATCGCGGTACGCCTTTCGCTTTCCCGCTCGGCCGTGGCCGCGTCATCCGCGGTTGGGACGAGGGCGTCGCCGGCATGCAGGTCGGCGGCAAGCGCGTCCTGATCATTCCGGCGGACATGGCCTATGGCGCCAGCGGCGCCGGCGGCGTGATTCCACCCAATGCCGCACTGTTGTTCGAGGTGGAACTGCTGGACGCGCAGCCGAACTGATAAGGCGATGGCAACGATGTCCGACGGCTTGAAATCCGCGCCGCGCGTGGCGGTGATCGGCAGCGGTCCGGCCGGCCTGATGGCCGCCGAGGCCGTGCGTGCGGTCGGACTGCCGGTGAGCGTCTACGACGCCAACGGATCGGTCGGACGCAAGTTCCTGATCGCCGGCAAGGGCGGGCTCAATCTCACCCATTCCGATCCGCCCGATCTGTTCGTCACCCGCTACCGCGAACGCCAGACGCAGGTCGGCCGATGGCTGGCCGACTTCGGCGCCGAGGACCTGCGCCGATGGGCGCACGAATTGGGAGTGGAAACCTACATCGGCAGTTCCGGCCGTGTTTTCCCGATGGATCGCAAAGCCGCGCCGCTGCTGCGCGCCTGGGTTCGGCGGCTGCGCGAAAACGGAGTCGGCTTCCATGTGCAGCATCGCTGGCTCGGCTGGAGCGCGGACGGCGCACTGCGTTTTGCCACCCCGCAGGGCGAGATCGTCGCGGACGCCACCGCCACGGTACTCGCGCTGGGCGGCGGCAGTTGGCCGCAGTTGGGTTCGGACGGGCGCTGGGTGGAGATGCTGCGGCAACGCGGTATCGACATCGCACCATTGCAGCCGGCCAATTGCGGTTTCGATATCGACTGGAGCGAACACTTCGCACAGCGCCATGCCGGCGCGCCACTGAAGCCGGTCGTTGCACAGTGGACGGACGCGAACGGCCCGCACTCGCTGCAGGGCGAATGCGTGATCACCGCCAATGGCATCGAAGGTGGCCTCATCTACGCGCTCTGCGCCGATCTGCGCGAACGGATCGTGCAGCAGGGCCACGCCATGCTTCATCTGGACCTGGCGCCCGGCCGCACGCCGGAACGGCTGGCCTCGGACCTCGGCAAGCCGCGCGGCGGCCGTTCCCTGAGCGAGCATCTGCGCCGGCAAGCGGGCATCGGCGGCGTCAGGACCGCGCTGGTGTACGAAGTTCTGGGCAAACAGGCTGGCGAAGACATGACGCGGCTGGCCGCGACACTGAAACATCTGCCATTGCGGCTGCTGCGGACACGCCCGCTGGCCGAGGCGATCAGCAGCGCCGGTGGCGTGCGTCTGGAAGCGATGGACGAATCGTTGATGCTGCATTCCCTGCCCGGCGTATTCTGCGCCGGCGAAATGCTGGACTGGGAAGCCCCCACCGGCGGCTATCTGCTGACCGCCTGTTTTGCCAGCGGCCTGCGTGCCGGCCGCGGCGCGGCCGCCTGGTGCGCCGGATCACCGCCATAGACGACAAGCGATGACGAGGGATTCGCCTCCCACATCGTCATACGGGCGTTTCATCTGATCCTGACGATGCCGCCGCCTTCCCGCTTCCGTCCTGTCCTGCGCAGCCACGCATCCGGGGATGCCATGGCCCCGGTTGTCACCGGCTGGAAACGATCCGCCAGCCCGATATCCGCGATCCTTGGATTTCTCGCTCAGCTCTCCGACACCGAACCGGATAGCCGCCATACGCGCCGCTGTCCCTTTCCGGGCATTGCCCGAATCTCGCCGATGCCACTAGACTGTCCGGGTTCTTGTCGGGGCGCCCCATATACGAGGGGCTGAGATCGGATAGTTCCGGATCCCGTTGAACCTGATCGGGCTAGCGGTTTCCATCGCCGCAACCCGCGTAGGGAACAGGAAGCGCGCAACCTGCCACACGATGCGCCCTTTGCCCGCCACAATCCCGGCGGCCCCGGACAGTCAGGTTCTCCCGACACTCACCAGGAGAACCCGCCATGCGACACGATTCCCCCTCGCCCGCCAATCCGGATCGACCGGATCCGCGTTCGCTTCAACCGTTGCCCAATTCCCGTAAGACCTACCTGATCGGCTCGCGTCCGGACATCCGGGTACCGGTACGCGAAATATTCCTGACCGATACGCCCACCGTTTTCGGCGGCGAACAGAATCCGCCCGTCGTCGTATACGACACGTCCGGGCCCTACACCGATCCGGAGATGCATATCGATCTGCGCCGCGGCCTGCCGGACATCCGCTCGCAATGGATACGCGAACGCGACGATACCGAAATCCTGCCCGGACCCAGCTCCGGATTCGGACGCGCGCGTCTGGCCGATGCCAGTCTGGACGACCTGCGTTTCCCGCACAGGCGCGCACCGCGCCGGGCACGCGGCGGTCGCAATGTCACCCAGATGCATTACGCCAGGAAAGGCATCATCACACCGGAAATGGAATTCGTCGCCATTCGCGAGAACATGAAACGACAGGCCGCACGCGACGGCACGCTGGCGGCGCAGCATCCGGGACAAAGCTTCGGCGCGGCGATACCGGCCGGGATCACGCCCGGGTTCGTGCGCGAGGAAATCGCGCGCGGCCGCGCCATCATCCCCGCCAACATCAATCACACCGGACTGGAACCGATGATCATCGGCCGCAACTTCCTGGTGAAGATCAACGGCAACATCGGCAACAGCGCGGTGACTTCGTCGATCGGGGAAGAAGTCGAGAAACTGGCCTGGGGCATACGCTGGGGCGCCGATACGGTGATGGACCTGTCCACTGGCAAGCATATCCACGAAACCCGCGAATGGATATTACGCAACAGTCCGGTACCGATCGGCACCGTGCCAATCTACCAGGCGCTGGAGAAGGTCGGCGGCGTGGCCGAGGCGCTGACCTGGGAACTGTTCCGCGACACGCTGATCGAACAGGCCGAACAAGGCGTGGACTACTTCACCCTCCATGCCGGCGTGCTGCTGCGCTACGTGCCGCTGACGGCCAAGCGCATCACCGGCATCGTCTCGCGCGGCGGGTCAATCATGGCCAAATGGTGCCTGGCGCATCATCGGGAGAATTTCCTCTATACGCACTTCGAAGACATCTGCGACATCATGAAGGCCTACGACATCAGCTTCTCGCTCGGTGACGGCCTGCGCCCCGGCTCGATCGCCGATGCCAACGACGCCGCGCAATTCGGCGAACTGGAAACGCTGGGCGAGCTGACCCGGATTGCCTGGAAGCACGATGTGCAGACCATCATCGAAGGTCCGGGCCATGTGCCGATGCACCTGATCAAGGAGAACATGGACAAGCAGCTGGAATGCTGCGACGAAGCCCCGTTCTATACACTGGGGCCGCTGACGACAGATATCGCGCCGGGTTACGACCACATCACATCGGGCATCGGCGCGGCCATGATCGGCTGGTACGGCTGCGCGATGCTCTGCTATGTCACGCCCAAGGAACACCTCGGCCTGCCGGACAAGGATGATGTCAAGACCGGCATCATCACCTACAAGATCGCCGCGCACGCCGCCGATCTGGCCAAGGGCCATCCCGGCGCGCAGATCCGCGACAACGCCTTGTCCAAGGCACGCTTCGAATTCCGCTGGGAAGACCAGTTCAATCTGGCGCTGGATCCGGATACCGCGCGCGCCTTCCACGACGAAACCTTGCCGAAGGACTCGGCCAAGGTCGCGCATTTCTGCTCGATGTGCGGACCGAAGTTCTGCTCGATGAAGATCACCCAGGAAGTGCGCGACTACGCCAGGGAACATGGGCTGGACAGCCCGGAGCGGGCGATTGCCGAAGGCATGGAAGAAAAGGCCGAACGCTTCAAACAGGAAGGCGCACAATTGTATCCGCGCGTCTGACCAGCATGACAGTGTCGCCTTTTCGCCGATCGATCCGGATTGAGTACCGCCGCATAGCGTCCGATCACTCCTGCATCTTCCAGCAGGCGCACGCTTCGCAGATATGGAGACGACGACGGGCCTACCTTTTCTGGCCAGGTCCGTATTCACAATGCATCCGTCGCGCTGAAGCTCGCGCAGAATGTGACGATCAATGTCGTCGGAGCTTCACTGGTACATCCCACTCAAAATCAAGACATCTGAATATGTTTATTCCAATGATAATTCAGAAGACATAATGAAAAGCAACCCAAAACCAATCCGAATGACATGAAATACCAAACATACAGAAACGAATGGCATCCACGGATGCCATCAGGGACGAACGGATGATGTGTGGGCGCTCTTGAAGAGCGCTTGCCCGAAGGTGGGGCGAGGGTTTGTCATCGATTGGAATTCCGGTGTTGCATGATAACTTGCATGCCTGTCCTGTTGGCAGGATTCGCATTGACGCTCACCGACCTGCCGACTTCCCGTGAGAACGGCCTCAATCTCCGGCAGTTCCCGATCAAACTGTAAGTTCGCATACTGTAGAAGCCGCGAAGCCTGGTCGGCGGCATGGAATTGCAGCAAAACCGCAGCGCTTATGAATCAGGCCTGCTGCGCAGGAATGGGGCATTTCGCAGTACATACCGGCACAATCCGGCCTACCTCACCGCTTCGCATGTGCGCAGACGATGCCCCATCGGCCGCCGGTACATTCCGTTCCAGAATGCAGGGTTGTCTGCCGCAGCAATACCTGTCAGATTGGCGCCGATGCATATGTACACCTATAATCGAGCGGTATCGTTTTCAGGCCTGCAGCGCGGCGATGGGCAATCCGTATCTTCGCCATCCATTCGGCGGACGTGGTTCCGGCGCGATCGAACGACTATTCGGACGCGTCGACACCGCACTTGTCATGACAGGCATCCGTACGCCTGCCACTCCTGCCGCCGCAATGCTTCGGTAAGCTTGTTTCCCCTCCGGTCAAGCAGGAGAAGCGCCAAACCCATGATCGACGAGCAAGGAGAGATGCAACATGGCAGGCAAGCGCTACCGCAATCTCAACGTTCATGACGCCGCCAAGGAGCGCATCCGCCTGATCTTCAGGCACTTCGAGCGCGTATGCGTAGCCTTCTCCGGTGGCAAGGACAGTTCGGTCACGCTGCATCTGGCACTGGAAGTTGCCCGCGAGGAAGGGCGCGGCCCTGTCGATGCGTTCTTCATCGACCTGGAAGCGCAATACCGGTCCACCATCGCGCACGTCACGGAGATGTTCGATCGCAAAGACGTACGTCCGTGGTGGATCTGTCTGCCCATCAATCTGCGAAACGCATCCAGCCTGCAAGAGCCGTTCTGGTGCGCCTGGGAGCCCGGACGCGAACAGGACTGGGTCAGGCCGATGCCGCGGCATCCGTCTCTGATCAGCGATCAGGATTTTTTTTCTTTCTACCGCTATCGAATGGAATTCGAGGAATTTTCTTTGGAATTCAATGAGTGGATGGCGCGCGACGTATCGACGGCAATTCTCGTCGGCATACGTTCCGATGAGTCTCTGAACCGTTACATGGCGGTGAAACACCGTGCGCAATCCAAGAAATGCGCCTGGATGCCGCCCGGCTCGCAAACGCCCGTCCCGTGGAGTACCCGCAACATATCACGCAGCCGTGCAGTCACCTTCTTCCCCATCTACGACTGGAAGTTCGAGGACCTGTGGCGCTACACCGGCGAGCACCGTCATGCGTACAACCGGCTCTACGACCATATGCATCTGGCGCGCGTGCCGTTTTCGCAGATGCGCATCTGCCAGCCCTACGGCGACGATCAGCGCAAAGGACTGGATCTGTTCCACCGTCTGGAACCCGAAACTTGGTTCCGGGTAGTCAAACGCGTGCAGGGAGCGAACTATGCGGCGCGCTACTGCCGACAACGGTTCCTGGGATATCGGGGCGGACTGGGCCTGCCCCCGACCTTCAGCACCTGGCGACAATATAGCCAGTTCCTGCTGCAAAGCATGCCGTCGACGCTGCGCCAGGTTTATGTCCGCCGTATCAAGAGCTTCATGAACTGGTGGGCGTCACACGACTATCCGCTTGCGGCCTGGCCTGACGCCGGCGTTCCGGAACTGGAGAACCGCAAGGCGCAACCATCCTGGCGGCGCGTGGCGCTTTCGTTGCTCAAACAGGACATGGCTCGATCACTGTCATTCAGTTTTTCCAAGCGCGATACGGCGGCGATGATAGCCAAGGGAGAGTACGGCAAATGATTCGGCTGGAGGATTGCGAATTCCAACAGCTTCGGTCATTCGATGACGAAGCGGCATTCTTCGCCCAGATGGGGCGCTTTTTCGCCAGTGCCACGGTACGTCGCGATTGCGGAGGCTATCCATTGACCGACGGGCCACGCCATCGCTGGTTCATTGTCCGTCACGCAATGGAAAACCGCGTGCTGGGGTTCATCAGCGTGGAACTGCTCGCCGACTCCGCCCGCATACGTGATGCCTACCTGCGCGTCGAGGCGCGCGGACATGGACTGTTCCGCGCGTTGCGCCGGCAGGTTCTCGATCACATCGACAATGCAGGCCTGGCATGCACGACGCGCGTACCACGGACATGCGCGCCGTTCTGCACACCGCATGGCTTTCATATTCAATCCATCCGGGGAAACTGGGTCACCTTGACAAGGAGCGCGCATGTCGCAAGTAGCAAATCTGATAGAACGGGCCGAAGCCCTGTTCCGGGAACTCGATGCACTGCCATTGGCACAGCGGATAGAAGCCCTAAACGGCCTGCGGCTGCGACTGCGTGAACACAGCCCGTTTGCCGCGGAGCCGGTCGATTGCGTGCAATGGGTACCTGCCGAGCAAGTTGCGGGAAACGATTACAACCCCAATACCGTGGCGCCGCCGGAAATGAAGCTGCTGGAGCTTTCCATCGGCACCGACGGATTCACGCAGCCCATCGTCACGCACCAGCAAGAGGATGCGCAATACGTCGTCGTCGATGGCTTCCACAGGCAGAGGGTGGGCAGAAAGACCGGGCGCATACGCAAGCGGTTGCGTGGCTATCTGCCGGTCGTTGTCATTCGCGCCGATCGCAGCAGCGAGGCCGACCGCGTAGCCGCCACCATCCGCCACAACCGGGCACGCGGCGTACACGGCGTCCTGCCGATGACCGACATCGTGATAACACTGTTGCAGGCCGGCTGGAGCGAAGCGGATGTCGCCCGCGAACTGGGCATGGACGATGACGAAGTCCTGAGATTCAAGCAGGTATCGGGCCTGCCTGAGCTGTTCCGCGATCATGTGTATTCGAATTCGTGGGATTGAGACGCGAGTCGAGCCACCTGCCCTCGCCTGGGCTACAAGTCGTTCACCCAATATGGTCTGGTTCTCCAGTCGCGCGATTGCCGCCGCTCACGGCGAAACCACTACTTCGGCCGGAACCCGTGTCAGCCGCAGCTCGCGGCCGTTCCATTCCGCCTCTCCCCGTTCCAACCGTCCCGATGGCATTTCCGGATAGGGCCAAGGCAGAACGACACCGCCATTCGGCAAAGCGATGCCTGCGTCGATATGAAGATGGACCCTCCCGTTTTCCCTTCGCAACGAATAGCTCAGCTTGCCATGAGCCGTCCTCAGTCCCTCCACGGCAACGCCGTCGCCATCCAGCCATTCGGGCGGAATGCCCGCGGCCAGCACCAGACTCTGGTCGGACTCCCGATGGTAGGCAAACATATCCAGGGCCGAGCGCACGAAATCCGATGCCACCCAGGCATGCGGAAGGTCGCCGAGGAAGAACGGCTTGCGCGGCGTCGGCGTCACCACCTCGGCCCACTGGTTCCAGGCCTGTGGCGCGCGATCCTTGAAGAAATACCCGCTGGCCTCCCAGGCGCGCTGCCGCCAGCCCAGTCGGACGAAGGCCGACACGTTGCGCCACTCGTAAGGCGTGTAATCCTTCCATTCGCGCAATCCGTCGCGACGCTGCACGAACTGCCCCCAGTACCGCTCGAAGGTGCCGTGCAGCAGATCCTGCGGCAACCGTGCCTGCTCGCCTCCCGGCGCCAGGGCGATCGTGGTCGAGGTGGGATCGAAATCCCCCAGTTCCGCCGCACCCGGCAGATAATCGATGGCATGTGCCTGCGCAGCGAGCCGCAGGGAACGATGCAGGTCCTCGCCGAACTGGTCGCGCGCGCGTGCGAATCTCTCCGCATCGCTCTCCTTGCCCAGCCAGCGGGCGATGTCGACCGCATCCTTGTAGCCGCGCAATGTCCAGAAATCGTCCCAGTAGGAATGCATCGGTTTGGCTGAATAGCCCTCGTGGCTGATCGATACCGGCATCAGCCCATAGAACGCCGGATTCAGCGCGCGATTGGCCTCGGTGCGTTCGCTGAGCCGCAGCTTCTCCATGTAATCGAACGCACCCTGCACATGCGGCCACATCGCGGCCAGCAATTCGCGGTCGCCGGTATAGCGGTAATGTTCGGCAATCGTGAATATCAGTTCGCCATGGCTGTCGTTTTCGGGCACCGGATCGCTGCCGCGCGCATCGACACAGCATGGCACCATCCCGTCCTTGAACTGGTAGGGCGCGTACCAGCGCAGATAATCGGCGACCACCTCACTGCAGCCCATTCGCAGCAGCCCCTCCGAAATCATCGCGCCATCGCGGATCCAGCTGCGCGAATACGAGCGCGTCCCTGGCTGCAGGCGTGGCCCGATTCGGGAAATCAGCATATGCGCCGTTGCCGTGCGCAAGGTATCGACCAGCGGCCGCCCGGCCGCCGGAACGTTGATTCTTACCTGGTCCAGTCGTCGCCGCCACTGCTCCGCGACCTGTTGCTGAAGCGCATCGGGTTCCCATTCCCCGCCCGGAAACGGCATCCCGCCACGCAACGGAATCAGCAGATCGATCTCGCGCGACTGCCCGGGTTCCAGTTCGATTGCATGGATCATCATTCCCGACAAGAGTCCGTACCGGCCCTGCAGGGCCGTATCCATCCCCAGCTTGCCTCCCGGCCATACCGTGAACGGAATGTCCCGGTTTTCCCCAGGCAGCGGGTCGAACGCCAGTATCGCCGTTGCCTGGGGCGGTTGCAGGCAATAAACCCGCGGCTGGAAATTGACCCAAGCCGCCTTGTCCTTGATTTCGATCTGATCGATGCGACTGACGCCGCCAATGGTGTTGAGAAACTGGCTCGGCGGATTGACCTGGAAAGGCCGGATCGCGAGACCCAGCCGCAATGTCCGCTTCGTCGGGCCCGGATTGCTCAACCGGTATCGCGCATACAGTTGCGACTGTTCGCTTTCGCCCTGTGCGAATGCGGTGACACGCAGGCCGAATTGCGGATGCATCCACTCGACGCTGGGAACGGGCAGGTACCCATCCTGCAGGGATTGCGTGCTCTGCACTTCCGCCCAGGTGATCCAGCGGTCGCCGATATCCACGAACGGTTCGATGCTGAAACCGCCCTTGGCCACTTCCAGGGCGCCATCCTCCCCCAACAGTCCCTGCGCGTCACCGCCGTCGATGCCCACGATGGTCCAGTAGGTTTGCTCATCACGGAATGCCCTTGGCACCCAACCTCTTGGCACATATCGCGCCACCGAGCGGACGAAATCGTTCGCGGTTGCGGCGAATTCCAGCGGTTCGACCACCGCCTCCTTCAATGCGTAGCCGGAGCCGGGAAATCCTCCGATCGGTGAAATGCGGATATAGCGCGCCGCAGATTCCGGCAGCGGAATCAGATCCAACCCACCGCCATGCAGGGTTTCGTAGACCTCCTGCCACTGCTGTCCATCCGCGGACAATTCGATCGAATAGATATCGACGGGTTGCGTCGTATCCCAGGCCAGGGTCAGGCCGCCGAACTCGCGTATCTTTCCCAGATCCAGAACGAGCCGATCGTTTTCCCGGTCTCCGAAGACCGAATGCCAGGCGGTGTCCGGATCGCCATCCACGGCCAGGGCCGGTGAACTCTCCGGATGATCGACGGGCGGCGGCGACAGGGAGGTCGCGGTAACCGTCAAGGGCGAGCGGTCCTCCGGCGGCAACGCCTCGAAAACCAGATCGCCGAAGCAGACCGAACCGCTTCCTCCGACCTGGTTGTAGATCGTGAACTCGACTTTCCGGCTATGCCGCAGTACCCGATCCGGGTCCGGACCCCAGGCTTTGTCGATGTGCCGCTTCTTGTAGCGAACCTCGGACCATTGCACCGGAAACGCATAATGGGTGCGATTGACCCACCAGACGTTGTCGCCACCGTCATCAATCAGCTTGAACTGCAGATCGTTTCCCGGCGAGTCGCCACGCAACTGGAAACGGAACTGATAGTTTTCCGGATAATCGATGGGCAGGTCGCGCTGGATGCCGACGTATCCGGATACGCCGTTGAAGTCATAGTCCAGACACAGTGCTTTGCCGCTCGGTCCATCGACTTGATGCAGACTGCCGGAAACCTGATTGGAAGTGACGACCTTCCACTGCAAGGGATTAGAGAAATCGTCCAGCATGTACGCCTCCGCCGCCGACAGGCTCGATATGAGCAATGTAAACACGACCAGCGGAAAGCGCTTCCACCAGGAAAAGACTCCGGATTCGCTCATCGACCACGCTCGTTTCATGCCTTGGACTCCTGTTTTCATCTTGGCTGAAGCCGGTCCGCTGGATCGGAAATGATGCTTTTCCGTCGCCGATCCCACCCCTTGGAGGCTGACGTTCGGAAGCCAGTTCCCTCGCCCGCTTTTGCTTTTCAGGGCCTCCGAGGCATGACCGTCGCAGCGAGCAGTGCCCGCCAGTGCGCTCCCGTGCTGCATGCATCTTCAATGCCATCCATGGCGCAACATCTCGGCTCCGGATACTCCGGCCCGGCCATCCATGGCCGGGCGTTCGGAAGCGCAGCGAGCAGTGCCCGCTAGCGTGCTCCCATGCTGCATACATCCTCAATGCCATCCATGGCGCAGCATCTAGGCTCCGGATACTCCGGCCCGGCCATCCATGGCCGGGCGTTCGGAAGCGCAGCGAGCAGTGCCCACTAGCGCGCTCCCATGCTGCATACATCCTCAATGCCATCCATGGCGCAGCATCTCGGCTCCGGATACTCCGGCCCGGCCATCCATGGCCGGGCGTTCGGAAGCGCGCGAGCCAATGGCTCGCAAGCGCGCTTCCTCACCCCTTCACACTCCCCAGCAAAAGGCCTTGGATATAGTAACGCTGCAACAACAGGAACAGCAGCAACACCGGCAGCACGGTCACAACCGCGCCGGCCATCATCATTTCCACATCCTGGATATGTTCCCGGGACAGCGCCGCCAGCGCGACCGGCAAGGTGTAGTGTTCCTGATCGGTCAACACGATCAGCGGCCACATGAAATCGTTCCATGCCGCCATGAAAGTAAAGATGGTCAATGTCACCAGAACCGGCTTCAGCATCGGCAGTACGATCTGGAAAAAAATCCGCATTTCTCCGGCACCATCGATCCGGGCCGCTTCCAGCAGTTCGTCAGGAATCGAGCGCGCGTACTGGCGCACCAGAAAGATACCGAACACCGTCGCCATGCCGGGAACGATCACGCCGCCGAAGCTGTTCACCAACCCCAGTTGCTTCATCACCAGGAATAACGGCAGCATCGCGACCTGGCCGGGAACGACCAGCGCCGCCAGCAATATCTGGAAGGTACGCTCGCGGCCGCGAAACTTCAGCTTCGCGAACGCATAGCCGGCCATCGCGTTGAACAGCAGCGACAGCAACGTGACCGAACAGGACACCAGCACGCTGTTGAGGAAGTAACCACCCATTCCCCCGCGTGCAAACAGTTCCCTATAATTCTCCAGCGTGGCGTCGGTCGGCAACAGCGGCGGCGGGAATCCACTGGCTTGCCCGGCGGGCATGAAGGAAACCGACAGCATCCACAGCAGCGGCGCCAGGCTGACCAGCGCCAGCAGCAACAGGCACAGATTGACCGCCACGGCATTGAACCGGGATGCGCCAACCTCGCGGCTCATACCATTCCCCTGCGCCGTCCGGCGCGCGTCAGCAGGCTGGTCACCAGCAGGACGATCAGGAACAGCAGGAACGCCACGGCCGAAGCGCGGCCCAGGTTCCACCACTTGAAGCCTTCCTCGTACATGAAATACAGGACGCTGACCGTGCTCTGCAACGGATCGCCGCGCGTCATGACATAAGGTTCGGCGAACAGCTGGAAATAGCCGGAAATGGTGATGACACCGACCACCAGCAACACCGGCCCCAGCATTGGCAGCGTGATGTGGCGGAACTGCCGCCACTTCGATGCGCCATCGATCCGCGCCGCCTCGTACAGATCCTGCGGAATCCCCTGCAAGCCGGCCAGGAGGATCACCATGTTGTAGCCGAAGTTTTTCCACACCGCGAACATGATGATGGTCGGCATGGCCCAGCGCGGATCGCCGAGCCAGTCGACCGGCGATATTCCGATATGGCTCAGCGCCCAGTTCACCAGACCGTACTGGGTATGAAACAGATAGCGCCAGATCACCGCCACCACCACCAGCGTGGTAACCACGGGTGCGAACAACGCCGTGCGGAAAAAACCTCTCAGCCGCGCGACCGGCGCATTGAGCAGTACCGCTGCGGCCAGGGACAGCCCGATCGACAGCGGGACTCCGACCACCACGAAATACGTGGTATTGCCCAGCGCTTTCCAGAAAATCGGCGTTCGCAGCAGCTCCCAGTAATTGCGCAAGGCGACGAAGCGCAGATTGCCGATATCGGCCAAGGCATACAGATCGAAATCGGTGAGGCTCAACAACAGCGCCAAAACCACCGGTATGCCGAAAAAGACGCCGATGACGATCACCGCTGGACCGGCGAAGACCCATCCGAGCAGCGAACGCCTCATGGTCCGCCCTCCACATCGTCCGCCTGCCGGTCCAGCACCCAGCGACGCTTCTCCAGAATCTGATCCACCGTCGCGTTCAGATCGTGCAACGCCCGGTCCTGATCCTCGCCGCCGCGCACGATGCGCTCGCTGCTCAGCCGGATGTCCTGGGCGATGCGCTCCCACTCCAGCACCTTTGGCGTCGGCTTGACCCGTTCGAGCTGATCGCGGAAAGCACGGACATGAGGATCGTTCTCCAGTTGCCTGTCCTCCCAGCTGCCGCGCCGGGGCGGCAGGTTGCCGATCAGCGCATAGAAACGCCGTTGAATATCCGGCCGCGAGAGGAATTCCGTCAATTTCCAGGCTTCCGGCTTGTGTGCGGAAGTACGGAACAGCACCAGACTGGTCCCTCCCGCCAGTCCCGCGCCCGGTCCTCGCGGACCAGGCAGGGGCGCCGTCATCCATTGATCCTGCACCGAAGCCGGCAGGCGTTTCCTGAACTCGCCGATATTCCACGGCCCCGATATGTAGAAGACGAAATGCCCTTTGCCGAACTCGTCCCAGACATTGGAGATCTGCGTCTCCGACATCATCGGCGCCCAGCCCTGCCGGAACATATTGGTGTAGAAACCCATCGCCCGCTTGAAGCCGGGGCTCTCGAAATTCCCGTAACGGTCGTCGTCCCGCAGCAACGGATCGTCCTGCTGCAAGGCAAAGGAAAGCACCTGCTCGAACTCGTTGACCGGCATCAGAACGGGATACCGGCCCGGCGGCGCATCGGCCGCGATGGCGGCCATCGCCGCTTCCCATTCCGGCCAGCTCCGCGGCGCCCGCTCGAAGCCGGCCTCCCGCAGCAGATCGCGGCGATAGAACAGCAGGCGGGTATCCACATACCAGGGAATGCCGACCAGTCCGGCATCGACGATATTGGTATCCCAGATACCGGGGAAATAATCCGCCTCGTGAATCACCGAGGATCGGTCCACATGTGGCTGTAGCGGTTCCAGCGCGTTCAACGCGGCGAACTCGGGAATCCAGGTATTGCCCAGCGGGCAGATATCCGGCAGTCCACCGGCCACGTAGGCGGTCAGCAGTTTCTCGTGCGCCGAAGTCCACGGAATCTGCTGGATCTCGACCCGGATATCCGGATTCTCGCGCTCGAAATCCGGGATCAGTTGCGCCACCACCTCGGCCTCCCGTCCCATGGCCCAGAAGCGGACCGTGGTGCGCGTGTCGCGTTGCTCCGAGCAACCCGCCATGCCTGTGCCGAAAACGACGATCAGCAACCATGCGAGGACGGTACGCGCCACGATAGACCTATTGCTGTTGCGAGGAACGCGATTGTGGCGGCTGCACCGACGCGTCCTTCTGCTGTTGCGCCGCGGCGGCGGACGCGCGCGACTCGGCCATGCCCAACGCCCTGACGGTCGCCGCATCCGGTTTCGGTCTCATCGCATCCTCCTCGTCTTCCCGCCCTTCCGGCGTCAGCCAGCCGCCCCGGAAACCGGCGCGTTCCAGGCCGGTGCGGATATAGGGGCTTTTCTTCATCACGTTCCAGACGAATTCGTTCTGGTAGTTGGTGATCATCGCCAGAACCGGTCCCTGGTCGATAGCGATGTAATCGCTGGCGACCCAGCCCTTCTCGGGAATCAGGCGTCCGGTCTTGAGCGGGATGTCGTATTCGAAACTGGGATTGAACGAATCCAGGAAACCGTAACTGGAGTACAGATAGTCCCCGTAGCGTTTGTGCATCTCCAGCGTCGCCGGAATCGCAATTTCCGGCGCGAACACGATCGAGGATATGGCGGCCGTGGGCGCGATGGTGCCATCGTCGAAGTTCTCGCGCAGACCGGCGCCACGTGACGAGTAATGCCGGAACTGCCGCTCCTCGCCCTCGTATTGCTGCGTCGTCTGCTGCGGTCCGTCGGAGGCCGTCAGGCCCCAGACATTCTCGCCGTAGCCCTTCCATTTCATCGGATTGACGATCGCGTATTCGCGCTGGGCCAGCGCGGCGTTGCGACTGTTGAGGAAATAGTCGGTGCCATGCTCGCGCATGTATTCGTCCTGGATGTCGCGGAAATCGACCCAGACATGGCTGTACTGGTGTCCGAACATCGGACCGAAGGACAGATACTCTTGGCCGTAATACACGCCCCAGTCGTTGTTGTACGTGCGCGCCCACACGGTCCAGGCATCCTGGCTGACGGGATGGGTCGGCGAACCCAGCGCCAGGATGTACATCATCATGGCCTCGTTGTAGCCCATCCAGTCGTGCTCGATGAAACCGCTTTCGGGGAACCACCCCATCGAAATCAACGGACTGCGCTGCTGCAGCCAAGTCCAGTCCACGCGCCGGTACAACGTATCGGCAATCTGCCGGATCTCCCGCTCCTCGGAGCTGTCGCCATCGAAATAGGCCTGCGCGAACAGCACCCCCATCATCAGGATCGCCGTATCGACGCTGGACAGTTCCACCCAGCTGTCGTAGCGGACGCCGTCCTGCATGTCGAGGAAGTGGTAGTAGAAACCGTGATAGCTGGCCTTGCCGGTACGCTGTCCGCCCTTCGGCAGATCGCGCAGGAAACGCAGCGTGACCAGCGTGCGCTCCGTCGCCTGGTGCCGGCTGACCCAGCCCTTTTCGATCCCGATCGGATAGGCGGTCAGGGCGAACCCGATCGAGGCGATGCTGGCGAATGGCCGCGAAGGATAGCGGTCCGGCGTCAGGCCGTTGCGCTCGTTGGTGGTATCCCAGAAGTACTGGAACGTACGCTTCTGGATGTCCTGGAACAATGGCGGCAATTCCTGCAAGGCCTGTGTCTCCGGCACGACCGGCTCGACCAGGATCACCGGCGGTTTGACCCGATGCGCGTCTTCGTCGTCCTGCTTGACGCAGGCGCCCAGCGTCAGGATCGCCACGATCGGCAACCACCAGCGGAAACGACGAAGAACCAGCTCATTCCTCAACTCAAGCCCAGCCTTGGTCATGTATCAACGCAATCATGGAAGCGGCGACGCCCTCGTGCAACCGGTCTCTCGCATGCGACCGGCACCGATCCCGCTGCCACAGCCCTTCTTCATCAATGCCTGTTCCTTTGCGCACATTTTCGCATGCGCCGATGAACCTTGGACATCGGTACAGAACGCACCTATTTCTCTCCGGGCGCGCGCGCATCGATAGCCAGCGCATGGATATCGGTCCGCATCATGTTTTGCAGCGCGGCATAGACGGCGCGATGCCGCGCCACCGGCGGGATTCCGGCAAATTCGGCGCTGACGATCTCGACACTGAAATGACCGCGCCCGTCTGCGGCGCCGGCATGTCCGGCATGACGGTGACTGTCGTCACGGACCTGCAGGTGTTCCGGCGCGAATCGCGCTTCCAGAGCGGCGCGGATGCGTTCCAGCCGGCTCATGGCAATACCTGCCTGAAAGGCCGCACATCGACCCGCGCGTACACGCCCGCCTCCATATACGGATCCTCCAGCGCCCAACGGTTGGCGGCTTCCAGCGACTCGAACTCGGCGATCACGATGCTGCCGCTGAACCCGGCCGGTCCGGGATCTTCCGCATCGATCACCGGACACGGGCCCGCCAGCAACAGCCTGCCCTGGTCGAGCAGCGCGCTCAACCGTGCCAGATGCGCCGGTCGCACGGCCATGCGCCGCGCCAACGCATCCTTGCGGTCATATCCCTCGATGGCATACCACATGTTCGATCGACTCCCTATGCATCAATCGCATAATTCTAGAACCGCGGGCGCGCGAACGGGCATTCGACACCGACAGTTCCACAGTCCGCCGATGGGTCCGGCTACCCATTCCGGCCCGCCCGCCAGCGGACGCCATCGGACATGAACCGTTACCGCCGTGCGCAGGAGCAGGCTGGACAAGCGCCCTCGTCTACCCGTAATCTGTGGGCATCGCATGATTGAACACAACGGTCGAAGGCTATATCGATAGTCGGCTTCGCCAGGGCAGAGCTGCCCGTCCGTATTCGGTCATGAACGATATCCTCCCGAAAAAACAGATGATGTCGATGCGCCACCCGTGGTCGGTCGTGGCGCATCGTGCAGTCGAACCGGATTCACCACCGCAGTCTGCGCCGGTTGCCAGGCGCCGACCCGCAACACGTATCCCAGATACGACGTTGCCGCAACCCAACCGGACAGGCCGCTGGCTTCGATAAATGAGTTCCGAACCCACGCAAGAAGCGATTCCGCAACCGCTCGCGCCCCAGCAGCAGGAAATGCCGCTGGCCTTGGTGCATGGGCAGCCGGTACTGCAGATTCCGCAGGATCTCTATATTCCGCCGGATGCGCTGGAAGTCATCCTGGACGCCTTCGAAGGTCCGCTGGACCTGTTGCTGTACCTGATCCGCCGCCAGAATCTGGACATCCTGGACATTCCGGTGGCCGAAATCACCCGGCAATACGTCAGTTATATCGAAGTCATGCAGGAACTGCGGTTCGAGCTGGCGGCCGAATATCTGGTGATGGCCGCGATCCTGGCGGAGATAAAATCGCGTATGCTGTTGCCCCGTCCAATATCGGACGAAGGGGATGAGTCGGACCCGCGCGCTGAACTGGTTCGCCGTCTGCAGGAATACGAACGCTTCAAACAGGCCGCCGAGGATCTGGACGCGCTGCCGCGTCAGGACCGCGACACCACGCCTGTGCAGGCATTCGTTCCCGACCGCGCAACGGTACGGTTGCCGCCGCCGCTGGACCTGCGGGAAATGCTGCTGGCCCTGCACGACGTGCTCAAGCGCGCCGACCTGTTCAGCCAGCATGCGATCCGTCGCGATGCGCTGAGTGTCCGGCAGCGGATGGGCGAAGTGCTGACGTGTCTGGAAGATGGCAAGTTCCATCGCTTCGAGTCCCTGTTCGCGGTCGAAGAAGGAAGACTGGGAGTATTGGTCACATTCCTTTCGCTGCTCGAACTGGCCAAGGAGCAATTGCTGGACATCGTGCAGGAGACCTATCTGGCGCCGATCTACGTGAAATCGCTGGCCCTGGGCAATACCAATGAACCTTTGCAGTTTTCCAGTGAATTCGACGATGTCGATTCATACGAATGACGGCGGTCCGCACCCGGCTTCCATCCTGTTCCCACCCCGATATCGATGATTCCGACGTTTTGAAACCCGAAGACTCCAATACCGAAATCCCGCCGTCTTTTCCCGATAAGGACAGCGGCGATTCGACCTCATCCGATGTACGTCCGAGTTCAGAAGCCAGCCCGATGGACCAACCGTTGATCAATCGCATCGTCGAAGCCGCCCTGCTCGCCAGTAGCCAGCCGCTGACGCTGACGCAGTTGTACGGGCTTTTCCCGGAAGACCAGCCGGCGCCGGCCGATAGCGTGGAAATCGCGCTGCAGCGGTTGCAGGACGCCTGCGCCGAGCGCGGTATCGAACTGGTCGAGGTCGCATCCGGTTTCCGCTGCCAGGTCAAGGCGGAAGTGCACCCCTGGGTTGCACGGTTATGGACCGAGCGCCAGACCAAATACACCCGCGCCACACTGGAAACCCTGGCGCTGATCGCCTACCGCCAGCCGATCACTCGCGGCGAAATCGAACAAGTGCGCGGTGTCGCCGTCAGCAGCAATATCATCAAGGCCCTGGAGGAACGCGACTGGATCCGCGTGGTCGGCCATCGCGATGTTCCCGGCAAGCCGGCCCTGTTCGGCACGACCAAGACCTTCCTTGATTATTTCGGCCTCAAGCGGCTGGACGAACTGCCGCCCCTGTCCGATCTGAAGGACATCGGCGAACTTGAACCGCAGTTGTCCCTGGGTGGCGAGCCATCGATTCCCGCCAATGCCGCATCGTTGCAACTCGAGCACACAGAGGCGGCGATCGCGCCGGACGAAGCCGGCACGGACGATATATCCTCCGACTCAATGCCTGAAACGGCGTCCACCCGAAGTCCGCATGTCGAAGGTGTCGCCGCCGATGCTTCCGGCATCGATGACGAAACCATGATCGACACCGCCGAAGCGGATGCTTCCGCGGCTGACGACACCGAAGAATACCAGGCCGATACCGAAAACCGGCCGGAGCCATCCGCATGAACGATACGACCCTGCAAAAACCCGCCTTGAACAAGCTCACGCTGAAACGCGACGCCGCCCAGCCAAAGCAGGAAGAACGCCTGCACAAAGTGCTGGCACAAGCGGGATTGGGCTCGCGACGGGCACTGGAACAGCGCATCACCGACGGCATGGTCAAGGTCAACGACGCCGTCGCCCAGGTCGGGCAGACGATCAAGAGCGGCGATCGCATCGAAATGGATGGCAAGCTGTTCGTCGCCTCGGCACTGGCCGAGCCGGCGCGGGTGCTGATCTACAACAAGCCCGAAGGCGAAATCACCTCGCGCGAGGATCCCGAAGGCCGTCCGACCATATTCGAAGCCCTGCCGATGCTGAAAGGCGCGCGCTGGATCGCGATCGGCCGGTTGGACATCAACACCACCGGCCTGCTGCTGCTGACCACGGATGGCGAACTGGCCAACGCCATGATGCATCCGTCCTTCGAGATCGAACGCGAATACGTCTGCCGGGTGCGTGCGCCCGAAGGCCAGGAAAGCGTTCCCGACAACCTGATCGATCGCCTCGCACGCGGCATCGCGTTGGACGACGGCCCCGCGAAGTTCGACCAGATCGAGCGGATCGGCGGCACTGACTCGCATGACTGGTTCCGAGTGGTGGTAAAGGAGGGGCGCAATCGCGAAGTTCGCCGCCTGTGGGAGTCGCAGGGCTGCCAAGTCAGCAGGCTCAAGCGGGTCCGTTACGGCGAGATCGCGCTGCCGCGCGAACTGCTGCGCGGTCGGTCGCAGGAACTGCCGGCGACGCAGGTCGAATCCCTGCGCCAGAAACTGGGAATGGAGGAAGGTCCGCCGTCGGCACTGACGCTGCAGCCTGTCATCGGCCAGCGCCGCGCCGCCAAGGCCACCGTGCAGGTCTCCCGCGACCAGGGCCGCAATGCCTACATCAACGGACACAACACTGCCGACGAAGGCCGCGAACTGCGGCGCTTCGACACGTTCCGCGAGGATCGCGGTCGCGGCAAGCCGCGCCGGCAAGGCGGGTTGACCATCACCGGCGAAGCCGCCGCCAAGCAATTGAACAAGCCCTTGAAGCAACGCCGCCAGAAAGGTCCGAAACCGCTGCCCGATGGCAATCCGGCCGCATTCCGTACCTGGTATGTACCCGATGGCGTGGACACCGGCCCCAGCGGACACCGCAACGCCGGTCCCGGCGCCAAGGGCAAAGGCAAACCGGCCGCGCGCAAGCCGCGCGCTTACGGGCATCCGGACAACACCGTGAGTTTCCCTTCGGACTACGCGTCTCCGGGCAGCGCCCATCCGGGCGCTCGCCCGCAAGGCCGCCGCAAGGCGGGAACCACGGGCCACAACAAACCTGGCGGCAGCCGCGGTCCTGCGGGGAACGGCAATCGCGGCAACCGCAATGGGGGTCCCGGCGGAGGAAACCGCGGTCCGCGCGGACGCAGCGGCAACTGACAATGCAATAAATATATGCTTGCAAAGCCATTTATTTTACGACAGATGAAAACCCGAAAATCATAGCGCACCCTGATTCCTGTCAACCCCTACGATAATGTAGGCCCCTTATGCACAGGATTTTGCTCTTGCTGCTGTTCAAGCGTCCGCTGTCGCGCCTGTTCCAGTTCCTGCGCCTGCAAGCGTTCGTAAGCTTTTTCAATCGGAGTATTCAACGCCTCTTGTGTGTCCACATAGACACGGAAGGAAGGCTCCTGATCGCCATAGGGCCTGTAGAAGACGGCGATCCACTTCTCTGCCGGAGCTTT
>JAISFF010000020.1 GCA_031263725.1 Lysobacteraceae bacterium | reverse complement strand
TCCAGCACCAGCGCACTCTTGCGCCGCGCCGTCCATCGCTTGATCTCTTCTTCCATCTTCAGGCTCATCGTCGGTTCCTCTCAGTATGACGTGAGCAGGTTTTTAGTGGGTCATTACACATCGTCGGTTCCTCTCAGTATGACGTGAGCAGGTTTTCAGTGGGTCATTACAGAGCATCGGCGGCGCTGGGCGGTGTTCGTTGATGAAGAAGGCCGGTGAAACCCTGGCGGGTTGCCGCTGCCGTGATCCGGCGTGTCTCCCCGCGCGGGATGGATTGGGAAGATCATGTGCAGAACGCACACATCGAGCTGTTGCAGGCCATGTCGCGCTTCGACCCGGAATTCGGAATCGATTTCATCGCCTACGCCAAGCAACGGGTCAGAGGAGCCGTTTTCAACGGAATGAGGTCATTTCTCCGTGATGGAAGAGACGATGGTCATACGGAGCTGGTTCACGACCGGATCGAATCCCTGTGTGATGGGGAAGGGCAGGACAGGCTGACGGATTTCGTGGATGTTATCGCCCAGCTCGGTATTGGGTTTCTGGTCGAAATGGAAAACTCCGCAGTTCCAAATGGCAATGGAGCCACGGGAGGTATGTTCGATGGCTTACTCAAGGATATAACCATGTCTCTGGACGAGAGGCAGAGACGGATCGTCATGATGCATTACATCCACAAACAGCCTTTCGTCGAAATATCCAGGGAGCTTGAACTCAGCAAAGGGCGCATTTCCCAACTGCACAAAGAGGCACTGTCGCGATTGCGTGAGCAATTGCGTCTGATGAATTTCGATCGCGACAGCTTCTTTTGAGATTGAAAAATCAGCTTGTTGCACAAGTCCCATCAAGAATGTGGGTTCTCTCCGCGAGTGGCGTCCATTCCGCGGTTCATATAGACTTTTTTAACTTTCTTTACTGATGCGGATCGCATATGTCCAAGACCGGACTCGGGGTTTTTTTGGCGTTTGTGCTTGTGGCCTGTTCCAAAACTCCACATGCCGAGGTGGCATCGGCGATGGATGGCGTGCGGTCGCCCGCCGATGCCGCGTTGGCCTATGAGCACAATATCGAGGTGATCCTGGCCGGCGACCGGATACCGGGACGGATGCAGGAGGTTCAGCGCAGTTGCGGCAGCGACAGGTTCGGGCAGTGCGTGGTGCTGGGTATCCAGCAGCAGGCGGGCGATTATCCGCGTGGCGAGCTGACCGTTCGTATCGTTCCGGAAGGCGTCGAGCAACTCGTGGCGCAGGCCGGAGAGGGCGCCAAGATCGGCAGCCGCAACACCAGTGCCGAGGATCTGGCGCAGGCGGTACAGAGCAATGCGTTGCTGTTGAATCGTCTGCAAAAGGAACATGCGCGCCTGCTGGAGTTCCTGCAGCGGCGCGATCTGCCGGTATCCGATGTGATCACCGTATCGCAGCGGCTGTCGGAGGTGGAGGCGCAGCTCGATGTCGCACAGCAGGAAGGCGCGCAGCACCGGCGGCGGATCGATACGCAACTGGTGACGTTCGATTTCCATCCGCCCGGCTTGCCGCACAAGGGCAGGGACCGCATCCGCGAAGCGTTCTCGGATTTCGGCGATATTTTTTCCGGTAGCACCGCTTGGCTGATCCGGGCGATCGCGGCGCTGTTGCCGATCGTCGTGGCATTGGGAATCCTGGTCGCGATCATTCGCGGCTGGCGCAGGCGCAGCAAACGCAAGAAGGCGCAGAAGAGCTGATTTCTTCGCGCATGCCGGCGCGAATGCGTCGGTGGTTTGCGCGTGTCACGGCCACTGCGCGGGAGACCGAAAAAGGGCTGAAGCATCCGCTTCAGCCCTTTCCGTTCTGCGAGATCGTCATCGGCAGCAACGCCATTGCCCGACCGGGATGATGGCGAACCGTGCCGGCCTATTGGTGGCCGGTATCGTCCTGGTAATCCTCGATCGGGATGCAGTTGCATATCACGTTCTTGTCGCCGTGGACGTTATCCACGCGCGCGACCGGCGGCCAGTATTTCTGACGCTTCAACGAGGGCAGCGGGAAAGCGGCCAGCTCACGGCTGTAGCCGTGATCCCACTGGTCGGCACCGACCATGGCGGCGGTATGTGGCGCGTTCTTCAGCGGGTTGTCCTCGCGGTCGAACTCGCCTTTTTCCACGGACCGGATTTCCTCGCGGATCTGGATCATGGCATCGCAGAAGCGATCCAGTTCGTGCAGCGATTCGCTTTCGGTCGGTTCCACCATCAGCGTGCCGGAAACCGGGAAGCTCAGCGTGGGCGCATGGAAGCCGAAATCGATCAGGCGCTTGGCCACGTCCTCGGCGCCGATGCCGGTGTCGTCCTTGATCTGGCGCACATCGAGAATGCACTCGTGGGCGACCAGACCGTTACGGCCGGCATACAGCGTCGGATAGTGCGGCGCCAGCTTTCTGGCGACGTAGTTGGCCGTCAGCAGTGCCACTTGCGTGGCCTTGCGCAGGCCGGCGGCGCCCATCATGGTGATGTACATCCACGGAATCGGCGTGATCAGCGCCGAACCGTAGTTCGCGGCGCTGACCATGCCGGCCGCGCCGCCGCCGCCCAGAGTGCGGGGCAGGAACGGAGCCAGATGCGATTTGACCGCGCAGGGGCCGACGCCGGGGCCACCGCCGCCGTGCGGGATGCAGAAGGTCTTGTGCAGGTTCAGATGCGAAACGTCCGATCCCCACTTGCCCGGCTTGGCCAGACCGACCAGCGCGTTCATGTTGGCGCCATCGGTGTAGACTTGGCCGCCGTGCTGGTGAATGATCTCGCAGATCGCGATCACGCCTTCCTCGAACACGCCATGCGTGGACGGATAGGTGATCATCAGGGCCGCCAGACGATCCTTGTATTGCGCGGCCTTGGCGCGGATGTCCTCGATATCGACATTGCCTTCGGCGTCGCAGCGGGTCACCACCACGGTCATTCCGGCCATCTGCGCGGACGCGGGGTTGGTGCCGTGCGCGGACTCGGGAATCAGGCAGATGTCGCGATGGGTATCGCCGCGTGAATGGTGGTAACCGCGGATCGCCATCAGGCCGGCGTATTCGCCTTGCGCGCCGGAATTCGGTTGCAGGCTGACCGCGTCGTAGCCGGTGCATTCGGCCAGTATCGCTTCCAGTTCGTCGAGCATCTGCTGGTAGCCCTCGGTCTGGTCGGCCGGCGCCAGCGGGTGGATATCGGTCAGCTCGGGCCAGGTGATCGGGATCATTTCCGAGGTGGCGTTGAGCTTCATCGTGCAACTGCCCAGCGGGATCATGGTGCGGTCCAGCGCCAGATCCTGGTCGGCCAACGTGCGCAGATAGCGCAGCATTTCGTGTTCGCTGTGGTAGGTGTTGAACACCGGGTGGCGCAGGAAAGCGCCGCGGCGGCGCAGGTCTCGCGGCAGCGCATCGGCGGTGCCCGCATCCAGCGCTTCGATGTCGTCGATCCTGGCGCCGAACAGCGCGGCCAGCTTGACCACGTCGTTGCGCGAGGTAGTTTCGTCCAGGCTGATCGCCAGCGCCTTGGCATCGATCTCGCGAAGATTGAAGCCGGCGGCGCGCGCCTTGGCGTGGATCGTCGCGGCGTTCAGATCGGTGATGTGCAGGGTATCGAAGAAGTCCCCGCCGACCTGGATGCCGACGCCACGCAATGCGGCCGCGAGGATCGCGCTGAAACGATGCACGCGGGTGGCGATCCGCAGCAGTCCCTCCGGTCCGTGGTAGGCGGCGTACATGCCGGCGATCACCGCCAGCAGGACTTGCGCGGTGCAGATGTTGGAGGTGGCCTTTTCGCGGCGGATGTGCTGCTCGCGGGTCTGCAGCGTCAGACGGTAGGCGGGACGGCCCTGGGCATCGATGGAAACACCGATCAGGCGGCCGGGCATCGCGCGCTTGTAGACATCGCGGCAGGCGAGGAAGGCCGCGTGCGGCCCGCCGAAACCGAACGGCACGCCGAAGCGCTGGCTGTTGCCGACGACGATGTCCGCGCCCCATTCGCCGGGCGGCGTGATCAGGGTCAGCGCCAGCAGATCGGTCGCCGCAACGACCAACCCGCCGCGCGCATGCACGGCTTCGGTCAGCGCGCGATAGTCGCGGATATGGCCGTAGGTGTTGGGGTATTGCAGCAGCGCGCCGAAGCTGGCGACATCGGCCGCTTCCTCGTCGGCGCCGATATGCAGTTCGATGCCGAATCCGGAAGCGCGGGTATGCAGCACTTCCAGCGTCTGCGGATGCACATCGCGGGAGACGAAGAAGGTATTGGATTTGGATTTGCTGGAGCGCCTGGCCAACGTCATCGCTTCGGCGGCAGCGGTGGCTTCATCCAGCAGCGAAGCATTGGCGATCTCCATTCCGGTCAGATCGGCGACCATGGTCTGGAAGTTGATCAGGGCCTCCATGCGTCCCTGCGAAATCTCTGCCTGGTACGGCGTGTAGGCGGTGTACCAGGCCGGGTTTTCGAGGATGTTGCGCAGGATCACCTTTGGCATCAGCGTGCCGTAGTAGCCTTGGCCGATGAAGTTCTTGAAGACCTTGTTCTTGCGGGCGATGGCCCGCAGCCGTTCCAGCGCGGCCTCCTCGGTGACCGCCTCGGGCAGCGCCAGCGTGCCGGTAGGCTTGATCGAGTCGGGTACGATGGCATCGGTCATGGCTTCCAGCGAGTCGAAGCCGAGCTCGCGCAGCATGGCGGCGATTTCGGTTTCGCTGGGGCCGATATGGCGGCCGATGAAGGCGTCGTTGTGTTCGAGTTCGCGCAGCGGCGAGGCAGGGGAGGATGGCGTCATGGCGGGACCGTGGTGGGGTGACGTGCGTGCCGCACGCGGGCGCCCCTCTGTCCTTTTGCCTGAGAGTTTGGAAACGCGTTGCGTCTCGTGCACCTTCGGCGCCGGATTTTGCCGGTCTCTCCAGAGTTGTGTCCGCCTGGTGGTATGGGAGCCTGAGCGATTACGGGCGTTGCGCCTTCGGCAGCGGAAAGGGCCGCTTCTCCCACCATGCGTCAAGGTCGGCATTATAGCGGGTCCTGGGAACGCCTCCGCCGCATCGGCGTGACCGGCTGTGCGGTTGAGCCCGTTTATTGCGGGCTCCCCCAGGTACCTCGGCCTTGCCGCGCTGTGAAATGAACGGAGCGCGGGCAGATCCGGCATCCGCAGACGTTCGCCGGCGATGGCGGCGCGCGCGGCTGCGAAGTGGGAAGGAAGCCCCAGGGTTCCGGGACCGGCAGATCGTCGGGTGCCTGTCGCACAAAACGCAATGAATGGACATGCCGGAGACATGCGATCCAGAGTGGAGGGCATTCCATGTGCGGGCGCGTCGTGCCGCGGCTGCTCGTCGCATTCGTGGCGTCATTGCCCGGCATCCGCGCCGTGTCCACGCTCCATCGGATCGATCGGGTCGCATACTGGATCTGGCGGCGTGAATCCGTGGTTGCCCGTTATGGCGCTGCGGATGTTTCAAAGCAGGGCCGAATCCCGGCTTCTTGCAATCTTCGTTTTGCTGGCTCTCACCCGGATTCCCCGCAGCGTCAGGCTTGCCGCCAGCATCGGCAACCAGACCCAGCGCAGTTCCGACAACAGCACGGTCAGGCCTCTCTCGGAGAAAAAACGGCGCAGGAACGGCGAGACTTCGACCGGGCGCCAGGGCGCGAAGAACCGTTCTTCCGACCAGGGCCACAGCAATGCCACGCCGAGCCCGCCGTTGGTCACCATGTCCAATGCGATATGCGAAGCGACCGCGCCGGTGACGAACAGGAAAGTCGGCAGGGTACGGGATTTCAGAAACCGGCAGGTACAGGTGGCGAACAGACCGACGATGGCGGCGAACAGCAACGAGTGGCTCAGTCCGCGATGGCCGAGGATGTCGGAGTAGACGATGCCGAATCTGAAGGCGACGACATCGGCATCCGGCAGCATGGCGGCCAGGCAGCCGACCAGCAGCAGGCGCGGCGGGACCAGCTTTGGCCCCAGTCCCAGGCCGACGGCCAGTGGTACCAGTGCGTGTGTGACTATGGTCGTCATGGATTGCGCCTGTCGCATATCTTGCTTCGATGAAAGTTTTATCGCCGCTTTCTGTGTGCTGGCAATGAAGTAGGCCGGAAGTTGCCGCCATCAAATCAGCATATGTGCCGGAAGATGGCTCTGATGCTCTCTACCAAGAGCTAAACAGCAGGAATTGATGTCATGAGCAAGTCAAAGATGCGGGATGTGGAAGCCCGCCAGGAAAGTGACGCTTGGGAGTCCGGTGAACTCGGCCTCTCCGCCGATCATGCCACCGCTATGCCCGCCGATTTTGAGCGGGAGATTGATGCGGCGGCTGGTTGCAGATAATCTTAATCCGCCTATCGAAGCAGTTGCTAGATGACATGAAACTGATCGCGCAAAAGGAAGGGATCGGATACCCGACACAACAGCCGGGTCGGATAACGAGTCCGTTCACGTGCGACGAAGGCATATCTCACTTGAACTCCTTGGCGAAGAACGCCGTCGCTTTTTTTAATGATGTCCGGCTCCATTTTGAGTGTCGCGTTTTCGGTCCGAAGACGGGTCAACTGGCTTTCCAGTTCACTGCTCGGCTTGCATTGGAGCGAACGCAACGGACGGCCTGCACGTGAAGCCGTCAGCCAGTTGCTCAGCGTCTTGACCGATATATTCAGTTGCCGGGCTGCTGAGGCTGGGCCGATCGGCTCGGCCAGTGCAATGGCCTGAGCCTTGAAGTCGTCTGTGTACCGACGACGAGAAATGGATTGCATAGGAAACCTCCGTAGAACGATCAAAGTATCGCTTCATGGCGTCCGCTGCGAGGCGGCAAGATCAGGACTGTCGCCACGCTACGCGGCGCTTGCCGGGCGCCTGCGGGAGCTGCGCGGAAGACACTGCGCTATGGTCCCTATGCGATGCGTCCCACGCGACCGCAACTGGATGATGCCGAATGGGCCGGTCGAGCGGGAGCGGCGGTCATTGCTGGAGAGAAGACGATCCGCAGGTGCGCTTGGAGTTCCTATTGCGGCGGTTGAGTCGATTCCACGGCCCGTGCGGGTTCGGCCCGCGCGTTGGCGCGACCGTCCACACGCACGCGCAGCGTGGGCAGCGACGATGCGGGATGCGGTTCGACCACGTGCGGCAACGAATGCACGCCTTGCACGACCTGCTCCAGCGCCAGATCGGTATCGCGGATCGGCAGCCAGGTGCCGACCAGTTTCATCCTGTGACGAAAACGCAGCGTCTGCGCCGTGCCGATCCACAACGGTACATCGCCCGGCTGCAGGCGGGTCGGATTCTGCCAGATGCGCAGCGCATAGCATTCATCTGGCGTCGTGCCAGGCTTGACCATCAGCAACGATTCCGCGCGCGCATCCAATGTGGCCGGTAGTATCGGCACTTCTTCCGGAGAGATATCGGTGGCGAACAGGTTCAGCACAGTCTCCCAGTCGGCTTGCGGCTGGCGTTTCCAGCCTTCGCTCTCCAACGGGTACTGCAACAGTTCGAGCGGGCCAGCGATCTGGATGTCCAGCGGCCAGCGCAGTTCATCGTCGAACTCGTTGCGGCGCGCGGGCTGCCCGGCCCAGCCATTTTCCCACCAGCGCTGCATGTCCACGTTGACCACGGCTGGCGGCGGCAGCGCGAACTTCGCCAGCTTCGCATCGATGTGACGCGGCGTGTACCACAGCGCGGCCAGGATGAAGGCGCCGTAGAAGATGATCGCGATCGGCTTGACCCAGAACGAGCGGTTGTAACGGCGCCGGTAGGCGATGCCCAGCACCAGCAGCCATGCGCCGCCGAACAGCACGCCGCCGACGATGTCGCTGAACCAGTGCGCGCCGAGGTAGAGCCGCGCGAAGCCGACCACCGCCACGACCAAACCGGCCAGCATATAGGGCCAGGTACGGTCGCGGCCCGGCAGCTCGCGCGCGATCAGGATGGCAAAGAACCCGAACACGATCGTGGCCATGGTCACCGCGATCGAGGGGAAGCCGAATCCGCTGCTGGCATCCGGCGGCCGCACCACTTCGACGGTCTGCCCGAGCAGGAAGGTCAGGGCGAGGCCGAAGGCGATGGCGGCCAGCCAATGCGCCGCCGCCATCCAGCGCTTGCGCCAGATGAAATAGCCCATCGCCAGCACCACTGGCGGAATCAGCACCGGCCAACCCGCCAGCGAGGCCAGCGCCGCCATCGGATAGTCGGCCAGCGGATTGCGCAGGGCCAGCATCATCTCGTGGATCGCCAGGTCCAGGCGCAACGGTTCGCCGTGGCCGATGACCACGACCAGCAACGCGAAGCAGGCCCAGCCCATCGCCAGCAGCAACAGCGCCAGCATGGCCAGGGAGGTGGATTCGCGGTGATTGGGATCGAACACCGCCAGCGAATGGCGCGCCAGCCCCGGATGTCGCCGCGACCAGTCCAGCGCCCGCGTCAGCAGCGAGTCAGCGTGCGAGGCGAACCAGTGGTAGCCATAGAGGATCACGAACCAGGCCAGCACCAGCAGGCCCAGCAGCAGGCCAACGATGATCAGCAGGTGGCCGGCGACGGCGGCGACCGCATCGTAGGCTTGGCCGAACAGCCAGCCAGGGGCCAGGAACAGCAACGCCCAGGATATCGATGCCATGCCGCTGGTCAGCGCGTAGCGGCGTAACGGCATGTGCGCGATGCCGGCGATCGCGGGCACGAACGGCCGGATCATGCCCACGTAGCGCGCCACCAGGATCGATTTGAAGGCATTGCGCCGGAACAGGTTCTCGCTGCGATCGAGCAGTTGCGGGTAGCGGTGGAACGGCCAGATCCTGCGCAGGCCCTTGCCCCAGCGGCGGCCTACCCAGTAGCTGGTGGCGTCGCCGAAGAACGCGCCCAGCGCCGCGCAGACGACGGCGTAAGGCCCGGATACCTCGCCCATGCCGATCAGCACGCCGATGGCGAACAGCAGCGGCAGGGCCGGCACGATCGCGCCCAGGATGATGATCGCATCGCTGAACGCGATGGCGAAGATAACGATGCCGGCCAGGACGGAATGGTTCCCGATCCAGGCGAGGGTGGCGTCTATCCAGGAAGAATTCATAACGATCGATTATAGGGGGTGCTATCGGGCATCTGCCTTAAGATACGGTCATGAACCTTTCTGGCTCCTCTCGGCCCCTCCTGCCGCAGACCGAAGCATTGAAAGCCGACAGTTTCGGCCGTGTGTTGCTGGTGCGCGATGGGCAGGGCGGCGCGTTCGTGCGTCGCGATCTGACCGCTTCGCCGCTGTGGCTGCGCTGGCTGGCGCTGTATCTGGCGCGGCGCGAGGCGCGCGCGCTGCGCCGATTGGGCGATCAGCCCGCGACGCCGCGGCTGCTGGGCTGGGACGGACGCCATCTGGACCGCAGCTTTCTGGCCGGCGATGTCCTGTACCGGACCCCTCCGCGTGGCGATGCGGCCTGGTTCCATCAGGCGCGGCGCCTGTTGCAGCAGATTCACCGGCGCGGCATAGCGCACAACGACCTGGCCAAGGAAGCCAACTGGCTGGTGCTGGAGGATGGTTCGCCGGCGGTGGTGGACTTCCAGCTGGCCAGCTGCGGCAATCCGCGTTCGCGCTGGATGCGGTTGCTGGCGCGCGAGGATCTGCGGCATCTGCTCAAGCACAAGCGCATGTATTGCGGCCATGCGCTGACGCCGGTGGAGCGGCGCATATTGAAGCGGCATTCGTGGTTGCGCGATGCTTGGTTCCGCACCGGCAAGCCGCTTTATCGCTTTGTTACGCGGCGCTTGCTGCGCTGGGAAGACAATGAGGGGCAAGGCCCCAAACCCTGAACACCGAACCCGGACCTGATCCGCCCATCCGCGAGGATGGCAGCGAAACCGATCGCATCATTCCTCCGCTTCGAAAGGAAACCCGTCGTCCATGAGTCATCTCTCCGGCAAGACCCTGTTCATCACCGGCGCTTCGCGCGGCATCGGCCTGGCCGTCGCCCTGCGCGCCGCGCGCGATGGTGCCAACATCGCCATCGCCGCCAAATCCTCGGTGCCCAATCCGAAGCTGCCCGGCACCATCCATACCGCCGCCGCCGCGATCGAAGCGGCCGGCGGCCACGCATTGCCGCTGCAATGCGATATCCGCGAGGAGGACCAGGTGCGCGCAGCGGTCGCCGCCACGGTCGATGCCTTTGGCGGCATCGACATCCTGGTCAACAATGCCAGCGCGATTTGGCTGCGCGGCGTGCTGGATACGCCGATGAAGCGTTTCGACCTGATGCAGCAGGTCAACGCGCGCGGTACCTATCTGTGCGCGCAGGTCTGCCTGCCGTATCTGCTGCAGGCGGCCAATCCGCACATCCTGACTTTCGCACCGCCACCATCGCTGGACGGCAAGTGGTGGGCGCCGCACACCGGCTACACGTTGGCCAAGATGGGCATGAGCTTCGTCACCATCGGCCTGGCTGGCGAGTTCGGTCCCCAGAACGTCGCCGTCAACGCGTTGTGGCCACGCACGCTGATCTCGACCGACGCGCTGAACATGATTCCGGGCGTCGATCTGGGCAACGGCCGCAAGCCGGAAATCATGGGCGATGCGGCGCACGCGGTGCTGACGCGGCCGGCGGAAGGATTCCACGGCAACTTCCTGATCGACGACGAAGTGCTGGCCGAGGCCGGCATCACCGATCTGTCCGGATACGCCGTCGATCCCTCCAAGCCGCTGCTGCCCGATCTCTATCTCGACTGACATCGATACAGAACTTTTCCCGAGGAGCGATACGATATGAAATACCTGCATGCCATGATCCGGGTCCGCGACCTGGAAGCGACCAGCCGGTTCCTCGCCGAAGGGCTGGGCCTGAAGGAAACCCGGCGCATGGAAAACGAGGCCGGCAAGTTCACGCTGGTGTATTTCGGCGCGCCGGAAAATCCCGAGGCCGAGGTCGAGCTGACCTGCAACTGGGGCTCGGAAGAGGATTACGGCAGCGCCCGCAACTTCGGGCACCTGGCCTTCGAGGTCGACGACATCTATGCGATATGCGCGCATCTGCAATCGCAGAGCGTCACCATCAATCGGCCGCCGCGCGATGGCTACATGGCGTTCGTGCGCACCCCGGACCTGATCTCGATCGAACTGTTGCAGAAAGGCAAGCCGCTGCCGCCGCGGGAACCGTGGGCATCGATGCCGAACACCGGCGTGTGGTGATGCTGGACGAACCCTGGCCGGCCGACCGGCAATGCCTGTCTCTCTCGCCTGGGCGTGCAGGCTCATCGTTACCCGTTCGCTGGTCTCGTCCGGCGTCCGGCCATGCCGGGCGTACGGCGCATGGACATGGGTCCGTATCTGGCAGAACAGGGCATGGTGGGGATGTTCGGGCTGGTCCGGCCGCAATGGAGCGCGTTCGGGTTCGAGGGATTCCTCCTCCTTCCGCTCCCGCTTTCGGGTGGCCCTGTCCGGCGCCATCAAGCAACCGACATGAGACCGTTGTCGCGTGAGGCGCGCCAGGCAAGGCGCGTGCAGGTGATTCGACTGCGCGAGGCAGGCCGCACTTACGACGAGCTATACGCTCATGATCGGCCTGATCCGGATGTTGACCGCATTGAACCAGTGCGCATTGGCGTCCGGCATGCGCAACTGCGCGGACAGCGATGCGCCGTTCAATTTCCGGGTCGCGGCGCTGGTCCTGTTCGCCACTGCCGCACTTGCGGCGGCCGTCCTCGCCATTCCGACGCAACGCGGAGAACTCAGAACGGCTTGCCGACCGCCAGCCAGACCACCGTCAGCAACAGCAGCACGGGCAGTTCGTTGAACAGGCGCAGCTTCCGCGACGATGGCAAATGCTTGCCCTCCCCGGCCAGCTTGACCATCCGGCCGGTCGCCATGTAATACACGAAGATCAGTGCGACCAGCAGCAGCTTGGCGTGGACCCAGTACTGTCCCCAGCCCATCTTGATGTACAGCCACAGCACCAGCCCCATGACCGCCGCCAGCCCGAACATGATGTGACCAAAGCGGTACAGGCGGCGCCCCATCAGCACCAGGCGTTCGCGCACTTCCGGCTGCCCTTCCGCTTCGGCCAGATTGACCAGAATGCGCGGCAGATAGAACACCGCCGCCATCCATGCGATCACGAATACGATGTGGAATGTCTTGGTCCAGATATAGAGCATGGGGCGGTTGACTATGATGGCGGCCCATTCTCCGCTATCGCGGCCGGAACTGTCGAATCGACGACATCGCTGGCCACGACCGCATCGGCATGACTGAAACCTGCGACTGGCAATACTTCGACCATTGGTACCGGGAACGCTCGTTGCTCGATGGGCATGGTAATCCCTCCCTTTTTGGCCGTTGCCAAAAGTGGAGCCAAGGGATGTCGGTATCTGTCAGACCAACGCCGGATTGCGGATTTCGACGATGGTGATCCAGGGAAGGCGAACTGAGCGGTCGGACACGGAATGCCCAATCCTCTCTGCACGGAAATGCGAAAAATTAATTCACGATGGCGATACGAATCATGTAACCTCGAAAAGTCTCACTGTATTTCCGAAGCACGACCCCCCGGGTCCGGCCTGCGCGATGACGGGTGCAGGGGCCGCAATGGTCGATGGCGGACGCGATGATCGGATCGTGACCGGCAGGTGGCGGACGCGATTGCAGCGTCGGCATTTTGTATTGATTCGACGAGGTATCCATGACGGTAGAAATCTTGGTGCTGAAGGAAACCGCCGCAGGCGAACGGCGCGTGGCGGCCACTCCGGAAACGGTGAAGAAACTGATCGCGCTGGGAGCGAAGGTGGAGCTCGAGGCGGATGCCGGCCGTTCCGCCGGATTCCCGGATCGGCTGTATCTGGATGTCGGGGCGACGCTGGCCGATGCCGGCAGCCGGGAACGCGCCGATCTGGTGGTGTGCGTACAGGCGCCGCCGGTCGAGACCATCGCCCGGCTCAAGTCCGGCGCCACCCTGATCGGTACGTTGCATCCGGCCGCCGATCCCGCGCGCGCCGAGGCGTTGCAGGCGCGCGGATTAATCAATTTTCCGCTGGAACGTCTGCCGCGCACCACGCGCGCGCAGGCAATGGACGTGCTCAGTTCGCAGGCCGGCATGGCCGGTTACAAGGCAGTCTTGATCGCGGCCGAACTGACGCCGCGTTTCTTTCCGATGCTGACCACCGCCGCCGGCACCATCCGTCCGTCCAAGGTCCTGATTGTCGGCGCTGGCGTGGCCGGCCTGCAGGCGATCGCTACCGCCAAGCGGCTGGGCGCGCAGGTCGAGGGTTTCGACGTGCGGCCGGAAACCCGCGAGCAGATCGAATCGCTGGGCGGCAAGTTCCTGGACCTGGGCGTCAGCGCGGCGGGCGAGGGCGGTTATGCGCGGCAGTTGACCGACGCAGAGCGCGCCGAACAGCAGGTCCGTTTGGCCGATCACCTGAAAAACATCGATGTCATCGTCTGCACCGCGGCCGTGCCGGGGCGTCCGGCGCCCAGGATCATCACCACCGCGATGGTCGAAGGCATGAAGCCGGGCAGCGTGATCGTGGATCTGGCGGCTGAGACCGGCGGCAACTGCGAACTGACCCAGCCGGGCCAGACCATCGAGCATGGCGGCGTGGTCGTGGCCGGACCCTTGAATCTGGCCAGCATGGGCGCGGTCCATGCCAGCGAGATGTATGCGCGCAACGTGTTCAATTTCGCCGCGCTGTTTCTGAAAGACGGAGAATTGGACTTCGATTGGGAGGACGAACTGCTGGCGAAGACGCGCTGGCCGGACATGCCGCCCCCACCGGCGCCCGCGCCGACCACCGCCGCCGCATCCGAATGATGCGTGCCGACGACGTCCTGATCGGGAGAATCATATGAGTGACGGTTTTGTAGCGCTGTACATCTTCATGCTGGCGGCCATCGCCGGGCATGTGATCATTTCGCGGGTGCCGGTCATCCTGCACACGCCGCTGATGTCCGGTTCCAACTTCATCCACGGCATCGTGCTGATCGGCGCGATGGTGGTGCTGGGACATGCCGATACCACGCTGGGGAAAGTGATCGGCTTTGTCGCGGTGCTGCTGGGCGCGGGCAACGCGGCCGGCGGCTACGTCGTGACCGAGCGCATGCTCGACATGTTCAAGACCTCGAAGAAGCCGGAGAAGAAGCCGTGAACATCACTGCCCCCGAACTTCTGAACTGGCTGGTCAAGGTCAGCTATCTGGTCGCCGCCACGTTGTTCCTGCTCGGCCTGCAGCGCATGGCGTCGCCGTTGACCGCGCGCAGCGGCATCCGTTGGGCTGGTCTGGGCATGCTGATCGCGACGGTGGTGACGTTCCTGTTGCCGGATCTGCACAATATCCCGTTGATCCTGACGGCGGTGGTGCTGGGTACGGCGGCCGCCTGGATTTCCGGCAAGAAAGTGGCGATCACCGACATGCCGCAGATGGTGGCTCTGTACAATGGCATGGGCGGCGGCTCGGCTGCCGCGATCGGCGCGGTCGAGCTGTTCAAATACGCCGGCAAGGCACATGCGGTCGCCGGCGTGGAATTGAACGAGATCCAGCGCGCTGGTGTGATGCTGGGGCAGCCGGGCACCACGGTATTGGCGTTGGCGGTGCTGGGATCGGCGATCGGCGCGGTCTCGCTGTCCGGCTCGGTCATTGCCTGGGCCAAGCTCGACGGCAAGCTGGACAAGCGTGTCACCTTCCTTGGGCAGCAGGTCTTCAATCTGCTGGTATTCCTGGCGATGCTGGCACTGGGCGTGATCGCCGCCTACGGCATCGGCAGCCTGAACCCGCAGGTGCTGGGCTATGGCACCTGGTTCGTGATCGGGTTCTTCGTGCTGGCGCTGCTGTTCGGCATATTGATGACGCTGCCGATCGGTGGCGCCGACATGCCGGTGGTGATTTCGCTGTACAACGCCTTCACCGGTCTGGCGGTGGCGTTCGAGGGTTATGTGCTCGGCAACGAGGCGTTGATCATCGCCGGCATGATGGTCGGTGCGGCCGGTATCCTGCTGACCCGGCTGATGGCCAAGGCGATGAACCGCTCGATCAGCAGCGTGTTGTTCGGCAGTTTCGGCAGCAGCGGCGAGGCACAGGAAATTACCGGTTCGCAGAAACCGATCGAGGCGGCCGATGTGGCGGCGATGATGGCCTTCGCCGAGCGCGTTGTGATCGTGCCGGGCTACGGCATGGCGGTGGCGCAGGCGCAGCACAAGATATGGGAACTGACCCAGCGTCTGATCGACCGTGGAGTCAAGGTCAAATTCGCGATCCATCCGGTGGCCGGCCGCATGCCGGGGCACATGAACGTGCTGCTGGCCGAGGCAGGCGTGCCTTACGACCTGATCGCGGACATGGACGACATCAATCCGGAGTTCGCCACCACCGATGTCGCACTGGTGATCGGCGCCAACGATGTGGTCAATCCGGTGGCCAAGACCGATTCGGCCAGCCCGATCTACGGTATGCCGATCCTGGATGTGGTCGATGCCAAGAACGTCATCGTCATCAAGCGCGGCAAGGGCACCGGCTTTGCCGGCATCGAGAATGCGCTGTTCTACGCCGACAACACGCGCATGCTGTACGGCGACGGCGCCGAAATGGCCAGTGCGCTGGTCGGCGAATTGAAGGCGCTGGATGGCGGCGGACATTGAGTGATGGATCGATGGTCGATCGCTCCGCGGTTGTAGCGGAGCGATCGGCTTGTCTACAGAATTGAAACAAGGACGATGAGGCGCCCGATGAAACCCATCGGAATCGCCTGTGTTTTGTCTTGGATATGGTGGCCGTTGCCTGAATGAAACTGGCTCCGGTCGCAAGCGCTGGCGGTATCTATTGCCAGCAAAGTGATTCCGGAATCCCCCTCTGGAGAGGCGTCTGCAATGCATCAGGGATGCGTCGGCTTGCGACTTTCCGGGCCTCGAAGGGATTGCCGGTGTGCAAGCGACATGCGCCGGGGAAGCGTCACGCCGCGGGAGTCGTCGCCTCATTCCTGTCGTAACCAATCGCCGTCAGGTTGAAGCCGGTAAAACCCGGCCAGGGCACGGATGGGATGTTGAACAGGCGCTCTGGCGGATCGCTTTATGGAAAAAGGACTTCCGAATCCCCATACGCATCAATGTCCTTGCAGCATCTGTCATGAAGCTGGGCAAAGTCGCGATCGTGTCGAACGGGCCATCCGCACGCTCGAAAAGCAGCGTGTACACCGGTACCGCTTTGAACGCCAGTTCCTGCAGGGCTACCCGTTTGATGACCCGGTTCGGGACCACATGACCACTCCCCTGCATGGCCAACATACCGTATCAGCACATCCATGCGGATAAAGAAAAACCGCCTGTGCGGCGGCTTTTCTTCAGACTGCAAACAGTGTTGCCTGCCGTGCTCAGATATCCAGGCGGCGAGCCTGCATGAAGCGGGCGCTCCAGTAACCGCTCGCCATGCTGTCGATGCGCACGTCCTTGCCGGTACTGGGCGCATGCAGGAAACGGCCTTCGCCGACGTAGATGCCAACATGATTGACGTGACCGCGGCGGCCGAAGAACACCAGGTCACCCGGCGTCAGCTGCGACGGATCGCTGATCACATTGCCTTTGCCGGTATTGGCCATGTCGTGCGAGATGCGCGGCAGTTCGATGCCGAGGGCGTTGCGGAAGACGTAACCGACCAGGCCGCTGCAATCGAATCCGGATTCCGGAGAGGTACCGCCCCAGCGGTAGGGCGTTCCCATCAGCGCCATCGCGCCACGCAGCAGGCGCTGGATATTGTTTTCGTCGCTGGCGCCCAGTCCGGTGAGGCGAGCGCCCGGAGCCTGATTCAGGTCGTAATTGGCCAGCAGGCGGCTGATGTCGCCGGCAAACACGGCGGAGCGGTCCAGCAACGGCGCGGTATCGTTCGAGGCCATGTGCGGCAGCAATACGGCCAGTGTCGCGGCCGCCGCACTGTCGGCGCGGTTGCGCAGGCTGTTGCCGCGCCCGTTGCTGGCAACGGCTGCCATTGGCGCCACCTGCATGTCGGCGCTGGCAGTGGTGCGGGCATTCGTTGCGGTTTCGCTGCTGGCGGCGGCGGTCTTTTCGGAGACCGGAACCGGCGTGGCCCACGCCGGCAGAGAACCGACGAGCAGCGATACAGCGAAGATGAAACGAAAAACCCCCTGTAAGCGTACGCGGGCAACTCCTTGACCCGCGCGGAAATCAGCATCAGTCGTCACGCGATTGTTTCTGTCTGTGGAACTGAGAAGGCCGGATAATGCCCCCATTCCTGGTTCCACGTGTTCACAAAAGGTTAAACAAACGTAAAGTCGGGCTTTCATGCCCGTGGATCCGCGAACATGCGCACCCTGTCCGTGATGCATGTCACAGAACGCGTTTGGCTCCGGTGTAGTGATTGCGCCAGTAGCTGCCGCCGAGCATATCCAGACGGACCGTGCCGCCTGCGCTGGGCGCGTGGACGAAACGGCCTTCGCCGACATAGATGCCGACGTGGAACACCTGGCCGCGGTTGCCGAAGAAGACCAGATCGCCGGTGGTCAGGCGCTCCTGGGCCAGTTTGGGCCCCTGTACCTGGGCGAGTTCGCGGGAGGTTCGTGGCAGTCGCAGGTCCAGTACGTCGCGGTAGACATAGGTGACCAGGCCGCTGCAGTCGAAGCCGGATTCAGGCGTGTTGCCGCCATAGCGGTAGGGCGTGCCGACCAGGCTCAGCGCCCGTATCGCGACCGCATTCGCCGCCGCCGGGTCGGATGGCGCAATGGCCGGTCCGCGATAGCCGGTGGATGGCGAACCTGGGCGCGAAGGCGAATGGCCGCATGCGGCCAGCAGGGCGAGCAGGGGCAGCGCGAATGCGAGACGCAGGCAGGTCCGGACGGGAGACGAGGCTGGCGTGGAGTTCATCGAGTCAGGATAATGCATTCATTCGGCGGCTGGTGAACAGTCGTTTTCCCGCGTTGGCCTTGGATCTACGGGCCGGCTTCCATTTCTTGCCGTTGTGACGGCAGCCTATCCGAGTTGCGCATGAAGATCGAAAAAGACCGCGTCGTCCGTTTCCATTACACCGTTTCCGAGCGCGGCGCCCATGCAAGGGGCGAGCCTTCGCTGGAGACTTCCAGGGACCGCGAGCCGTTGGTGATCCTGATCGGTCATGGCAACATCATTCCGGGCCTGGAGAAGGCCATGATGGACAGGCAGGCGGGCGACAGCTTCGGCGCGGATGTGGCGGCGAACGAGGCTTACGGCGAATACCGCGAGGGCCTGAGCCAGCGGATTCCGAAGAAGCATTTCGGCGGCACCCAGTTGAAGCCGGGCATGCAGGTGGTATTGCAGACCAATTTCGGTCCGCGCGCGGTGACCATCCAGAAGATCGGCCACAGCGTGGTCGATGTCGATCTGAACCATCCGATGGCCGGCAAGGATCTGCATTTCGATGTCGAGATCGTCGATGTGCGCGAAGCCTCGCCGGAAGAGGTCGAGCATGGCCATGTGCATGGCGATGGCGGCCATCACCACGGGTGAGTCCGGGCCATATCGGTTCGGCTCGAACGGCGGGCATTGTGGCCCGCCGTTTTTGCGTCCGGGATGGTGTGAGCCGGAAGCCTGGTTCGGATTCCGGTTCGAGAGTCCGAACGGCGACTCACGGTGGGGCGGATGCGGTTTTCCTGGCGGCGGCTTCGCGGACCGGGGCGAAGCTGTGCCGGTGTTGCGGACAGGGGCCGTGCTTGGCCAGTGCCGCCAGATGTACCGCAGTGCCGTAGCCCTTGTGGCGGTCGAAACCGTACTGCGGATACCGCGCGTGCATTTCCAGCATCAGCCGGTCGCGGGCGACCTTGGCCAGGATCGAGGCCGCCATGATCGCCGGCTCGACCCGGTCGCCGCCGACGATGGCCTGGCCGGCGCAGGGCAATGCCTTGGGCAGGCGGTTGCCGTCGATGCGCGCCAGTTGCGCGGCCGGGCGTAGCGCGCAGACGGCGCGACGCATGCCTTCCAGGGTGGCATGCAGGATGTTGAGCCGATCGATTTCGTCGGTTTCGACCATTTCGATATGCCAGGCCAGCGCGTTTCCGACGATCAGCGGATACAGCGCTTCGCGCTGTTTCTCGCTGAGCTGCTTGGAATCGTTGAGTCCGGCGATCGGCCGTCGCGGATCCAGTATCACGGCGGCGACCGCGACCGGTCCGGCCAGTGGTCCGCGGCCGGCTTCGTCGACTCCGGCGATCAGATCAGGATCGGCGGGCGCGAACAGATCGCCGGAAGGTGGATTGCCCGGTTTCATTGCGGATGCGGAAGGGGTGGCTGTGACAGCAGTTCCGCCACCGCTTCGGCGGCGCGTGCGGATGCGTGGCGGCGCAGTTGCATATGCAGCTCGAGAAACTTCGGTTGCAGCGCGGCCACGGCTTCGGGATGCCTGAACCAGTACAGCATGGCTTCCGTCAGGTGCGCCGGAGTGCATTCCTGTTGCAGGAATTCCGGCACCAGGTCCTCGCCAGCCAGGATATTGGGCAGCGCATAGCGGTCGACCTTGAGCAGGCCCAGTGATTTGACGATGGCATGGGTCATGGGCGAGATGCGGTAGCCCACCACCATAGGTCGTTTGACCAGCATGGTTTCCAGGGTGGCGGTGCCGGAAGCCAGCAGTACCACGTCGGCGGCGGTCATCGCTGCGCAGGACTGGCCGCGCAGCAGGCGCAGGTTTTCGCCGCTCATGGCCGAATCGACCAGATGCTGCCGCAGGAACTGGTGGCATGCATCGTTCGCGGCCGGGACCACGATCTGCAGACGCGGCAACGCCTTGGAGGCGCGCCTTGCCGCCTCGATGAAGGGTTCGCACAGGCGTTCCAGTTCGCCCCTGCGGCTGCCGGGCAACACGGCCAGTACCGGGACATCCGCCGGCAGTCCCAGTCTGGCGCGCGCGGCGGCGCGGCCCGACTCCAGCGGAATCGCATCGGCCATGGGATGGCCGACGAAAACGGCATCGATGCCATGTCGGGCGTACAGCGGCGCTTCCATCGGAAACAGGCACAGCACCCGATCGACGGCGGCGCCGATCTTGTTCACCCGTTTCTCGCGCCAGGCCCAGATCGAAGGGCTGACGTAATGGACCGTGCGTATGCCGCGCTGTTTCAGCCAGTGCTCGATGCCCAGATTGAAATCGGGCGCATCGATGCCGATGAATACATCCGGTTGCCACTCCCGCGCACGCTTGCGGAACTGGCGGCGCAGTTGCAGCAACTGCGGCAGGTGCTTCAGGACCTCGATCAGGCCCATGACCGAAAGCTCGCTGACATCGTTCCAGGTATCGCAGCCGGCCTCGCGCATGGCGTCGCCGCCGATGCCGGCGAATTCGGCCTGCGGATACCGCTCGCGCAGCGACCGGATCAGATCGGCGCCGAGCAGGTCGCCGGACGCCTCTCCGGCCGCCAGCGCGATGCGGGGACCGGAAGCGGTCGATGACGCGGCGGGCAGGTCGCCGTTGCTCACCGCAGCAACGGCCTTTCGCTGGAGTCGATGAATTCCAGCATCAACCGGACATCTTCGCTGGCCTCGGCCTGCTGCGCCAGTTGCGCCTTGGCCTCGGTCAGCGGCAGGCCAGCGCTGTAGAGCGTGCGGTAGGCGCGCTTGATCGTGGCGATACGGTCGGAATCGAAACCGCGCCGCTTCAGTCCTTCGCTGTTGATGCCGCGCGGCCGGCCGAGCGAGTTGCCGCCGACCATGGTGTAGGGCGGCACATCGCCGTTCACCAGCGCGCCCATCGCCAGGAAGGAATGCGCGCCGAGGCGGCAGAACTGATGCGCGCCGGCGAAGCCGCTGATGATGACCCAGTCGCCGACGGTGACATGGCCGGCCAGGGTGGTGTTATTGGAAAACACGCAGTTGTCGCCGACGATGCAGTCGTGGGCGACATGGGTATAGGCCAGCATCCAGTTGTCGTTGCCGATCCGGGTCGCGCCGATGCCGGTGACCGTGCCGCGGTTGAGGGTGACGAATTCGCGGAAAGTGTTGCGGTCGCCGATCACCAGTTCGGTGCGCTCCCCGTTGTATTTCTTGTCCTGCGGATCGCCACCGACGGCGATATGCCCGACGAAGCGGTTGTCGTGGCCGATCCGGGTCGGTCCGGTGAAGCGGCTGTACGGTCCGATATGGCAGTTGTCGCCGATTTCGACATCGGGGCCGACGATGGCGTAGGGGCCGATTTCGACGTTGACGCCGAGTCTGGCCGCGGAGGAAACCAGCGCGGTGGGATGAATCCGGGTGCCGGTATCGCTCATTGGCATCAGTCCTGTACTTCGGCGCAGATCAGATCGGCGCAGGCGACTACCTGGCCGTCCACGCGCGCTTCGCCACTGTAGAAACCCATGCCGCGGATGACGCGCTTGACCGTCACTTCGAGATCGAGCCGGTCGCCGGGCACCACCATCTTCGAGAACTTGGCGTTGTCGATCTTGGCCAGATAGAAACGGTTGTTGGCGCCGGTGCCGCGGCCGATCAGGGTCAACAAGCCGCCGGCCTGGGCCAGCGATTCCAGGATCAGCACGCCGGGCATCACCGGGTGATTGGGGAAATGGCCCTGGAAATAAGGTTCGTTGGCCGAGACGTTCTTGTAGGCCAGGATGCGTTTGTCCTTTTCGAATTCGATGATCCGGTCGACCATCAGAAACGGATAACGATGCATGATCAACGACTGGATCGTCTCTACATCGATGGGCAACGGAATGGGGCTGGTCATGCTTGCTCCTTAATCTCCAGCGCGGAACTGCCGCGCAAGTTTGTCGAGTTGGCGGATGCGGGCGACGGTCTTTCGCCAGGTCTTGTTATCGGTGGCCGGGATGCCGGAGGAATATTCGCCCGGTTCGAGGATGGAATGGGACACCATCGACATGCCGGTGATGATGACCTTGTCGGCGATTTCCAGGTGGCCGACGATGCCGACCGCGCCGCCGATCAGGCAATAGCGCCCGATCCGGGCGCTGCCGGCGATACCGGTGCAGCCGGCGATCGCGGTATGCGCGCCGATGCGCACGTTGTGGCCGATCTGGACCTGGTTGTCCAGACGCACATCCTCTTCCAGGATGGTGTCTTCCAGCGCGCCGCGATCGATGCAGGTATTGGCGCCGATCTCGCAATCGTCGCCGACGCTGACGCCGCCGAGCTGCGGCACCTTGAGCCAGCGCCCGGCTTCCATCGCCAAGCCGAAGCCGTCGGCGCCGAGCACCGCGCCCGGGTGGATGCGCACGCGCTTGCCCAGGCGTACCCGGGCCACCAGGGTGACGCGGGCGATCAGTTCGCAGCCCTCGCCGACCACGCAGTTCTCGCCGATCACGCAGCCCGGTCCGATCACGCTGCCGGCGCCGATTTCGCTGCCCGGCCCGATGCCGACGAACGGCCCGATGCTGACGTTCGCGCCGATGGTCGCGCTCGGGTCGATGACCGCGCTGGAGTGAATGCCGCCGGCCTGACTCGTGGCTGCTTCGAACAGGGCCGAGATCCTGGCGAAGGCGACATAGGGATTCTTCGCGATCAGGGCGGTGCCGGGCGCGGCCGCGGCATCCGCAGCGCCGAGCACGACGATGCCGGCGCGGGACTCCGCCAGTTGCGGGCGATAGCGTGAATTGGACAGGAAACTCAACTGCTCGGGACCGGCTCCGGACAGGGTGGCGACGCCCGATACGCGGGTGACGCCGTCGCCGTGTACCTGCAGCGAAAACCGCTCGGCCAGTTCGGTGGCAGTGAAGGAGGGGGAAGAAGGAGAAGTATTCACCTTGGCAGTTTACCGTTCCTGCTGTCGATATGGTTTTCCGGTCATGCGGAACGGTGCTGCGGTCAGGAGCCGGTTAGCAGCACCAGGACCGCACCGGTACCACCTTGCGCATGCGGGGCCGAATGGAACGCCAGTACGTCGCGGCGTTGACGCAGCATTCGGTCGATCAGGTTCTTCAGTACCGGCGCCGGGCCACCACCGCTACGGCCCTTGCCGTGGATGATGCGCACGCAGCCGAAACCGGCCTGGACGGCTTCGGCCAGGAACTGGCGCAACATGGTTTCGGCCTGTGCCGCGGTGGCGCCGTGCAGATCCAGTTCGTCCTGGACCGAGAACTGACCCCGGCGCAGCCGCTGCCAGATCCGTGCCGGGACGGCGCTGCGGCGATAGCGCAGGCTGTCGCCCGCCTCCAGCAGTGGACCGTCCGATTCGAGCAGGCGCTGGAACTCGCCGCGCGCATCCTGCTCGTCGCGTTCGGCCATTCTTGCGGCCGGACGCGGCGCAGGCTTGCGCAGCGGCGATACCGGCGCATCGGGCAGCGGCTTGACCGGCCCGATCGCGGCGCGGAACAGGGCGCTGTCGTCGGAATCGTCGGCATCGGAGTGCGGCATGGCGGGGAGGGTAGCGCAGTCGCGGTGAAGTGTCAGGGTGCCTGCCGGGCCGGTGACGAAGCGACATGCACCGGTCATCGAGCGGAGGCGATGCGCGTGCCATGCGGGATGCTTCCGATCGGACCCCGCGCTTCCGGTATCATGACCGGGTCCGGGCGCATTCTTCGCGCGATGGTCGAAGCCGGACGGTTGACCGAATGCGGAGGATGCGACAGCGGACGGGAATGTCTCCGAATCCTGTCCGAACCGGAATCAGAGGAAATGAATGCGCGTATTAGTCAGTAACGATGATGGTGTCGATGCACCTGGAATTCGTGTGCTGGCCGAGCATCTGCGCGGTGCCGGCCACGAGGCGTACGTGGTGGCGCCGGATCGCGACCGTTCCGGCGCCAGCAATTCGCTGACGCTGGATCTGCCGATCCGGGTGAAGCGGATCGATCACTACACCTGCTCGGTGGCGGGCACGCCGACCGACTGCGTGCATCTGGCGGTGACCGGGATGCTCGAATTCGAGCCGGACATCGTGGTGTCCGGCATCAACAACACCGCCAATCTCGGCGACGACGTGATCTATTCGGGCACGGTCTCGGCGGCGATGGAGGGGCGGTTCCTGGGATTCCCGGCGGTCGCGGTTTCGCTGGTCACCGGCGGTCGCGAAGCGCGGCACTACGGGACCGCGGCGCGCGCGGTGGTCGAAATCGTGACCCGGCTGACGGCCGATCCACTGCCGGCCAACACCATTCTCAATGTCAATGTTCCGGACCTGGCCTGGGAGGCGCTGTCCGGTTTCGAAGTGACGCGGCTGGGCAACCGGCACCGTGCCGAGGCCTGTCTGGCACAGCAGGATCCGCGCGGTCGCACCGTGTACTGGATCGGCCCGGCCGGTCCCGAACAGGATTCCGGTCCGGGTACCGATTTTCATGCCGTCCGTACCGGGCATGTGTCGATTTCGCCGATCCATGTCGATCTGACCCGCTTCTCGGCGCTGAAAAAAGTGGCCCACTGGGTCGACGGGCTGACGGCGTCATTGGCGGAAAACGGCGCGGGCGCGGCATTCCCGCATGGGAATACGTCGTGATCCGTTCCCTGCGCCTGCAACCGGAAGCGGCGGGGCTGGGAATGACCTCGCAGCGCGTGCGCGATCGCCTGATCGAGCGTTTGCGCGAGGCCGGCATCGTCGATGAGGACGTGCTCAATGTGATGCGGGTGTTGCCGCGCCATCTTTTCATCGACGAGGCGCTGGCCAGCCGCGCCTACGAGGACAACGCGCTGCCGATCGGACACGGGCAGACGATTTCGCAGCCCTGGGTGGTGGCACGGATGACCGAGGCGGTGCTGCGGCATGACGATCCCCGCAAGGTGCTGGAGATCGGTACCGGATCGGGCTATCAGGCCGCGATCCTGGCGGCGCTGGGTCTGGAGGTCTATACGGTGGAAAGGATCGGCGATCTGCTGCGGCAGGCGCGCAAGCGTTTTCGCCAACTGGGCCTGTCGTTGCGCAGCAAGCACGACGATGGCCGCATCGGCTGGCCGGAGCACGGTCCTTACGACGCGATCCTGATCACCGCCGCCGCGCCGGCGTTGGTCGATGCGCTGATCGACCAGCTCGCGCCGGGTGGACGCCTGATCGCGCCGGTGGGCAGCGCTGGCGAACAGACCCTGGTGCAACTGGTGCACGCCGCCGATGGCGGCATCGAACAGACTGCGCTGGCGCCCGTGGTATTCGTGCCGTTGCTGGCGGGTACGCTGGACTGAATGCAATGACGAGAACCCATACTGGATGAAACTCTTTGGTCCGCTCTACGAGCGCGCGATCCGCTGGTCGCAACACGAGCGCGCACCCGCGCTGCTGGCGGGACTGAGCTTTTTCGAGGCCATCATCTTTCCAGTCATGCCAGAAGTGATGCTGGCGCCGATGGCGCTGGCGCGGCCCAAGCGCGGTATCCATTTCGCGACCTTGAGTCTGGCCGGCTCGCTGCTCGGCGCATCGATTGGATACGCGCTGGGGCACTTCGCCTATGCCGCGCTGCAGCCGTTGATCGAATGGCTGGGCTGGCGCGGAGCGATCGACACGCAGGTGGCGGAGTTGCAGCAGATCGTGGCGGAATCGCCGTGGAAGGCATTCTGGTTGCTGGTATTGGCCGGATTCACACCGATACCGCTAAAAATCTTCACTTGGGCTGCGGGCATCGTGGGCGTGCCGCTGGTGCCGTTTCTGGCCAGCATGCTGGTCGGACGCGGCAAGCGGGTCTATCTGCTCGCGATCGCGATCAAGTTCGGCGGCGTGCGCGCGGAAGCCGCTTTGCGGCGCTGGATCGAGCCGGTAGGCTGGGTATCCACGGTATTATTGGCGTGTCTGGTGGGTGGGTTGGTCTGGAGGGCAAAGTTCGGATGAAAACGATGCGCGGATCGAAAGTGTTAGCAATGGTTGTGGCTGCGATCACGATGGCGGGCCTGGTGGCGTGTACCAAAAGCGTGGTCAGGACCCACGGCAGGACATCGGCTTCTCCGGTGCCGACCACATCCGTGCAGCAACCCGGTGTCTCCGTGACCGTGCAGCGCGGCGATACGCTGTACAGCCTGTCGCGCGCCAACAAGATTACGCCGCAGGATCTGGCCGCATGGAATGGCCTGTCGACGCCTTATACGATCTATCCGGGACAGCGCCTGCGCCTGTACCCGTCTTCCGGGTCTACGGCATCGGCCACGCGACCGGCGACTTCCGGTACGGCATCGACCACCACTACGACCCCGACGCCGGTCGCTTCGACAGCGCCGGCCAGCAGCGGTTTCAGCTGGACCTGGCCGACCACCGGCAACGTGGTCACGCAATATGTCGTCAACGACACCACCAGGCAGGGCATCGATATCGCCGGCCAGAGCGGACAGCCGGTCCTGGCGGCGGCCAACGGCACCGTGGTGTATTCCGGTGCCGGTCTGGTCGGTTACGGCGAACTGATCATCATCAAACACAACGACGACTGGCTGTCGGCCTACGGCCACAACAGCAAGCGTCTGGTCAACGAAGGCCAATCGGTACGCGCGGGGCAGCAGATCGCCGAGATGGGCCGTACCGGCGCATCCCGCGACATGCTGCATTTCGAAATCCGCTACAAGGGCAAGCCGGTCGATCCGCAAGCCTATCTGCCACGGCGATGAAGTACGCCAGTTGTGCCAACGGCATTGTCGGCTGGCGGAGCCTGATTATCCCGTGACATGCAGATTGATCGCCCTTGCATCACCTTGGCGGGCAGCGGTAAACCCGGTGTGTTGCCTGGGATTGAAAGAATCGGGGCAGGTCAATATTGCGTATTGTCATTCACCTTGCGTATATGCTAGGGTCGGCTGGCTGCGAATGAACGACGGCATCAGGCCGTAACCGGTAAGTTGCTGGATGCACGGGGTGGACGCTGCGTCCGGAGAGGGGATAAGGGAACTTCTATGAAGATGTTCGCGTCGCTTTTTCTGT
>JAISFF010000051.1 GCA_031263725.1 Lysobacteraceae bacterium | reverse complement strand
CGGACGCACTCGTCCATCGGCGATGTCCCGCCAGCCGAGTTCGCCGCCCGATTCACTCCGCAACCCAAAGCCGAATTTTCCAGTTTCGCTCGGACCTAATATGGGGAGGGGGTCAAGTCGCTGGAAGTTCCACTTTTGAAGTCTCTACTTGACGGGGGAGCTTACGGGGGTCACCAAACTGCATCGCGTGCTTTTTCGAAGCGGGCGATATCGCTTTCCTTGCCCAGCAGGTAGCCCATCTCGTCCACGCCTTCCATCAGGCAGGTCTGCGCGAATGCATCGAGCGGGAACGGGTACACCCTTCCGTCCGGCGTCCGCAGTTCGCGCATGGCGATGTCCACGGTCAGTTCGTCGTCCGGCCTCTGCATCAGTGTCTGCACATCGGACTCCGAGAGCACGATCGGCAGCAGTCCGTTCTTCAGCGAGTTGTTGCGGAAGATGTCCGCAATCCCGCTGCTGACGATGGCGCGCAAGCCCAGGTCGGTCAACGCCCAAGGAGCGTGTTCGCGCGAGGAACCGCAGCCGAAGTTGCAGCCGGCGAGCAGGATTTGCCGGCCCTGGTTCCGTGGCTGGTTGAACGGGAAGTCCGGGTTCGGCGAGCCGTCCGTCTTCTGGCGCCAGTCGTTGAATGCATGCTTGCCCAAGCCCTTGCGCTCGGTGGTGGAGAGGAAGCGCGCAGGAATGATCTGGTCGGTGTCGATATTGGTCTGCGGCAGCACCACGCTCTTCGACTTCAGTATCTTGAAACCATTCATTACGCAACCTCCTTGCCGGAGAACAGGACACGCGGATCGGCCACCTTGCCATTGACGGCGGCCCAGGCGGCGGTCAGCGGCGAGGCCAGCAGCGTGCGGGAACCGGGGCCCTGACGGCCTTCGAAATTGCGGTTGCTGGTGCTGACGGCCAATTGGCCGGGAGCGACCAGATCGCCGTTCATGGCGATGCACATCGAGCAGCCGGTCTCGCGCCATTCGGCGCCGGCGACACGCACGACTTCATGGATGCCTTCGGCCTCGGCCTCGCGCTTGACTTGCTCGGAACCGGGCACGACCAGCATGCGCACGCGCGGATCGATCTTGCGGCCGCGCAGGACGCTGGCGACGGCGCGCATGTCGCTGAGGCGGCCGTTGGTGCAGGAGCCGACGAACACGATGTCCACCGGCGTACCTTCCAGCGAATGGCCGGAGGACAGATGCATGTAGTCGAGCGACTTCTTCGCGGCCTCATCGTTGGCGGCCGGGATCGGCGCGTCGACGGCGATGGCGGTGCCCGGATGCGTGCCCCAGGTCAGCGTCGGCCTGATGTCGGCGGCATCGATTTCGACTTCGATGTCGAAACGCGCGCCGGGATCGGTCGCGAATTGCATCCAGCGCGCCTTGGCCCTCTCGAATCCGGCGCCCTGCGGCGCGCGCGGGGTCTTCGCCAGCCAGGCGCAGGTGACTTCGTCCGGCGCGACCATGCCGGCACGCGCGCCGGCCTCGATCGACATGTTGCACAGGGTCATGCGCTGCTCCATGTCCATCGCGCGGATCGTGGAGCCACGGTATTCGATGACATGGCCGGTGCCGCCGTTGATGCCGATCCTGCCGATGATGTGCAGGATCACGTCCTTGGCGCCGACGCCGGGCGCCAGTTCGCCATCGACGGTGATGGCGATGGTCTTGGGCTTGCGCTGCAGCAGGCATTGCGTCGCCATCACATGGCCGACCTCGCTGGTGCCGATGCCGAACGCCAGCGCGCCGAACGCGCCGTGGGTGGCGGTATGGCTGTCGCCGCAGACGATGGTCATGCCGGGTTGGGTGAAGCCCATCTCCGGCGCGTATACATGCACGATGCCGCGATGTTCGGAACTGAAATCGAACAGCTCGATGCCGGATCCGGCACAGTTGCGCGCCAGCGTCTCGACCTGCGCCTTGGCGGCATCGTTGCAGTAGGGCAACTGGCCGCCGGCGTCGGCTGGCAGGGTCGGCGTGGAGTGATCCATCGTCGCCTTGGTCCGGTCCGGACGGCGCGGCTTGAGCCCGCGCGATTTCAGTTCGGTGAAAGCCTGCGGCGAGGTCACTTCATGGATCAGGTGCAGGTCGATGTACAGCACGGTCGGCGCGCTGTCGCTTTCGGGGACGACGACATGCGCGTCCCACAGTTTGTCGAACAGGGTACGAGGTTGGGAACTCATCAGTTTCTCTCGATCAAGCGGTTAATGCAGCGGTTCCGGCATCATTGCGCTGGCGCAGCAGGCGGTTGGCGACATCCAGCCAGGCCAGCGCGCTGGCCTCGATGATGTCTTCGCTGACGCCGCTGCCTTCGTATTCGATGTCCTGATAGCGCACGCTGAGGGTGGCTTCGCCGCGCGCATCGGCACCGATGCCGACGCTGTGGACCTGGTAGCTGTCCAGGATCAGCTGTACGCCGGTGGCGGCGGCCAGGGCGGCGAACAGCGCGGCGACCGGGCCTTCGCCCTGCGCGGTTTCGATGACGCGATCGCCGTTGGGATCGGACAGCTCGACCTGGGCCTGGGCGTCCTGACCGTGATCGCTGATGGTCATCGCCGCCAGACGGTAACCGTCGCTTTCCACGGCATCCTGCATCAGCGCCTGCAGATCGGCGTCGTTGACCACGCGCTGGCTCTCGCACAGGTCCTTGAACTGGGCGAAGACCAGATTCAGTTCTTCCTCGCCGAGGAAGTAGCCCAGCGCGCGCAGGCGGTGTTCGACCGCGGCGCGTCCGCTGTGGCGGCCCAGCACCATCTGCGACTCGATACAGCCGACATCTTCCGGATTCATGATTTCGTAGGTGCAACGGTGACGCAACATGCCGTGCTGGTGGATGCCGGATTCGTGCGCGAACGCATTGGCGCCGACGATGGCCTTGTTGCGCTGGACCTGCATGCCGGTCAGGCGCGTCAGCAACTGCGAGGTCGGCACTAGGTGCCGGGTATCGATGCCGGTGTCGGCGTTGTAATAGGAATTGCGCACCTTCAGCGCCATCGTCAGTTCCTCCAGCGCGCAATTGCCCGCGCGCTCGCCGATGCCGTTGATGGTGCACTCGACCTGGCGCGCGCCGCCTTCGATGGCGGCCAGCGAGTTGGCCACGGCCATGCCCAGATCGTTGTGGCAATGGGTGCTGAAGACCACCTCGCGGGCGCCGGGCACGGTGCCGATCAGGCGTTCGAACAACTCGCGGATCTCGCCGGGCGTGGTGTAGCCCAGGGTGTCCGGCATGTTGATCGTGGTCGCGCCAGCGGCGATGGCGACCGTGACCGCCTCGGCCAGGAATTCCGGCTCGGTGCGGGTCGCGTCCTCGGGCGAGAACTCGATGTCGTCGATATAGCCGCGCGCCATCGAGACGTGCTTGTGGATCGATTCCAGCACTTCGTCCTTGCTTATCCGCAGCTTGTGCTCGCGATGCAGCGGGCTGGTCGACAGGAACAGGTGGATGCGCGGCCTGGCGGCATTCTCCAGCGACCGCGCCGAGGCCTCGATATCCGCCGGCAGACAGCGCGACAGCACGCACAGCGTGGTCTTGCGCAGCTCGGCGGCGATCATCGCGGTGGCTTCGCGGTCGGATTGCGAGCTGGCCGGGAAGCCGGTCTCGAGAATGTCCACGCCGAGCTCGGCCAGGGCGCGGGCCATGACCACTTTCTGCTGGGGCGACATGCTGCAACCAGGCGATTGCTCGCCGTCGCGCAGCGTGGTGTCGAAAATCAGGATGCGATTGGACGGCTGGGAACTGGCTGTATTCACCAGGTGGACTCCTCTACGGCGATGTCAGGCGTCGGTACCGGCGCGGCGACGGAAGACGGCTTGGTTTTTGACTTGGTTCGGTTGCGGTCTCTGGGTGCAGATTGTAAGCGCGGCGGCTCGCCATCGCTGGCCCGGCGGCGCGGTTTGCGCGGCGGCCGCGGCCGGACTTCGGACAGCAACTGCGCCAGGACCGTGGCGTCGATATTGCCTCCGGACACCACCGCGCACTTGTGCTTGCCGCTGACGCGGCGGCCGGCGGCCAGGGCCAGGGCACCGGCGCCTTCGGCGATGATGTGTTCCTCCAGGGCCAGACGCACCAGAGTTTCGCGCAGTTCGGCTTCGCGGACGATGACGATATCGTCGAGTAGCCGGGCGCAAAGCTGGCGGGTCAACATTCCCGGGACCTTGACCTTCACGCCGTCGGCCAAGGTGCCGGGGATGTCCCTGACGGTCAGGTCGCCGTTGATCGCGCGCGCCATCGAGTCGGAGCCTTCGATCTGTGCGCCGACCACGCGGACGCCCTGGGATTTCATCGCCAGCGCGACGCCGGAGGCCAGGCCGCCGCCGCCGATCGGGACGATCACCACGTCCGGCGAATGCGGCGAAATCTCGATGCCGATGGTGCCTTGCCCGGCGATCACGTCCGGCTCGTCGAAGGCGGACAGGAAGCGGTAGTCGTTGTGTTCGGCCAGCTCCACGGCAAAGGCCAGGGCCTCGTCGAAGCTGGATCCGTGCTGGCGCACCGTCGCGCCCCAGTGGGCGACGCCGGCGATCTTGGTGGCCGGCGCGCCGTGCGGCATCACGGTGATGGCCTGCATGCCCAGCCGGTAAGCGGCCCAGGCCAGTCCCTGGGCATGGTTGCCGGCGGAAGCGGCGATCACCGGACGGTCGTCGCCGCGTTCGCGGCCGGCCAGCAGCGCGTTCAGCGCGCCGCGCACCTTGTACGAGCCGGTGCGCTGCAGGTTTTCCAGTTTCAGCCATACCCCGAAGCGTTCGGCGTAGTGCATGGGAGTGGGAGGAAGGTAGCGGCGCAGGCGGGCCTGCGCGGCCAGGACATCGGCAACGCTGACAGTGGCGCCACTGACATCGGACTCTGTAGTGGAGGAGGCGGAACCGGTCTCAGGCATTGCGGCACGCGAACGGCTGATCCGGAAGAAGATACCTCCGAACCGCTTCCTCGGAGTGAGCGGGAGATGTGTGACGGTTCATGCGGCGGCCTCGGCGGTGGCTGCGATCGGCACGATCCGGATCGACAGGCAGTCGTATAACTTTTCCAACTGATGCTTCAGCGCTTCCGGCGCACGCGGGCTTTCGACGACCAGCCGCAACTGCCAGATGCCGCTGTCGGGCTGAACCTCGCCCTGGATGCCGCGCAGGGTGAAGCCGCGGCGCTCGACCATGCCGGCCATGCGGATCACCGCGCCCTCGGCGGCCTTCACGGTCATGTCAAGCTGGTATCGCATTGGGAGCCTCCGTTTTCTGTTTGGCCGGATTGCTTTCCAGCATGGTGCTGTTGGCGAAGTTCGGCGGCACCAGCGGCCAGACGTTGGCACGCGCATCGATGGTGACGTGCAGCATCGCCGGGCCGGGCCGGGCCAACAGGTCGGCCAGGGCATCGTCGATGTCAGCGCGCGCCTGGACATGCTTGGCGGGGATGCCGAACACCTGTGCCAGCGCGGTGAAGTCAGGGTTGTCGGACAGGTCGATCTCGCTGTAGCGCTCGGCGAAGAACAGCTCCTGCCATTGCCGCACCATGCCCAGGGTGCTGTTGTCCAGCAGCACGATCTTGATCGGCAGCTGGCAGCGGGCGATGGTGACCATCTCCTGCACGTTCATCATGAAGCCGCCGTCGCCGCAGACCAGGATCACCTGGCGATCGGGGCAGGCGACCTGCGCGCCCATCGCCGCCGGCAGGCCGAAACCCATGGTGCCCAGCGCGCCGCTGGTCAGATGATTGCGCGGGTGGCTGAAACGGCAATGCTGGGCGACCCACATCTGATGCTGGCCGACATCGCTGGTGATGATGGCATCGTCGTCGGCGACTTCGCACAGGCGCTTCAGCAGCGCCGGCGCATAGATGTCCTTGCCGGGCGCGTCGTAGCGCGGCGCGCATTTGTCGCGATTGGCGGCGCAGCGTCTGGTCCAGTTCCCGCAGTTGCTGCTCGCGGCGGACAGGGTGCGCAGGCCGGCGGCGACATCGCCGGGCAGGGCGATGTTGGCGGTGCGCAGCTTGGAGATTTCGTAGGCATCGGCATCCAGATGGATGACGCGGGCGAACGGTGCGAATTCGGCCAGCTTGCCGGTGGCGCGGTCGTCGAAGCGTGCGCCGATGACGATCAGCAGATCGCATTCCTGGACCGCCATGTTGGCGGCGCGGGTGCCGTGCATGCCCAGCATGCCCAGCAACTGCGGGTGCCCGGTCGGCAGCGCGCCCAGGCCGCGCAGCGACAGCACGGTCGGGATCTTCGTGGTTTCGACGAAGGCGCGGAAGGTGTCCACCGCGTCGGCCAGCGCAATGCCGCCGCCGCCGTAGATCACCGGTTTCTCGGCGGCCGCGATGGCGGCCACGGCCTCGGCCAGACCCGCATCGGAGGGCGACGGCGGCAGTTCCACCGTGTCCGGACGATGTGGCGGCAGGTGCCAGGCATCGGCGACCTGCACATCCTTGGGCAGGTCGATCAACACCGGTCCCGGCCGCCCTTCGCGGGCGATCCGGAACGCTTCCCGCACGACTTCCGGCAGGTCGTCCACCTTCCGCACCAGGAAACTGTGCTTGATGATCGGCATGGTTATGCCGAAGACATCCAGTTCCTGGAATGCATCCGTTCCCATCGCTGGCGTGCCGACCTGGCCGGTCAGGCAGATCATCGGCACCGAATCGAGCATGGCGTCGGCAATGCCGGTGACCAGGTTCGACGCGCCCGGGCCGGAGGTGGCGACGCAGACGCCGACCTTGCCGCTGGCGCGGGCATAGCCGTTGGCGGCCAGGGCCGCACCCTGCTCGTGACGGACCAGGATGTGACGCAGCTTGGAATCCACCAATGCGTCATAGAACGGCATGATGGTGCCGCCGGGATAACCGAACAGCGTATCGACGCCCTCGGCCTCCAGGGCCTGCGTCAGCCAGCGCGCGCCGGTGCGGGGCTGGCTGTTTGCGGGAGTGTTCATGCGGTAGCGACCTCTTGCGGAAGGTTCGGAAAGCAACGTGTGGCTCAGGCGTCTTTGCTGTTGGAAAGCCAGACCATCTTGGCGCGCAGCTGCTTGCCGACCTGTTCGATCGGGTGATCCATGTCGGCCTGCTTGTACTTCTTGTAGTTCGGCAGGCCGGCTTCGTATTCAGCGATCCAGTTGCGGGTGAAGGTGCCGTCCTGGATGTCCTTCAGCACATCCTTCATGCGCGCCTTCACGCTGGCGTCGATGACGCGCGGGCCGCTGACGTAGTCGCCGTACTGCGCGGTCTCGGAGATGAACTCCAGCATCCGGGTGATGCCGCCTTCGTAGAACAGGTCGACGATCAGCTTCAGCTCGTGCAGCACTTCGTAATAGGCGATTTCCGGCTGGTAGCCGGCCTCGACCAGGGTTTCGAAACCGGCCTGGACCAGCGAACTGGCGCCGCCGCACAGGACGGCCTGCTCGCCGAACAGATCGGTCTCGGTCTCTTCCTTGAAGGTGGTCTTGATCAGGTTGGCGCGCGCGCCGCCCAGGCCGCCGGCATAGGCCAGCGCCAGCGCTTCGGCCTTGCCGCTCCTGTCCTGGTGGACCGCGTAGATGCAGGGCACGCCGCGGCCGATTTCGTATTCGCGGCGGACCAGCGCGCCCGGACCCTTCGGCGCGACCAGCACCACGTCCAAGTCTTCGCGCGGCTTGATCAGGCCGTAGTGCACGTTCAGGCCGTGCGCGAACAGCAGGCAGGCGCCCTGCTTCATGTTCGGCGCCAGCACATCCTCGTACAGCTTCTTCTGGACCATGTCGGGGGTCAGCACCGCGACCAGGTCGGCATCCTTGACCGCCTCGGCCGGAGCCTTGACGACGAAGCCGTCGGCCTTGGCCTTGGCTTCGGTCGGGCCGCCCGGACGCAGGCCGACGGTCACGTTGAAGCCGGAGTCACGCAGGTTCATTGCGTGCGCGCGGCCCTGGCTGCCGTAACCGACGACGGCGATCTTGGGTTGGGGAAGATTGCTGGAAGGCATAGTGGGTCCTGTTTGAGTTGATGGTTGAGTGAAAACGGGAGCGAAAAAAAAGGAAACCGGGCAATGCACTGAACCGGTTTCCTATGCGCGGGGAAGCTTTTTCGGGGAACGCTGTTTCGCCGCATGACGAGAAGCGCGCGCGGCGCTAGCCTGGCGCGTCTGGCGGATCGGAGTCGGCTGGAAGAAGCAAGCGTTCAAGTTTTGAATCCGGTTGATGGTTGTATGGAAAAACCGCAAGGCCTGAAAAAGAAAAACCCCGCGCCGTTGCCGGTGCGGGGTTTTCGTCGAAATCTGGCTTTTCGTTACGCGCCAGCTCGTCCCGCACCTGTAGGCGAGGTAATAAGGACGAGGACAATGACCGACGGAGCCACGACAGCGCTGTGCGTGTGATCGGTCGAGGGCAGGTATTCGTAAGACATGAGGCGAATAATAAACACAGGGGGAAAGGGCTTGTCAAGCCGGGCCGGAGCGATCGCGGTCGTCCGCGCGCCGATGGCAGCCCGGGTTTCGAAGGCCGCTCGGAGAGGCCATTCGGTCCTTTCCCCATATTCGTTCAGTATCGCCATGATCCCGGCAGCGTCCGCATATTTCTGTTTGAGCCGGACCAGTTGCCGGTCGGTTCCGGGGCGGTTCCGCATCAGCGCCCGGCGGATTTCTTCCGCGCGCGCCTTCTGTTCCGGGCCCTGGTCCGGTCCTCCATCCGGTACGCCGCGGAAGTGGTCGCAGCGATTCCGGCGTTCGATGAATGCGGCCACATCGCGCGACGGATCCGGTCGCGGCTGCGACTTCAGCGGGACGATCGCGGCCGGCGAAGGATGAGAAACAGGATCGGTTTGTTCATTGCGGTCGGAGTCGTGGGATAAGAAGATCGGATGTCCGGTTTCCGGGCCAGCGGAATCAGAATGCCAGGATGCCCGTCGGACCGGCATCCTCCATCGGGTCCTGGCGAAACGGGCGGCATACCTCATCGAAATCGCGCTCGCGCTTGTCCACGGGGCCGACGGCCACCGACAAGCCGCCGTGGCGGCTGATGTTGCGCCTGTGTTCGCCGAGGCAATAGTCGTCCTCGGGAGCGGGGATGGTTTGGGCAGCGGCGGCCGCCATTTGCCCTGCTTCCGAGTCCGGCCGGGCCGGGCCGGGTCGATGGTCGGGGTTGGCCGCCCTCCCGGTGGCTTCCCGGATACGGGGATATTCGTCTTCGTTGGGCCACCAGCGGGTCGGGATTCCGGAGGAAGCCGCTATCGGTTGCCGCTTGCCGGAATCGGCGAGGGGAGCACGCTGGAGTCTCGCCAGACCGTCCGCGGCGGCCAGGCTGGCGGAATGCCGGTCCATTCCGAGTCCCGCGGACGCGATACGGCTTGCCGGAGCCTTCGGCGGGCGGCGATTATCCGATCCGTCCGTTCCGGAAGCGGTTGCCGGAAGCAAATCGAGCCTGATCCCATAGTTGGCGGAAAACTCCGCGATCGCGACCCGCGGATCGTATGTCATCGGTGCCGGATGAATCCGCGTATCGCGATCATGCGCGGCTTCGACGGAACCGCCAGCTTCCTGTACGGTCGGGTTGGCCACGTCGTCTTCGGATATGACCGGAACGGTCCGGCCTTCGAGGATCATGGACGGATTCGACGCATCCGCACGAGCGGGTCGGGGCGGTGTGGCGTTTCCCACGGTGGCAGACGTAGTTGCCGCTGTCCGTGGCGGGGCGTTCGAAGTGCCGCAGGCGGAAAGGGCCAGGAGCAATGGCAAGGGCCATGCCGCCGGGATCGTTCTGATCATGGACATCGTGCGCGCTCCCGCTATGCGGCCGAACGGCCACGATGACACGGTAGCCAGTCCCGGCTCGACGACAAGAGCCGGTCGGTTAGTCCGGCTTGATCAATTCCAACAACGCCTCACGACGGCGTAAGGGAAGCTTGCGATAACGTGTCAGGAGAGCTTGTTCGGAGCGATTGCCGGCTCTGGAGGCATTATCAATGAGATAGGCTTCGCGATCAGTACGGACACCAGAGGAGGCACCGTAGATGAGATCGTCGAGCGAGCGGTTCAGGATTGCGCGCATCAACGGCAGGACCTTGAAATTGGGCGTTTCCCGGCCATTCTCCCAGGCGGAAATGGAGGATTTGGTCACGCCGAGAGCAAAACCGAGTTGCTCCTGGGTCATGCCGGCGGCCGTGCGGGCTTCACGCAAGCGGTCGGCAAAGCTCTTCATATGTCGAATCCTCTGATCATGAAGACCAACATAAAGAGTTGCTGGAATGCTGTCGTGCGGCATTCATGCACATATTGGGTGCTGAATTTCCGAATGAATCCGGAGACATGGCTTCCGTGGACGAGGCATGCGGGGATGCAGACACAGTCATTGAAGAGATGGTTCGCGAGGACGGCCGCGGCATGGAATGGCGGCCATGCCTGTTGCCGATGGTCGCGCCGGAGCCGGAGCCGGCCGACACGGCTGGTTCCGCCAGGACGCGCATCATCATGCCTGCGCTCCTGTATGGCGCAGGTGGATGAGCGGTCAGTTTTCCGGCTTCATCAGTTCCAGCAGCGCCTCGCGGCGACGCGAGGAGAGGTTGCGATACCGGGTCAGCAGCGCTTTTTCCCCGGGCGTGGTGGCTTGGGCACTCTTGTCCAGGATGTAGGTTTCGCGCTCGGTACGCACCCCGGGGCTGACCCCGCAGATCAATTCGTCCAGACTGCGATTGAGGACAATGCGCAATTCCGGGAGCAGTTTGAAGCTGGGTGTTTCACGGCCGTTTTCCCACGCCGAAATCGAGGACTTGGTCAGGTCTACGGCAAACCCAAGCTGCTCCTGCGTCAGCCCGGCCGCGTTGCGAGCCTCCCGCAGACGATCAGGAAATTTCTTCATGCCTATGGCCCCAAAATGCACGGGGCCAACATAGACAGCGGCCATACGGCTGTCGTGTCGATATAGTTGACACATAGGGTTATGAAATACAATACTTTGGCCGGTCGCATGTGCCGGTGGATCGGACATGATCCGGTTTCCTGTTGCGCTGATCCGATTGATCGAGTGCCCCCCTGTAGCGGGAAGCATCGGGATTTTTCCGGTTGGGGAGTCGCCGGCACATGCGCCAACCCTGGGGGGATGTTGAAAACATCGGTGGGAGGCAAGGAATGAACCTGTATGGCGACGGATGGGCGCCGGCGGTGCTGATGGCGGTACTGGAGCAGGCGAAGGAAGGCGTGCTGTTGACCGATGAGACGGGACTCGTGCGGTTTCTGAATCTCTCGGCCGAGCACCTGTGCCATCGCCATCGCGCCGATTTGCTCGGGCAGCCAGTGATATCGATATGGAAGGACAGCGGCGATGCGCGGGCGGACGCGGTGGCGGAATATCTCGCGGGTCGGGGGATGGAGATTCCGGACAGGCTGCAACTCCGTGATGCCGAGGGACGCCACAGCGTGGAGCTTTCCCATTCGCGCATCGCGGCGGCCGGGACGACCTGGCATTTGTTCCTGTTGCGCGACGTTACGGATGCATGGCGACGGGAGCGATGTCGAAACCAGCTGATCGCCGCAACCGATGCAGCGCGGCAGGCGGTGATCGCGGTCGATGCCGGCGGCGGCATCGTCCATGCCAGTCCATTGGTGCAGACGTGGCTGGGTTATTCGCAGGACGAGCTGGCGGGGATGAATTGGCGCCGCTTGCTGGCGCCCGGACGCGACAACCGCGGCGCCTGGCGGCGACTGTCCATGGCGCGTGACGATACCGAAAGCCGGTACGAGGAATTGCGGGTACGTCATCGCCATGGGGGCAGTTTCTGGCTGTCGGGGAAAGCCAGCCGTGTGCGGGAAGAAGACGGCGGCCAAGGAGATCATGTGGCGCTGCTGGTACGGCGTCCCGATGGCGGGAGGCTGCGCGCATTGCAGGTGGAAGTGCTGGAGCGCTCGATTTGCCGGCATTCCCTGGACGAAATACTGAACCTGATTTGTTGGCGTATCGACGGTCTGATCGCCGATGTCGCCACGGGCGTGGTCCTGATCGACGACGCTGGCAGGATGAAAACGGTGATCGGCCCCGGATTGCCGGCCGCATACAAACAAGTCATGCAAGGGGTTTCGATCCGTTCGCCGAATGCGGGTGCCGGCCTGGCCGCGTACCGGGCGCAATCGCAATGGACCGTCGATATCAGGCACGCGCCGGAATGGGCGAACCGCAACGAATCCCTGGCGGCATCGGGTCTGGACTCCTGCTGGTCGTTGCCGGTACGGCTGGGTGACGGCCGTATCGTCGGCGTGTTGTGCCTGCACTCGCCGCATCTGCCGTTGCCAACGGTCTGGCATCGGCATGTGGCCGAGATGGGGACGGAAATGTGCGCGCTTGCGGTGGAAAGGGATTGTCTGCGCCGGGAAACGCCGCAGGCGCTGCGAACCAGGCAGGCGCAAACCGCGGTGTGGTGGCAGATCGACCGTGTGATCGCGCAGGCGGCGATCGACTCGGCGCCGCTGGCTTTCATATTGGCCAATATGGACCGCTTCTGGCAGGTCAATGAAAGGTTGGGGCGTCCCGCGGGAGATCGGCTATTGGAAGTCGTCGCCGAGCGCTTTCACGAGCAGGTGCGCACGCTGGACCTGGTCAGCCATCTGGGAGCGGACGAATTCGTGGTGGTGGTGCCGGATTGCGACGCAGTCCGGGCACGGGCATTGGTGATGCGTCTGGTGGGCGCGCTGGAAAAGCCGATCCGGTTCGAAGGCCGCATGCTACAGCTTTCGGCCAGTTTCGGTATCAGCCTGTATCCGCAGGATGGACGGGATGGCGAGATGCTGCACCAGCAGGCCACTGCCGCGATGGGGAGGGTCAAACTGGCGGGCGGTGACGGCTATCGGTTTTATTCATTGCTGAGCTGATCCGGATTCGATCCGGATCAGCCCCGTGTTTCGGTATGCGGGCGACGAAGGTTCCGAGCAATCGGAGCCTTCGTCGGTATCGTGCGATCGTTCGCGCGAGTTGCGGAACGTCAGTGATCCTGCCTGGCACGCTCGATGGCATCGAGCAGCACCTGCTTGGCTTCAGCGGCGTTGCCCCAGCCATCGATCTTGACCCACTTGCCCTGTTCCAGGTCCTTGTAGTGGGTGAAGAAGTGCCCGATGCGGTCGAGCCAGTGCTGCGACACCTGATGAATGTCCTCGACGCGGGTGTAGCCGGAGAATATCTTGCCGATCGGCACCGCGAGAATCTTTTCGTCGGAACCGGCTTCGTCGGTCATCTTCAGTACGCCGATCGGGCGGCACCGCACCACCGCCCCCGGGATCAGCGCCAGCGGCAGCACCACCAGCACGTCCGCCGGGTCGCCATCGCCGCACAAGGTGTTCGGGACATAGCCGTAGTTGCAGGGGTAGCGCATCGGCGTGGACAGAATGCGATCGACGAAGATGGCTCCACTCTCCTTGTCCACTTCGTACTTCACCGGCTCCGAATCCCGCGGAATCTCGATGATCACATTGATTTCGTCCGGCGGGTTCTTGCCGGAGGTAACTTGTTTCAGACCCATGCCTGGCTCCAGGTGAAATGAGGGGGGGGAAAACTTTTTATTTTACTCCGCCGGAGGCGGATCGACGAACGGCGGCCCCGGGAGACCGAGCAGATTCAGGCTCAGGCTCTCGACATGGGAGAACGACAGATTGACGGCAATCCTGTGCGCCAGCTTGGTATTGCCTTGCTCCAGATTGCCGTACAGGGCGTGCAGTTTGCGCTCGATGCCTTCGACCATGCACTGTTCGTGTTCGAGCAGCGCGTTACGTTGCGCGGTATGCAGGAACGCCGCCCATATCTTGGGGATCTCCCGCAAGTTGGATTCGTAGGTGATGCCCTCGTGGGCGGGGTAGGCGTCCTTCGGTATCGAGCCGACCGCCCAGAGCCTGCGCTGGAAAGCGGTAAGGATCTGCACGGCGTCCTTCTGCGAGAGATCGTCGAGCGGGATCCTCGCGTAGCTCACCATCGAGTCGTAGAACCCGTTCATGCGGGAAGTCCTGCCACGGCATTCCCGGAATCGAAATCGGGGGCGGTCCGGTTTTGCGCGATATGGGTCATGACGATGAGCTTAACGGCATCGGTTCGGGGAGTGTCAAGGCCGGCGGACAGGCCGACATGCAATGATGCCACGCGCGGATGTTGCGGACCCCGGCGAAGGCGTTCGTCCGGCCCGGTTTGCATCCTTGGTTAAGCCACGGCATGGCAGGCTGCCGGCTTTCGTATCGTCGAGGAGTCGTCGTATGTCACGCTCATGGCGGTCAGTGGTCGGCTTCAGCGTGGCCCTGTTCGCATTCACGGCGGTCGCCGCCGAACCGCCACCGGAAATCCGGCGCGAGCCCTACCCGGCGCAGGCTCCGGACGAGGTCCGCAACCTGCGGTCGATCCCCGAGGCCTGTGTCTGGATCGGCGGTGCCTATACCGGCGACAGTCTGGAAACCTACCGCATCTCCGCACGGCGAACCCGGCCCGATTGCCAGCCAAGGGCGCGTTTCGTCGATTTCTCCGCGGCGCAGCCTTCGCTCGAAAGCGGTTGGGTGCTCAACGATCTGATCCGGTTTCCGGCGACTCTTTGCCTGTCGCAACAGGTCGTGATGCATGTGTGGCGCAAACCGGTCGCGGCGCAGGTGCCCGATGCCGATGGGCAGGGCCGCGTCCGCATCTACCTGGACGACGCCAGACAACAGACCCTGGCGGGGCAACTGGCTTCCATGCCGCTGTATGCGGCGGAGCTGCAGATCACCGGCAGCCCTTGCGCGCCGGGCGGTCGCTGAGCAGGCCATCCGGTTCACGGTATCTGATCGACCAGGTGAACGTGTGCCGGGAAGCAGGTTTTGCCCAGCCGGGTAGAATCATTCGTCAATCGATTCGCAACCCACAGGTGTGATGCCTTGGCTTCCGCAATTTCCGATCCGGCCCTGGAAGTGCTGTTTCTTCCTTTCGCCCACAATGTGCTGCCGCAATCCGGGACGGAAAGCCTGTTCCTGCGTGCACGCGGCGGCGGCGCCATGCAACGCATGGAGACCGGTTCGCTGCTTTGCGAACAGAGTTTCAAACCGGCGGCGGATGTTTTGCAGCAGCAGGGATTCCGGACCGTGGCCGATGTCGATGCCAGTCCGAAGCGTTATCCCCATGTTCTGGTGCTGCCGCCACGGCAGCGCGAAGAGGCCCGCGCCCTGTTCGCACGGGCCGTGACCCTGGCCGCGCCCGGCGGACGCGTGATCGCCAGCATCGAGAACAACGAGGGCGCGAAGGCCGGCGAAGGCGACCTGAAACGCCTGGCGGGCCTGGGGGGCAGCCTGTCCAAACACCATTGCCGCGTATTCTGGACCGGGCCGATCGGCGACGGCGATCATGCGCTGCTGGCCCAATGGCGCGAACTGGACGCACCAAGACCGATCCTGCAAGGACGTTATGTCAGCCGCCCGGGCGTGTTCTCATGGAACCGCATCGATCCGGCTTCCGCTTTGCTGGCACGTAATCTGCCGACGACTTTGGGCGGCGATGGCGCCGATCTGGGAACAGGGTTCGGCTATCTTGCCGATGAAGTGCTGACGCGGTGCCCCGGCGTCAGGTCCCTGGATGTCTATGAAGCCGAATCGCGCGCCCTGGCGCTGGCGCGGATCAATCTCTCGCGGCATTCGCAACGCGTCCAGTTGCAGTACCACTGGGCCGATGTGACATCCGGACTGGATCGGGCCTATGACTTCATCGTCAGCAATCCGCCATTCCATTCCCAGGGACGCGATGGCCGCCCGGATATCGGTCAAGGTTTCATCGCCGCCGCCGCCGCCGCCCTGATGCGTGGCGGCAGGCTATGGTTGGTCGCCAACAAGCATCTGCCGTACGAGGATGTACTGAAGCAGCGATTCAGCGACATACGTTTGGTGGATATGGATCAGGGATTCAAAGTGATCGAGGCGATCAAGGCGGGGCCGCGATGAGCGGTATCAAGCGCGGCGGCATCATGTTCCTGCTGATCGTCATCGGCTTGCTGGCATTCGCGGCGATGAGCTGGATGGTGTTCACCTGGCACGGCGCGAAGATGGACCGCCGTTACGACACGCTGGCCGATGCCCGTGCCGGCGGATTGTTTCAGCAAGGCTGGTTGCCGGATGCGCTGCCGCCATCCGCCCGGTCCATCAGGACATCGAACAACCTGGATCTGAATCTTTCCTTTGGCGGTTTCGAAATGGCCGTCGCCGATGCGGATGCCTTTTTCGCCCGACTGGATGCGCCCGCTCCGGCGGAAGCGCCCTTCGAGCGCTGGCCCGGGGTGCTCAAGGATTACGCCGAGCGCGGATATTCGGTGCATTATTACCGGCAGGATGGGAACATGTGGGCCTTTTTCTGCATCGCGCAGGCGGGGCATTGCGACTATCTGATGTGGAGTACGCGCTCGGATCTGGAACGTCTGCGCGAGCGTGGTTCGGCGGAGGAAGGACGGATATGAAAACAGAATGGGGAAAGATGGTGGCCGGCGAGCTGTACGACGCCGCGGACGAATACCTGCTGGAGCAGCGCGAAAGAGCGCGCATCCTGTTGCTGCAGTTCAATCGCAGCGTCGACGAGCAGCGCAAGCTGCGGCGATACATCCATCAGAACCTGTTCGGCTCGGTCGGCCCGGATCTGGTGATCGAGCCGCCTTTCCACTGCGATTACGGCACCAATATCCATATCGGCAACCGGGTATTCTTCAATTTCAATTGCGTGGTGCTGGACCCGGCGGAAGTGCATATCGGCGACGATGTGCTGTTCGGGCCCGGCGTGCAAATATATACCGCCACGCATCCGATGGAACGGGATTTGCGCCAGCGCGGGCTGGAGGCCGCACGGCCGATCGGAATCGGTTCCGGCGTCTGGGTCGGCGGCGGCGCGATCATCTGTCCCGGCGTACGCATCGGCGAAGGCAGCGTGATCGGCGCCGGATCGGTAGTGACGCGGGATGTGCCGGCGCAGGTATTCGCGGCGGGCAATCCATGTCGCGTCATCCAGCCGCTGGAAACCGGAACCGAAGATGGCGGAGTGCGTGGTCGCTGAGACTCCCGCGGCGAATATTCCGTCGGCCATCCATATCAGCGCAATGGGTGCCGCATGAGCCGGTCGCCCGGATGGATGAAGACTCTGGCCAATCTGGGCTATGGCAGTCGGCGTCAGGTATTGGCATTGTTTGCCGACGGCAGGATCACCGGTATCGGTGGCGAACGCCTGTATGTCGATGACGATGTCCAATGGCACGACATGCGTATCGATGGCGAGCCGCTGGACCCGCCTGCCGGAATGCTGCTGATGCTGCACAAGCCAATGGGATATACCTGCTCGACCCAGGACCACGGGCGCCTGATCTACGATCTGTTGCCGGGCCGCTTCCGTCTGCGAACGCCGGTCGTATCGCCTGTAGGACGTCTGGATCGCGATACCAGCGGCCTGCTGCTGCTGACCGACGATGGCGCGCTGCTGCATCGGATCATTTCGCCGAAATCCAGTCTGGCCAAGGTCTACCAGGCGGAGCTCGCACGCGATCTGCGTGGCGACGAGGCCGCGATCTTCGCCAGCGGCGAATTGATGCTGGAATCCGAACGGACGCCTCTGCTGCCGGCGAAACTGGAAATTCTGGGGCCACGCCGCGCACGGCTGACATTGATCCAAGGGCGTTATCACCAAGTCCGGCGCATGTTCGCCGCCGTCGGGAATCATGTGGAAACCCTGCATCGCAGTCAGATCGGGGATTTGCATTTGGACAATCTGGATGCAGGGCGATGGCGAGCGGTGACGGCAGCCGAGCGGAGGCTGCTGGGCCAGTAAGCAAGTACGCGAAGTTTTCTTGCGGAGGCCGCCGCATTCACGATTGTCGCAACCGGCATCGCCGATACCGGCACGAAGCCGCCCGAGGGACAGAGGCCGGTCGGGTGACGCAGGCGATTCCCCGCATCCTGCGGGGTAGGGTCTTGCGTTATGTCGTGGATTCGTCCCGCAGCAGTTTCTGCCAGCCTTCGACGCCAAGCGTGCGAACCGATTCCTTGTTGCGCCCGACGATTGCTTCGGGATCGGCGAATGCGGCGACGGCACGATCGATGCTGGTTTCGCGGATCAGGTGCAAAGTGGGATAGGGAGAGCGGTTGGTGTAATTCTCGATGTCGTCCGGATAGCTGTCCGCGAACTGGTAGTCCGGATGGAAGCTGGCCACCTGGAGTGTTCCTGGCAGATCCAGCGCTTCGAGCAGGGCATCCACCCGGTCCAGGAAATCGTTGTATTCGAGAAAGTCGGTCAGCACCTGCGGATGGATCAACAGTGTCGTATCCGTCCGCTCGGGCGATATGTCGCGCAGGTGTAGCAATTCCTCGGCGAGCTGTTCCAGCAGATCCTCCGGCGTCTCCGCATCGCTGAGCACCATCCGTACCTGTTTCTTGACATGGACGGACTTGGCGAAGGGACAAAGATTCAAGCCGATCACCGCCCGTTCCAGCCAGCGGCGGGTAGCGGCGACGGGTTCGGCTTCGGTGGTGGGCGCCGGTTCATTCATGCGGCAATTCCAGTATGCGAAAGAGGGGTTGCACAAGGTCTGGTTCGCATGGTAGTCGATTCGATGGTATCGCAGTAGAACGGGATGAAGCATCCGGATCATCATGGGCGAACAATGGCAGACATGAGATGCATACCAGGGATGAAGGAGTCATATGCTTTCATATATGCAGAAATTGAAATCGACGTATGCGCTCTGCAAGGCCCGGAAAGATATGTTGGAGTGCCTGCCATGGCCGGGCCGGTTTTTCAGCAGCGGTCCACGGCAAAGTCTATGGTCATAATGTCCTCATAATGTCCCAAGGGCGGAAACGAAGAATGGATTCCGATTCCGGCCCGCTATCGGGCAGGATCGATTGCCAGATGCCAGATGTCCCGATCGCTCGGGGCGTCTTCTTGATGTCGGACCGGATTCCGTCTTCGCATACCGCCTGGTGCGAAGGCGCGCCCGGCAACCGTGGTCGCCTATTTCAGTCGCGGAAGTTGTCGAACTGCATTGGCACCTCGAAATCTCCCTGCCGCAGCAAGGCCATCACTGCTTGCAGGTCATCGCGCTTCTTGCCGGTGACGCGCAACTTGTCGCCGTTGATCTGCGCCTCGGTCTTGAGCTTGGCTTCCTTGATCGCGGCGACGATCTTCTTGGCCAGTTTCTGTTCGATGCCCTGCTTGACCGCGATTTTCCGGCGCGCTCTGGCCAGGTTGATTTCGATATCGCCGAATTCGAGACAGCGAACATCGATCTGGCGGGCGATCAGGCGTGCGCGCAGGATGTCGGTCATCTGCTTGAGCTGGAAATCGGTGGGAGCGGACTGGGTGATCGAATTGTCTTCCAGGACGAACTTGGCATCGATGCCCTTGAAGTCGAAACGGTTGCAAAGCTCGCGATTGGCCTGGTCGACCGCGTTGGCCAATTCGTGCTTGTCGACTTCGGAAACGACATCGAATGATGGCATGGCCTGATCTCCTGGATGAGTGGACGGGACGCCAGTGTAGCCGCAGTCACGCGGATGTCGCTCCTTGGCGCGATAATGGCGCATGGATTCCAGACACTCTTCCCTGGGCGCCATCGGCTTCATGCTGATGGCCGTGGCCTTCTTTTCGCTGATGGACGCCTCGATGAAGGCGCTTTCGCTGCATTATCCGTCGTTGCAGGTGACCACCTTGCGTGGAGCCGCATCGCTGCCCTTCGTCCTGGCATGGGTCTGGGGATCGGCCGGGTTGCGCTCAATCGCGCCGGCGCGCTGGTCCCTGCATCTGCTGCGTGGCGTGCTGGGAATCGTGATGATCGCCTGCTTCGCGCAGGCGCTGAAAAGCCTGCCGCTGGCGACGGGCTACGCCATCTTTTTCGTCGCACCGTTGCTGATCACGGCGCTGTCGGTGCCGATTCTGAAGGAAAAGGTCGGTCCCCGCCGGTGGGCCGCCATCGGGGGCGGCCTGGTCGGAGTACTGGTGGTGCTGCGGCCGGGCATCGATGGATTCATTTCGATCGCCGGGCTGCTGGTGCTGGCGGCGGCTACGGCCTATGCCGGCGGCGCGATCACCGTGCGCCTGCTGGTTGGCACCGACACCTCGCAGGCGATGGTGGTCTGGTTCCTGTTGCTGATGGCGATAGGCGCGGGCGTGATGGCCGCGCCGGGCTGGGTGCCGCTGCGTTGGGAACATGCCTGGCTGATTGCCGTGATGGGATTGACCGGCGCATTGGGGCAGATGGGGTTGACGACGGCGTTCCAGCGGGGCGAGGCGTCGTTGATCGCACCGCTGGAATACACGGGACTGGTCTGGGTCATCGCCTGGGACTGGGCGTTCTGGCGCGTGTTGCCGGATTGGGCCACATGGCTGGGGGCCGGCATCATCATCGCCAGCGGCCTGTATCTGTTGCATCGGGAGAGCGTGCAAAGGCGGCGCTCCCCGGGCTGATGCCGCATGCGCGGGCATCGAGGGGCGGTTTCGATATCGCGACCCTGTTAGTCTTCGCTTTCCTATTTCACATGTCTGGATGATTGAGGCATTGCTGCGGTGATCGAATTCCGGCAGATCAGCAAAACCTACGGCACCGGCGGCAGCCAACGCCCGGCCTTGTACCCGTTCGATCTGCGCATCGGGCGCGGCGAAGTCTTCGGCATCATCGGGCATTCCGGTGCGGGCAAGTCGACGCTGATCCGGCTGATAAACCGTCTGGAAGAACCCAGCGGCGGACAGCTGCTGATCGATGGGCAGGACATCACCCGGCTGGACGCCGCCGCCCTGCGCGAGCGCAGGCGCGGGATCGGCATGATTTTCCAGCATTTCAATCTGCTTGCCGCCAAGACCGTGCAGGCCAATGTGGCGTTCCCGCTGCGTTTGGCCGGTATGCCGGGTGCGGAAGTCGACCGGCGGGTTTCCGAGTTGCTGGAATGGGTCGGCCTCAGCGGGCAGGCCAGGCAATACCCGGCGCAATTGTCGGGCGGTCAGAAGCAGCGCGTCGGTATCGCGCGGGCATTGGCCATGCGGCCGCAACTGCTGTTGTGTGACGAAGCCACCAGCGCGCTGGATCCGCAGACCACAGCATCGGTCCTGCAACTGCTGGCGCGGATCAATCGCGAGCTGGGCCTGACCATCGTCCTGATCACCCACGAAATGGACGTGATACGGCGGGTTTGCGATCGCGTGGCGGTATTGGATTCCGGACGCCTGGTCGAGAGCGGCACGGTCGAGCGGGTGTTCCTGCATCCGCAGCATTCGACGACCCGCGGTCTCGTATCGGAAGCCGAACACCTGGACGAAAACGATTTGCGCCGGGACTTCGCCACGGTGGAAGGCGACATCCTGCGGCTGACCTTCTCGGGGCCGACCACCTATCAGCCGCTGCTGGGCGAGATGGCGCGGACGACGGGGATGGACTACAACGTCCTGTTCGGTCGCATCGACCGGATCAAGGACATTCCCTATGGACAACTGATCGTGGCGTTGCGCGGAGGCGATCTGGCCGCTGCCCATGCCTATTTCGAACGGATGAACGTGCGAGTCGAGGAGTTGCGGCAATGAGTCTGATGGCGGTTTCGACCTGGGGTTCGCACCTGAATGCGGACAAGTGGCGTGAAATCGGCGCCGAAACCATCAACACTCTGCTGATGCTGGCGGCCGCCTTGCCGACGACGTTGCTCGCGGGGCTGGTGCTGGGAGTGACCCTGTATCTGACCGGACCGGGACGATTGCTGCGCCTGCATCCGGCGGCGTACCAGATGCTGTCGCTGCTGGTGAATGTGGTGCGCTCGCTGCCTTTCATCATCCTGATGATCGTGCTGGTCCCGGTCACGCTCTGGATCATGGGCGTCACGTACGGTGTGCGTGGCACCATCCTGCCGCTGACGATCGGTACGGCGCCGTTCTATGCGCGCCTGGTCGAGACCTCGTTGCGGGAAGTGGATCGCGGCGTGATCGAGGCCAGCCAGTCGATGGGCGCCAATACATGGCAACTGGTGTGGCGCGTGCTGTTGCCGGAAGCCTTGCCCGGCCTGATCTCGGGAGCAACGATCACCGCCATCGTCCTGGTGGGTTTCACGGCGATGGCGGGCGCGATCGGCGCCGGCGGCCTGGGGGATCTTGCACACAAGGACGGCTATCAGCGGTTCCAGACGGATGTCGCGGCGGCCGCTGTCGTGATTCTGCTGGTGATCGTGCAGTTGCTGCAGATGCTGGGCGACGCGCTGGCGCGCCGCTTCGATCATCGCTAGAAGCGCGGGAGTGGCGCGGATTCCGCTATCGTGCCGTGGCGCTTATCTTATCCTTGTCTTTCGCCGTATGCGCCGCGCCGTCGCTTTCCATGCATGACGGCAACGCGGCTCGTGAACATTCAGGAACGAAACAATGAACAAATGGCTGTTTTCCCTTGTTGTTGCCCCGGCCGTGCTGGTGTTGAGCGCATGTTCGAGCGAATCCCCTTCCGATACGGGGAGTCGCCTGCGGGTCGCCGCCACCGTGGTGCCGCATGCGGAGATCCTCGAATTCGTCAAGCCCGAACTGGCCAAGCAGGGCGTGGAACTGGAAATACGGGAGTTCAACGATTACGTGCAGCCGAACAGCCAGGTGGCGCAGCGGCAGATGGATCTGAACTATTTCCAGACCGGTCCCTATCTGGACGAATTCAACCGCGATCACGGCACCCATCTGGTCAGGATCGTCGGTGTGCATATCGAGCCGCTGGGCGCCTATTCGCGCAAGCACAAGGTGCTGACCGCGTTGCCCGATGGCGGCGAAGTCATCGTTCCGAACGATCCCAGCAATCTGGGGCGCGCTCTGCTGCTGCTGGACAAGGCCGGCATCATCAAGCTGCGCGACCGCCGCAATCCCGTCGCCACGCCACGCGATATCGTGGAAAACCCGAAACATCTGCGTTTCCGCCAGCTCGACGCGGCCATGTTGCCGCGTGTGTTCGAGCAGGTCGATCTGGCCATGATCAATACCAACTACGCGCTTGACGCCGGCCTGGATCCGACCGTGGACGCCTTGGTGATCGAGGATGGCGACTCTCCATACGTGAACTATCTGGTGGGGCGTCCCGACAACCAGAACGATCCGCGCACCCGGAAACTGGCCGCGGCGTTGACCAGCGAGGCGGTCCGCAAATTCATCGTGGAAAAGTACCAGGGAGCGGTGCTGCCGGCTTTCTGAAGCATGCTCGTGCGCGGTCCGCGCAAGTGTGGCGAGGCCGTCAGGAAAGGAACTGGCAAAAAGAAACGGACCCTTTCGGGTCCGTTTCTCGTGAATGCAGCGCTTTCGAACAGTCGGATCAGAAGCGGACGCCGACGCCGAAGTTGAACAGCCACGGATCGAGCTTCAGGTCGCCCTGGTTCGCATTGCCGCCGATTTCCTCGACATCCGGACGCGAACGCAGGTACCGCACGTCGGCGCGGGCAAACCAGGTCGGGGTGATGGTCATGTCGACGCCCAGAACGCCGGCGACGCCGTGCTCGCTCTTGACGCGGATATCGTTGCCGTTGCGGCTGACCAGGGCCAGATCGCGGCTCTTGATATCGGTATAGTGGTAGCCGATGCCGATGAACGGACGGAAGATGTTGTCGGCATGGCCGAGCTGGTACTTGAGGCTCAGCGAAGCCGGGCGCTGCTGCAGCGTGCCGGAATTGCCATAGCCGCTGAACTTGACGCGGTTGTCGAACTTGTCCGCGGCAACCCAGGCTTCGATGGCAATGTTGTCATTGATGTAGTAGTCGAAGGCAACAAACGGAGCGGGGCCGCCGTCGATCTTCAGGGACGGAGCGGGATCGCTCTTGTTATCGATCAACGAAGCGCCGCCGACCACTGCGAAATGCTTGCCGGAGGCCGTATCGCTCTGGGCGAAGGCGGCGGGGGCGAAAGCGATGGTGGAGGCGATCGCAAGGCTCAGAAGGGTAGTGGATCGCATTAGGGAGTCTCCTGTCTTATGTCTTTGTAGTGGCCCCAAGTAATTGGGCGTGCAACAAATTAACCTTTTTTTTATGAACGATACCCGTCTCGAAGACGGCCGGGTCCCGTGACACACCATTCCGGAGCGTGATGCAGTGTATGAAAAGACTTGCCGTTACTGGCGTTGGGCGGTATTCAGGCGAATTGAACATGGAGGATGGAACCGTGTCCATCCGCATGCCGGAGGAAGAATGAATGGGTGTGCAGGCCCTCGAAATGCGCGAATTTGGCAGACTCCTGTCGCAATCATAAATGAGACAGTGAGCAGGTGTCCGCGGAGACTCCGCCGAGTTGGCGGGCCAGGGAAATGACCACGGCAGCGCAAAGCCGGCGCTGGAAGCAAGGGCTGGCCCCGCAGATCGGCGATGATTGCCGCGTGTTGATCCTCGGCTCGATGCCGGGCGAGGCGTCGTTGCTGGCGGGGCAGTACTACGCGCATCCGCGCAATCGCTTTTGGCCTTTGCTGGGCAAGCTGTACGGCTTCGATCCCGCATTGCCGTACATGGAAAGGTTGCAGTTTCTACGACATGCGCGTGTTGGTCTTTGGGATGTGCTCGATCGCTGCGAGCGCGAAGGCAGCCTGGACAGCGCCATCCGGACGCAGACGGAGATGGCCAACCCGCTCTTGGCTCGATTGCGGACGCTGCCCGATCTGAGACGGATCGCGTTCAATGGCGCCAAGGCCGCGCAGACGTTTCGTCGGCATGTGCTTGGCGAATCCTCGGCGCAGACCCGGCTCGCGAGGATCGATTGCCAGGTGATGCCATCGACCAGTCCGGCCAATGCGTCGTTCGGAATGGAACGGCTGTGGACGGCGTGGGCGGCGCTGAGAGAGCCGTGAGCGACCGGATGGAAGCGTATGCCTGCCCGCGCAAGGCTTGGCTTGCGTGCGTTGTCGCACACCGCGATGGCAAGTGAAGGCAGCGGGAACCCTACGTCTGCGTATTGTCGAACGCGGCCAGGTGGCGAGGGATGGATGACTCGAGGCGATTGCCGGGCTCAGGTGAACGTGGTGTCAGCAGAACGCGGCCGAATTGCATCAAACGGTTGGCGGGATGCATCCATACGGACACAATAGCGCCTTCAACCTAGATCGTCCGGAGCTTTGTAATGGCCGAAATCAAGGAAGCATGTGTTCCCGACATCGGGGATTATCACGATGTGCCCGTCATCGAGATCCTCGTCGTTGTCGGCGACAGCGTCCGCAAGGATCAGGGCCTGGTCACGCTGGAGTCGGACAAGGCGACGATGGAGGTGCCGGCGCCGTTCGGCGGGATCATCAAGGAGATCAAGGTCAAGGAAAACGACAATGTATCCGAAGGCACGGTCGTCGCCCTGATCGAGGCGCAGGCGGACAGCGGCTCGACGAAGCCTGCCGCCGCCGCGCCGAAGAAGGCATCGACGCCTGCGCCGGCCGCCGCACTCGCGAAGACACCGCCTGCCGTCAAGACGCGGAACGAGCCCGCTCCGGTTTCGGGTTCGCTGCGCACGCCTCCGGTCGAATTTGGCGCGGAAACGGTGATGCCGCAGCAGGCGCCGTATGCGAGCCCCGCGGTCCGCCTGTTCGCGCGCGAACTGGGTGCGGATCTGAACCAGGTCAAGGGCAGCGCGCGCGGCGGCCGCATCACCAGGGAAGACGTGCAGGGCTATGTCAAATCCGTCCTGACCGGCGGCGCCATCGCGGGCTTGGCGAATGGCGGAGTGAATCCGCTGCCGTGGCCGAAGGTGGATTTCGCCAGGTTCGGCGAGATCGAAACGCAGCCGTTGTCGCGGATCAAGAAGCTCTCCGGCGCCAATCTGTCGCGCAACTGGGCCATGATCCCGCACGTCACCCAGCATGACCTGGCGGATATCACCGATCTGGAAGCCTTGCGCGTGTCCTTGAACAAGGAGAACGAAAAGGCCGGGATCAGATTGACGATGCTGGCCTTCCTGCTGAAGGCTTGCGCCGCGGCGATGAAGCAGTACCCCGAGTTCAACGCTTCGCTGGATGCCGGTGGCGAGAACCTGGTGCTGAAGAAATATTTCCATCTCGGTTTCGCCGCGGATACTCCGAACGGACTGGTGGTTCCGGTGATTCGCGACGTGGACAAGAAGGGCGTGATCGAGATCGCCCGGGAGACCGGCGAGCTGGCCGGGAAGGCGCGCGAAGGCAAACTCGGTCCCGCGGAGATGAGCGGCGGATGCTTTTCGATCAGTTCGCTGGGCGGTATCGGCGGCACCTGCTTCACGCCGATCATCAACGCGCCGGAAGTCGCGATCCTGGGCGTGTCGCGTGCGACGACGCAACCGGTGTGGGATGGCAAGCAATTCCAGCCGCGCTTGATGTTGCCGTTGTCCCTGAGCTACGACCATCGTGTCATTGATGGCGCGGCGGCGGCGCGCTTCACCACGTACCTGTCGCGCTTGTTGACCGATATGCGGCGCGTACTGCTGTAGCGCCATGCATCGTCGCCGGATGCGTCGGATACGGTACCCGGGATGGCGACGGCAGCGTAAGCAGCGCGCCGTGATCGACGATGGTGGTATCGGCCGCGAGCGCAGATTGGGACGGATCGCATCCGATCCGTCCATCGCCGGCCAATGCGGATTCGTGCCTTGGCCCGTTCGATAGGACCGTCATGACCAGAGTGAAACGCCACACATTGAGAATCCTCCTTTGCGCCCTGGCGCTGACGGGGATGGGCAATCTGCAGGCGCAATCCACGGCGGTACCGGCGGATTCGCCGGCGATGCGGCGGGTACTTGCGCTTGGCGAAGACCGTCCGGATCGCCATATCGAGATCATGCGGCGCGCGGTGGCGCCGTACCTGGCCGATGCGCAGTGTCCGGAAGCGCACCGGCCGGTCGATGCGTTCATGAACGAGACCAGGGCATCGATGGCGCTGTATCTGGACCAGAATCGCTACGTCGACAGCGTTGCCCGGATCTACGAGAGCGCATTCACGGCGCAGGAACTGGATGAACTGGCAGCGTTCTTCGAGTCGGACATCGGCCGGCGCCTGCTGGAAAAGCGGGTGGACCTGTTCGAAAAGAACCACCCGCTGTCGCAGGTCTTCGTCGTCGGCTGCGAGCCTGAATTCAACATGCGATTGGAACGGCTCCGTTCGGAAATCAACAGACTCCCGCCAGTGTGCGGGTTGTGAATCATTCGGGAGTAGAACACATGCAGCAATCAGCACAGGTCGAAGTCAAGGTTCCCGATATCGGCGACTTCCATGATGTCCCGGTCATCGAGATTCTGGTCGCTGCCGGAGACGTGGTGCGCAAGGATCAGGGTCTGGTGACGCTCGAATCGGACAAAGCGACGATGGAAGTGCCAGCGCCTGTCCCGGGCGTGATCAGGGAGGTCAGGGTCAAGCTGGGAGACACGCTGTCCGAGGGCAGCGTCGTCGTCATTCTGGAGACCGATGCCGTGGCCGCCGCCGCGGGCAAGCCGGTCCAGGAGACGCCGAAGGCGCCGCCGGTGACGCCCTCGATCCGCGCGCCGCTCGAACCGCAGCGGGCCCGGCCCGGCGCCGCCACCGGCAAGCCGGCGGATATCGAATGCGCGCTGGTGGTGCTGGGCGCCGGTCCCGGCGGCTATACCGCCGCGTTTCGCGCTGCCGATCTGGGCCTGGATACGGTTCTGGTCGAACGTTACTCCACGCTGGGCGGCGTCTGCCTCAATGTCGGCTGCATTCCTTCCAAGGCGCTGCTGCATGCGGCGGATGTGATCGAGCAGGCGGCTCACGCGGGTGACTTCGGTGTCGAATTCGCCAAGCCGAAGATCGATCTCGGCAAGCTTCGCGATTACAAGGACACGGTGGTCGGTCAGCTCACCAAGGGATTGGCGGGCATGGGCAAGCAACGCAAGGTCCGGGTGGTGCGGGGCGTGGCGCGCTTCATCTCGCCGCACGAAATGGAAATCGTCGATGCCGCTGGCGTGGCGCAGTTGTTGCGCTTCGAGCAATGCATCATCGCCGCCGGTTCGCAGGCGGTGAAATTGCCGATGTTCCCCTGGGACGATCCCCGCATCATGGATTCCACGGATGCGCTGTCGCTGCAGGATGTGCCGAAGAAACTGCTGGTCGTCGGTGGTGGCATCATCGGCCTGGAAATGGCCACGGTCTATCGCGGGCTCGGCAGTGAAGTCACGGTGGTCGAATTCATGGACCAACTGATGCCGGGCGCCGACAAGGATCTGGTCAGGCCGCTGGCCGATCGTCTGAAGAAGCAAGGCGTTTCCGTGCATCTGCAGACCCGGGCGACCGGGGTCAAGGCGGCGAAGCAGGGAATCACGGTCGTGTTCGAAGGCGCGGATCAGCCGGAGAACGCCACCTTCGATCGCGTCCTGGTCGCGGTCGGTCGCGCGCCCAACGGTGCCAAGCTCGGTGCCGGGCAGGCGGGCGTCCAGATCACCGAACGCGGTTTCATCCCCGTGGACAAGCAGATGCGCACCAATGTGCCGCACATCTTCGCCATCGGCGATATCGTGGGACAGCCGATGCTGGCGCACAAGGCCACGCATGAAGGCAAGCTGGCGGCGGAAGTCGCGGCGGGCGAAAAGCGCGAGTGGATCGCCCGCGTCGTGCCTTCGGTCGCATATACCGATCCGGAAATCGCCTGGGTCGGCGTCACCGAGACCGAAGCCAGGCAGAAAGGGCTGAATGTCGGCGTGGGCAGATTCCCGTGGGCGGCCAGCGGTCGCGCCATCGGTCTCGGCCGTACCGAAGGGGCCACCAAACTGGTCTTCGATGCGGCGACCAGACGGATCATCGGCGGCGGTATCGTCGGTGCGCACGCCGGCGAACTGATCGCGGAAATCGCTTTGGCGATCGAAATGGGCTGCGAGGTCGAGGATATCGGCCATACCATTCATCCGCATCCGACCTTGAGCGAATCGGTCGGCATGGCGGCCGAGATTTTCGACGGCACGATCACCGATCTTTATCTGCCTCGAAAGAAGTCCTGAACATTCGGCGCCATTGCGGATCGGGTCGGGGAGCGAATGTTGAATACCGCAGTGTTCTGAAACACATCGACTCGACAGAAACCGGCGCTTGATGCGCCGGTTTCTTGTCGGTCTTGCGATGGGCGATTTTGCCAAGTGCGATCAGAACGCCAGGGTCGGGCCGGCGAACGGCCCCTTGAATTCCTGGCGCAGGCCCGGCGTATAACGATTGCCATCGTCGTCGTCGCGCTTGACATCCAGCTTGAACCAGTGACGGTAATGGTGCCATCGACCGACATCGCGGCGATGCGCAAGGTGTCACGGTCATCATCGACCTTGGCGGCGTGGGCAGCCGGCGCCACGGCCAATAAGGTTGCCTTTCCGATTCGATCGGGCCATGGCTCGTGGCCTGTCACGCTCCCGGTCGTATTCCGGGCATCGAGGCCCGAAATACGTCTGTCTGAACCGGGAAAGGTCGATTCATCCGGCGACAGCCGGAAAGCGCTTACGGGGTATCGCTCAGCCGGGCCAGTTCATCGGCCTGGTGCTCATGCAGCAGCCGGTCGATCAGGGGATCCAGATAGCCTTCGAGAATGTTCGGCAGGTCATAGAGCGTCAGGCCTTCGACCCGGTGATCGGTGATCCGGCCTTGCGGATAGTTGTAGGTACGGATGCGCTGGCTGCGGTCGCCGCTGCCGACCTGCAAGCGCCGCGTCTCGGCCTGGGCGGCGGTCTGCTTGCTGCGCTCGGTGTCGAGCAATTGCGCCTGCAGACGCTTCATGGCCTTGTCGCGGTTGGCGTGCTGGGAACGCTCGGTTTGCGACTCGACCACGGTCCCGGAAGGAAGATGGGTGATGCGGATGGCCGATTCGGTCTTGTTCACGTGCTGGCCGCCCGCGCCCGAGGAACGGTAGGTGTCGATTTTCAGGTCGGTGGGATGGATCGGCACGTTTTCCACTTCGGCGATGTCGGGGATGATCGCGACCGTCGCGGCCGAGGTGTGGATCCGTCCTTGCGACTCGGTTTCCGGTACCCGCTGGACGCGATGGGTGCCGGACTCGAATTTCAGCCGCGAGTACGCGCCGCGACCGACGATGCGGGCGACGATTTCCTTGTAGCCGCCGTGTTCGCCCGGATTGTCCGACTCGATCTCGACCTTCCAGCCGCGTTGCTCGGCGTAACGGGCATACATGCGGAACAGGTCGCCCGCGAAGATCGCGGCCTCGCCGCCGCCGGTGCCCGCGCGGACCTCCAGGAACAGATTGCCGTCATCGCGCGCGTCCTTGGGAATCAGCAGCAGTGCAAGCGCTTGCTCCAGTTCCGAGATCCGGGCCTGGGCGGCGTCGATTTCCTCTTCCGCCAGTTCGCGCAGTTCGGGATCGTCGCGCATCGCCTCAGCGGCGGCCAGGTCGGCCTTGGCACGGGTCTCTTCGGCCAGTGCGGCCGCGATGGGTTCGAGCTGGGAGAACTCGCGCGAATAGTTGCGGAAGCGTTCGTTGTCGGCGACGACATCGGGATCGGCCAACAGATGCGCCAGCTCCTCGCGGCGTTCGGCCAGCGCTTGCAGTTTGCGGCGCAGTGTCGGGGTCATGGGTCCGGGTGCGATTCGGGACCGGGTACGGCGTTGGTATCGGAGCCAGTCTGGCTGTTGCGGGCGCAGTACTCGGCCGGAGGGAAAAGCCGGTCGGCGTTGCGGATCAGTTCGATATCGCCGGTCAGGGCGGCCTGGCGCAGCGCCGCGGTCGGCGGATGCAGCAAGCGGTTGGTCAGGGTATGCGCAAGGTAGCCCAGCACTTCGTCGGGAGCGCGGCCGAGAGCGAGCTGATGGCGTGCCTTTTCCAGGATCTCGTCGCGGCTGGTTTCGCCCAGGGCGCGCAGCCGTTTCAGGGATTCCTGCCGGCCGTGCGCGCGCAGCGCTTCCATGAAGCGCATGACCTGCAGGTCGATGATCGCCTCGGCCGCCTCGGCCGCCTCCCGCCGGCCCTGCCGGTTGTCCTCGACAGCCCGTTCCAAGTCGTCGACGGTATACAGATAGGCGTCGTTGAGCTCGGCGATGGCCGGATCCATGTCGCGCGGCACGGCCAGATCGAACAGCAACATCGGCTTGTGCCTGCGGGTGCGCAACGCATTCCTTACCTGTTGGACGCCGAGTATCGGATCACGGCTGGCGGTGGCCGAAAACACGACATCGGCCTCGCCCAGATGCCGATCCAGCTCGGTCAGCGGCAATGCGTAGCCGCCATGCAGGCTGGCCAGCTCCTGGGCATGAGTCAGGGTCCGGTTGGCGATCAGCAGCCGCCGGACCTTGTTCTTGGTCAGGTGGCGCGCGGCCAGCTCAATGGTTTCGCCGGCACCGATCAGCAGGATCGTCGAATCGCTGAGCCGGGCGAAGGCGTCCTGCGCGAGCCGTACCGCGGTGGATGCCACCGATACCGGATTGGCGCCGACGCGGGTGTCGGTACGCGCACGCTTGGCGACCGCGAAGGTCTGCTGGAACAGGCGGTCCAGTCTCGCGCCGAGCGCGCCATGGTGGCGCGCCTGCATCCAGGCCTCCTTGACCTGTCCGAGAATCTGCGGCTCGCCGAGCACCATCGAGTCCAGTCCGGTCGCGACCCGGAACAGATGGCGGACAGCATCGGCATCATGATGCTGGTAGAGATAGTTGTGCAGCCCGCTGGCCTGATCGTCCAGCCATGTGGCCAGCGACTGGCCGTCGTCCGCGATCGCATACAGCTCGGTGCGGTTGCAGGTGGACAGCAGGACGGTTTCCTCGACCCGTGGCAAGGCGCGCAGCGAGGCGAACGCCTGGCCCAGGGAATCGGAGGAAAACGCCACCTGTTCGCGCAGGTCCACCGGCGCGGTCTGATGGTTCAATCCGAGTACCCATAAGGTCATTTATTCAGTGGCTTGCGTTAAGCTGCTGGCTTTCGACCCGCCTATTCTAAGCCCACGGAGGCTCCCCCCTGTGATAGCCCGTTCTTGCGTTGTGTGGTTGGCATTGTTGCTGGCGGGGCCGGCCGCAGCCGATCGGCGCGCTCAATTGCCCGCGGATCTGGTAGCCGAAGCGCTGACCCCCGCTCTGGCGGGCGAATTCGCTCTCCAGTCCGGCAAGCTGGAAGACGCGGCCCGCTATTACCTGCAGGCGGCCGAGGCTGTTCCGGGCGATGTCGAGCTGGCCGGGCGCGCCACCCGTATCGCCATGCTGGTCAACGACAACGAGCTGGCGGCCCGCGCGGTGCGGCTGTGGCGGCGGCGGGCCCCTGGCTCGTTGAATGTGCAGGGCGCCGAGGCGGTTGTGTCGCTGCGCAACGGACAGGCGAGGCGCGCGCGCGGCCAGCTGGAAAAGCTGATGCGCCATCCCGATCCGCGCGGCTGGCGGTTCGCGTTGCTGGCGCTGATGGGATCGCGCGATCCGGCCCTGTCGGCGCGGGTGCTGAGCGTGTTGGTCGAAGCCAGTGCGATTCCGGACGACCTCAATGCCTGGCAGGAATTTGGCCGTCTGGCGTTGCGGCTGGACGATCTCGATCTGGCCGGCCGCATGATCGACAAGGTGGTCGAACGGTTTCCCGATGAGCCGGGAGTGATCCTGCTGCGCGCGACCCAATTGCAGCATGCCGGCAAGCTGGACGAAGCGCGCGCGGCCCTGTCGCAGATCCGGCCGCTGGCGGCGGAAAGCGCCGATATCCGCGGTCTGTTGGCAATGTCTTATGAATCGCTGGGAGACTACGGCGAGGCCGGGCAGATCATGGCGCAGGGACCGCAGAACACGCTGAGCTACGGCATGCGCGCATCGCTGCTGGCGCGCGCCGATGACGAGACCGGGCTGAATACGCTGTACGAGGAACTTCAGCGCGATACCGAAACAGGCATCGGTATTGGTCCGGACCGGTTCCTGCTGCTGGGCAAGATTGCGGAATACCTGGAGCGGCCGGAAGACGCCGTCCGATGGTATGGCAAGGTCATGCCCGGGCGGCAGCGCACCGAAGCGCAGATGCGCACGGCCAGCGTATTGCACGGCCTGGGACGGAAGCAGGCGGCTTTCGCGGCCGCGCACGCCATGCAGAACGACGCCTCGCTGGATGACGACAGCCGCCGCAATGCCTATCTGCTGGAAGCGGAGATGCTGCGGGAGGATGGCGACGACGCGGGCGAAATGGATGCCTATGCGCGCGCATTGGCCGCCTATCCCGATGATGCCGGCGTGCTGTATGCGCGGGCGCTGGCCTGGGAGCGTCGCGACCGGATCGAGCATGCCGAAGCCGACCTGCGCCGGGTGCTGGTCTCCGAGCCGGAGAACACCGTCGCCTTGAACGCGCTCGGCTATACGCTGGCCGATCGCACCGATCGCTATCAGGAAGCGCTGGAGCTGATCGGTCGCGCCCGCGCCGCCGAGCCGGACAACCCCGCCATCGTCGACAGCTACGGATGGGTGCTGTATCGCCTGGGACGCAACCACGAAGCCGTGGCGGAACTGCGGCGCGCCTGGACATTGATGAAGGATGCCGAGGTCGCTGCGCATCTGGGCGAAGTGTTGTGGGTGATGGGCCAGACCGACGAGGCGGAGCATTATTTCGCGGAGTCGCGAAAGCTGGATTCGCAGAACCGCTCCCTGCATCGGGCGCTGCAGATTACCGGCGCCACATTGGAACCGCAGCCATGAAGTACCGCCTGGCGCTGGCCGCCAGTCTGTCGCTGCTCATGGCCGGCTGCCTGCCGACGCGCCCATCGCCGCCGCCGGTGACGGTGGTTGAGGCTGGCGATCTGTCGCCGGAGACGCGCCAGGCGGAAGCAGAACGGGGGCAGTGGCTGCGTACACATCCGGGCTGGTCGTTTCAGGGGCGGGCGGCGATCAGCAGTGGCCGGCAGGGCGGCAATGCCAGGATCGACTGGCGGCAATGGGACGACCGGAACTACATGGTTGAGCTGATTGCCCCAGTAACCCGACAGACATGGCGACTTACGGGTAATGCGCATGACGGTAGCGGGCGATTGGAAGGCATGCCTGGCGGCCCTCGCGACGGCGAGCTGGCAGTCGTGCTGCTGCGGCAGGCCACCGGCTGGGACATTCCGCTGGAACTGCTTCCGGACTGGGTACGCGGCATGATGGCCGCCGCCGCGCAGCCCGGCCGGGTCGGCTACGACGCCGAGGGCCGGCCCTATCGGATCCGGCAGATGGGCTGGGCGGTCGAATTTCAGGAATGGTATCCGGCCGCTGGCGACAGGCCGGCGCTGCCGCGTCGTCTGGAGGCCCGCAACGAGTTCATCGACGCCAAGGTGCGGCTGTTGATCGATCAATGGAATTTCCAGGCGGTGGATTCCGTTTCCGATGAGCGCGAATGACCGCGATGCGGATGGCTGGTCGGCCTGGCCGGCTCCCGCCAAACTGAACCTGTTCCTGCGCATCACCGGACGTCGGGCCGATGGCTATCACGAGTTGCAGACGGTGTTCCGGCTACTGGAATGGGGCGACACGGTGCATCTGCGCCCGAGGGCCGATGGCCGGATCGTGCGCCATGGCGACTCCGCGCCGGGGGTGGCGGCGGACGAGGATCTGATGGTGCGTGCCGCGCGGCTGCTACAGGCGGAGGGCGGTTTCGTTCAAGGGGCCGATATCCGGGTCGATAAACGGATTCCCTCGGGTGGCGGGTTCGGCGGCGGCTCTTCTGATGCGGCCACGGTGTTGGTGGTCCTCAACCGCCTCTGGACGCGGGAGGGCGCCGGAGCGCTGGATGTGGACGAACTGGCGGCGCTGGGGCTGCGACTCGGCGCCGATGTGCCCGTATTCGTGCGCGGCGACAACGCCTGGGCCGAAGGGGTCGGGGAGCGCCTGATGTCCATCGACTTGCCGCCTGCCTGGTACGTGCTGGCCGATCCAGGCGTGAGCGTACCCACGGGCGAGCTTTTCCAGGCCCCGGATTTGACGCGCACCGCCCGGCCCGCGAAAATAGCCGACTTCGTTTCCGGAGTCGCGCTCGGCAATGCGTTCGAGCCGGTGCTGTGCCGCCGGGAGTCCGCCGTCGAAGCGGTCTTGCATGCGCTGGCGGAGATCGGCGCGCCGCATCTGACCGGCTCGGGTAGTGGCTGTTTCGTGGAGTTCGATCGTTCCGATGCGGCGGAAGCGGCGTTGCGGCGGCTGTCTCCGCGGGTACGGGCCTGGTGTGCGGCTGGCGCCCTGCGTTCGCCGTTGCAGCGGCGGCTGTCGGAAACGGCAACGGGTTTTTGACGCAGGGGCGTCGCCAAGAGGTCTAAGGCACCGGGTTTTGATCCCGGCATTCGCAGGTTCGAATCCTGCCGCCCCTGCCATGTGGTCGTGGTTCCCTTGCCGGCTCGCGGTGCCGGAACAGGGAAAAAACAGTGGTCCGGACTTCGCTGGGGAAGGCTATGCAAGAAAATCGCAAACTGCTCGTTTTCTCTGGAAACGCGAATCTGCCCTTGGCAAAGGGCATTTGCCGGGAACTGGGCATTCGTCTCGGCAAGGCGCTGGTTTCCCGGTTTTCCGACGGCGAAGTGCAGGTCGAGATCGAGGAAAGCGTGCGCCGGCAGGAAGTCTTCGTGATCCAGCCGACCTGCGCGCCGGCGGCGGAAAACCTGATGGAACTGCTGGTGCTGATCGACGCGCTCAAGCGCGCATCGATCGCCAGCGTCACCGCGGTGATTCCGTATTTCGGCTATTCGCGGCAGGATCGCCGGCTGCGTTCCTCGCGCGTGCCGATCACCGCGAAAGTCGCCGCCAAGATGATCTCGGCGATCGGCGCCGACCGGGTTCTGACCGTGGATCTGCATGCCGACCAGATCCAGGGCTTCTTCGACATCCCGGTGGACAACGTTTATGCATCGCCGCTGTTGCTGGCTGACATCTGGCGTTCCTACGGCACCGAGGATCTGATCGTGGTCTCGCCCGACGTGGGCGGCGTGGTGCGCGCGCGTGCCGTGGCCAAGCGTCTGGACGATGCCGATCTGGCGATCATCGACAAGCGCCGCCCGCGCGCCAATGTCGCCACGGTGATGAACATCATCGGCGATGTCGCCGGCAAGACCTGCGTGCTGGTCGACGACATCGTCGATACCGCCGGTACCCTGTGCGCGGCGGCGGCGGCGTTGAAGACCGAAGGCGCGAAGAAGGTGGCCGCCTACTGCACGCACCCGGTGCTTTCGGGACCGGCCGTGGACAATATCAACGGATCGCAGCTCGACGAACTGGTGGTCACCGATACCATCCCGTTGTCGCCGCTCGCGGCCCAATGCGACAAGATCCGGCAGCTGACCGTTGCCGAACTGTTGGCCGAAACGATCCGCCGCATCGCCTTTGGCGAATCGGTCAGTTCGTTGTACGTCGACTGAGCAGAATTCCCGTCGCGGGAACACGCCACCCATCTGGTCGCGGATGGGTGTTTCAGCCGCCATCCGGCGGCACTTCAACTCAAGGTAAAGAAAAATGGCAAATCATGTGATCAAGGTCGAGCGCCGCGAAGACGAGGGGAAAGGTGCGAGCCGCCGCCTGCGTCGCGCCAAGCGCATCCCGGCCATCGTTTACGGCGGTGAACTCAAGCCGGTGAGCATCCAGCTCAACCACGAGGAAATCTGGCTGGCCAGCCAGAACGACTGGTTCTATTCCTCGATCCTGGACCTGAGCCTCAACGGCGACATCCAGAAGGTGCTGCTGCGTGACATGCAGCGGCATCCGTACAAGCAGATCATCATGCACCTGGATTTCCAGCGCGTGAGCGACAACGAAGAACTGCGTACCTCGGTGCCGCTGCGCTTCGTCAACGAAGAGACTTCTCCGGCCGGCAAGCTGGCGGGCGTGCTGATCATGCACGAGTTGAACGAAGTCGAAGTGGTCTGCCTGCCGAAGGACCTGCCGGAATTCATCGAAGTGGACCTGGCCAACCTGCAACTGGGCGATGTCATCCACCTGTCGGACCTGAAGGCGCCGAAGGGCATCGAGTTCCCGGCGCTGCACCTGGCGCAGACCGACAAGGAGCACGACGCGGCGGTGGTCATCGCCAAACATGCCCGTGTCGAGGAAGCGCCGGCCGCCGAGGAAGGCGAGAGCGCTGGCGAAGCCAAAGGCGAAGACAAGTAATTCCGTTGCGGCGCGTCCGCCTCCGCGGCGGGCGCGCCGGCAAGGGCGCGCATCATGGCGGGATTACGTCTCATCGTCGGCCTGGGCAATCCAGGCCCGGAATACGCGAACACCCGGCACAACGCCGGGTTTCGCTTTGTGGATACGCTGGCGGAACGGATGAGCGCACGCTTCGGCGCGGATGCCAAGCTGTTCGGCGCGACCGTGAAGGTCGATATCGGCGGACAGCCGGTCTGGCTGCTGAAGCCGGGCACTTTCATGAACCTCAGCGGCAAGTCGGTAGCGGCGGCACTGCGTTTCTGGAAATTCGCCCCGGAGGAAATGCTGATCGCTCACGATGAGCTGGATCTGCCTCCGGGCACGGCGCGGCTCAAATTCGATGGTGGCCATGGCGGCCAGAACGGCTTGCGGGATATCGTCGGCCACCTTGGGCACGGCAAGTTCCATCGCCTGCGGGTCGGCATCGGCCATCCGGGGCACAAGGACAACGTGGTTCCCTGGGTGCTTGGCCGTCCCTCGCAGGACGACAGCATCATGATCGGTCGTGCGATCGATGCTGCGATCGCGGTGTTGCCGCTGGCAACAAGCGGGGATTTCAACGAAGCGATGAAACGCCTGCATACCGGGAAATAGGCGAGGGGTGCCGCAGGCATCCTCTGTACCCGCAACTCGGACAGGTCAATGGGCAAGGAAATTCGCCAGGCATTCGAAGCGGTCCTGTTGCAGCGGCCGTAGCCCTTGGCTGCCGGATTGCCGCGTGTGCGTGCTTTCAGAAACCAGATCCAGTGCCGCGACTGGCAGAACGTCTGCGCGGCATTAGTGAAAGGAATACAACAAACTCTATTCGGATTATCGGCTTGTACTGTTTTAGGATACTCCGTGGTTTGCTGTGGGCTAATTTACTAGCAGTGAGTGGATTGGCACCGCATAAATCCTAGTCACATCCCCATAAACGTTGTCCTTGGTGATGATCTTGATGAATCTGAATGACTTCCCTGCGCCAACGTCCAAGAAAGCCTTGCTCAATACGGGATGTAAACTCTCAAGTGCGCTTTCATTGCCTCTATGCAAAAAATCAAACAGACCGGATTTCCTAGTAACCAAAAAATGAGGGATAACATATCCCATATCTTCGATCTCGTCCATGTCAGGAAATGTCAAACAGGTAAAGAAATTCAAAGAATCGGGCACATCTAATTTTTTTTTGGCATGCTGTAATATATTATTCATGATAAAAATAGATGAATTTATCAAGAAAAATTGAATATCCTCTCCTGAAAATATATTTTCTAGATTCCTAATATTATCTAACCTTGAAACAAGTGGTATTTCCTCAAATGTCTCGAAATCCTTCAAAAAAATATCAAGATTCGAGATATTTTCTTTTTTTATTAAAGAATAAAATGATGATAATATGTTATACATTCCAGCCATGCTCCCGTAGCCAATCCAGTGTCTTTCTGGAGAATTGTGGATCGCCATCATGAATCGTTCCATCCAAGTTAATAGCGCCGCCGTTCTTTCCGTGTGCATGCCATTGTGATCCAGTAATACTACTTTCAGGTGCATCAATACGTATAATCTCTCGTGGCGCTTGTCTGCGTATTACTTTTCTCTGCGCGTCTTTTGGGGTGCAATTCAGACCAAGAGGGTCAATCCATACAAATGTATTAGGTGCAAATTGATACGGATTGAGGCCGCCAGCAAGCCCAATGGGATCCTGACCAATGAAGCTACCGGTATCCGGATCATAATAACGATACCGGTTGTAGTATAGCTCTGTTTCCTCGTCATAATACTGCCCCTGCAAGCGCAGCGGGTTACCGATTTGATCTACATGCTGTGCAGCGACGCCACCCCAAGCTTCGTAGCCAGCCGACCATCTCACCTGACCTGATGCATCAGTCAGCCGCGTCGGACAGCCATTCGGATCGGTGTGGTAGTAATATACGAATGGTACGACAGGTGGAGATAGCCTTGCGCGAGAGGCGTGCCTGACCCTATTGAAGGCGGGGATGGTATCGTCAGTTGCTTCCGCCCGCTCCTCATTCGCCGCGCTGATTTCAAGGCTCGGCACACCCTTATTCACCAACGCCAGCGGCACGAACGTACCGGGGTAGTAAACATACTCCCGAACCTTCTCATGCAATCGTTTGAGCTTGTTCTTCCGTTTCAGTGCCGCGCCGAAGTCGGCGACATTCTCGTTCCAGATCGGGGCGGCATCGGGTTCGTCGTTGGCCTGTTGGACTTCGCCCAGCAACGCATCGCCGTCCCAGTAGAACCAGGTCGTATGCGTCGGGTTGCGTTTGAATACGCGGCGACCTAGCGGATCGTAGCCGTAGGTAGTGACTTCGCCATTTTTGCGGCTTTCGGCCAGCCGGTGGTTGGCATCCCAGAGCAGCTCAAGATTATCATTCGCCGCGCGGTCGTTCGGGTCGCCTTTGTAGACCAGATCACCCGCGCGGTCGAACACGTAATGCACACCCTCGTAGGTCCCTTCGCGCGTCCACAGGACATCGTCGTCTTCGTCGCCGTTGACGACTTTCTTCAGCCGGGTCTGCCTGATCCGGGTTTGCAGCCGGTCGCCCGCCCGGGTCGTTGAGGAACCGTTCGATCCTGCTCTTCGGGTCGGTATGGGCCAGCAACCGGCCCAGCACATCGTATTCGTAACGGTCTTCGCCTTGTGCGCTGTCCCAGCGCCGGGTCAGGTTCCCGGCACGGTCGTAGTCGTAGCGGGTCTCGAACAGCGGACCCGCTTCGCCCAGCACCGTCTGCGTTGTCAACAGGCTGCGCGCGTCGTATTCGAACTGGCGGATAACATGTTCGCCAAGCTGCTCTCTCGTTGTCCGGCCCAGGGCGTCGCGTTCCAGCGTGATCGGTGCTTCGTCGTTGATCGCGACCATCGTGACCTGATTGCGCAAGTCATAGGCATAGGCGACCCGATTGCCCGCCGAGGTGCTGCGTTCGACCCGGTTGCCGACCTCGTCGTAACGATAACCGATCTTGAAGCCGTCCTGGTCCTCCTCGAGCAGATGGCCCCGCGCGTCGAA
>JAISFF010000037.1 GCA_031263725.1 Lysobacteraceae bacterium | reverse complement strand
ACAACGCGGCGATGAAGGACCTGATCGCAAAAAAACTGTAGGGCCGGCGCGGAAGTGCGAGGCGGTGCGGTATCTGATGCAGGTGCATGCACGCCCCTTGCCTCGGTCCTGCCAGTGCGTGGGATTGTCGTCGGCGGCCTGGTATCGGCCGCCGCTGGACTGGACGGTACGCGACGCCGAAGTGATCGCGGCGCTGACCAGGCTGGTCGAGGATCGGCCCTGGCGCGGCTTCTGGAAGTGCCGCAAGCGGTTGCGCCGTTTGCGACCGGAGTGGAACCACCAGCGGATTTACCGGGTGTACAAGGCGATGCGACTGAACCTGCGACGTGCCGCCAAGCGGCGTTTGCCCAAGCGTGAACGTGCAGCACTGTACGTGCCACGGCTGCCGGACAGCGTGTGGTCGGCCGACTTCATGCACGACACGCTGGCGTGCGGACGGCGCTTTCGCACCTTCAACGTGGTGGACGACTTCAACGGCGAGGTGCTGCACATCGAGATCGACACGTCCTTGACCTCGGCCCGTCTGGTGCGTGTCTTCGAGCAGTCGCGCGACCACGGCAGCCTGCCGCAAGTACTGCGCACCGACAACGGGCCGGAGTTTCTGGGCCAGGCCTTCGTGCAGTGGGCCAAGGCCAATGGCATGGCCCTCCGGTACATCATCCAGCTGGGCAAGCCGAACAAGAACGCCTGTATTGAGCGTTTCAACCGCACCTTTGGCGAGGAAGTGCTCGACCCACACCTGTTCCTGCGCCTGGTGTGGACGCTGATGGTTGTAAAAGTGAATCCAGTCGCCGATCACGCGGCTGGTGTAATGTCCCCCTGAAAAATCGCCGCCGCCATCGCCGAGCATGCCTGCACACTGGAGCAGGTGATGCTGGCCGATGTCACCCGTACCGCTATCGATGAGGCCACGTTATGCGCCTGACCCGCTGCTATGTCGAACTGCCGCTGCGCAAAGGCGCGACGGTGGACCTGCCGGAACCCGTCGTCCGCCATCTCGCGCAGGTGATGCGGATGCGCAGCGGCGACGAATGCGTATTGTTCAACGGCGACGGACACGATTACCGGGCGCGGCTGTTGGAGGCGGACAAGCGCAGCGGCAGCGCCGACATTCTCGACAGCGAAGCGGTGGACAATGAATCGTCATTGCGCATCACCCTGCTTCAGGGCATCGCGCGCGGCGAAAAGATGGACCTGATACTGCAGAAAGCTACGGAACTGGGTGTCGTCGCATTCGTCCCGGTCATGGCCGAACGCACCGAGGTCAAGCTCGATGCCGCGCGCAGCGGGAAACGCCTGGCGCACTGGCGCAACGTCATCGAATCGGCATGCGGTCAATCCGGAAGGGCCCGGGTTCCGAGCCTGACGACGCCCGCACCGCTCGCTGTGGCGTTGTCCTCGCTGGACATTCCCATCGGCACACGCCTGACCCTGGATCCGATGGGCGAACACCGGCTGACCCAGCTTGCTCTCTCGTCGGCGGAGCTGGTCATCGCCACCGGCCCCGAAGGCGGCTGGTCGCCACACGATCGCGCCACCTTGGCCGATCATGGTTTCAGCGGTTTGCAGCTGGGACCGCGCATCCTGCGTACCGAAACTGCGGGCCTCGCCGCCATTGCCGCACTGCAATCCCGTTTCGGCGACATGTAGATCGCCCGTCATCGGCCAGCAATATTGACTCCGACATCCCGCCTGACCCGGATATGCCGACAGGACGCGGACCGCGTCAATGCTGCAGCATCACTCCGGCACGGTCATATGCGCGAAACTGGACCAGTTCACCGCATTGAGCGCATCGTTGAGCTGTTTCTCGATCATGTCCAGATCCGGCAGCAGAATACTGCTGCTGCCCAAAAGGACACGCACCCGCACCATCGGCGGCACGTCACCTTCCGCCGCGTCGGCCAGCAGGCCGTCCCGCGGCACCGAGATCAATTGCGGAAACACGCCGGTCTGCAATGCGAAATATGGCAACCGCTCGTTGCCTCCCAGCGCCTTGAGCACCACGATCTTGTCGTGCTCGGACTTGCCGCTGCCCGGCAGACCGCTGAGCGCGGCGAACGAAATCAACGGGACCTTCCACCCTTGCCAGTCGATCTCGCCGATCAACCACGACGGAGTGCCCTCGATCGGCTGCACCGGCACGGCCGCCAGCACTTCGGTAATCGTCGCATTCGGCAGCAACAGGCGTTCTCCGCCTATCTGGACCAGAATGCCGCGAACTTCATCATTGTGGTAACTCATCGGATTATCCGCTCCTGTCGCATCAGCCCCAGCGTTCGACCATTTCCTTCACCAGCCCTGAAGGCGAGTTCAAGCCTATGCCATGGGCAGCCAGCAATTTGACCGCCGTGGCGTCATAACAGCCTTCCAGCGATTGTCCCGCCAACCAGCCGCCGCGCGCGGCAAACTCGAAAGCGACATCGACCCGGGCCGGATCGCTGCCGCTCAGGAACAACACCGCGCTGCCGGCCGGCGGCAACGCCTGGATGATTTCGCTGGGATGATCCACGCCGACAAAACGCATGCTGCCATCCGCGGCTGCTTCGACGCTGATGTAATCCGGCAGCACATAGACGCTGCCTGCCATCAGCGGCTGTTCCACTTCGGCCAGTTGCACCGGCAGGTTCGACACTCGCGAAATCTGCCTGACCAGATTGTCGTAGCGGCCGCCATCCAGCCGCAATTGCACCAGCAGAGGACGCGGCAGCTTCGCAGGCAGGTCAGCCAACAGCTTGCGCACCGCATCCGGTCCGCCGATCCCGGCCAATACCAGCACCGCTCCGGCGTCGGCGGCCACCGGTACCGCAGTACCCGCCGCAGGCACAGGCGTCCGATCGAGGCCGACCAGGCTCATTGTTTCCGCCGCGGATTCGACCTGTGTCTTCGGTTTCCGGGCGCTGCTTCTGGATGGAGGTTCGCCCGTCGCTGGCGCGGACGAAATACCGGACGAACCCGCGCGGATACCGCCGCTGGCCGTATTGCCGGACGGATCGGCATCGAGCGGCGCAAGTTCCAGATGGCCGGTATCGATCTCGTGGGCGAGCGAAGCCTTCTTCAAAGGCTTTGCCGCCCTTGCCGGCGCATCGGAATATTCTTCCAGGGAGAGTTGCGAAAGCTTCGTTTCCGCAGCCGGCCACTCATCCTCGGCAGCCAGCTCATCCTCGATCACTACGACGACATCATCCCCGGCAGAGAGGCCACTCCCGAATTTCTCCGATGGCGGCGGAAACTCCTGCGAGGGATCGATCTCGGTCACGACATCCGTATCCGGGTCCTGCCATGACAGTACGAAATCGGATTCGGTCGAACTGAACTCCTCGACGTTAGATCCATGCGCAGCGCGATCCGGTTTCTGCGGTGGCTCGTCAAGCGAGGAACTCTGGAATTCGAAAGGCGGTTCCGTATCCGGAGCCGTCCCGAACTCGGACAGAACAGAGCCGAACGGATTGGCGGCAGGCACCACATCCGCTGCCGGACCGCCTGCCGCGGCTGGAGATGTGGCCGTCGCATCCATGAATTCGAATATCTCCACGCCCTTGTCGGGCGCGAACGCCGGTGACGGATCCGCAGGCGTCCGCGGAGAAGCGGCTTTCTTGCGCACTGAGACTTTGGGCGTCGGAACATCGGACCCGGCAGCGACCTTGCCCATCGGCGCGTATGCCGACTGCGGCCGCGAAGACTCCGCAACGGAAGCACCGCCCGCAACCGGAACATCGCGCGCTTTCTTCGGCTCGGGCGCCTTGGCGGGCTTGGCCGCCTTGTCCACGGCCGGTACCGGAACCGTTTCGGCTATGCTCGTCTTTTTCGCTTTCGGCGTACCGGACGCCGCACGCCCGACCGGCCGCGCCTTGGGTTCGGTCTTCTTTTCGCTCGCCCCGGCGTCATCCGTTGCGGGCGATCGCCTGGCAGGAAGCACATCGGCATCGATATTCAGTTTGCTGGCCAGATGGCGAGTCCAGCGCTGGACATCCCAGCCGCTGCGATGCAGGATCAGATCGGCTTCTTCGAACACCACATTCAGGCTCGAATCTTCCAGCACGGGTCCCAACTCATCCAGCGCATCCTCGGTCGCCGGTTCCAGTATCACTATCAGGGCGCGCGGGCCCGCGTTGCGGATGCGCGTCGGATCCGCATTTTCGGGATCCGCTTCGAGCACGATATCGATGCCCAGGCCGGTCAGCGCTTCATGCAGACGGACCCGCGCGGGTCCGTCGCGGCCGAGCAATGCGACCTTCCGATTGCCGCGCTCAGCCACCACGTGAAGTTCCCAGCATGTCTTCGATGTTGCGCATCAGATCGGCTTCCTGATAGGGCTTGCCCAGGTAACGCTGCACACCGATTTCGTAAGCGCGCTGGCGATGCTTGTCGCCCATACGCGAGGTAATCATGATGATCGGCACGCGCTCGAAACGGCGGTCGGCACGCATCGCCGTTGCCAGTTCATAGCCGTCCATGCGCGGCATCTCGATGTCGAGCAGCATCACGTCCGGAATGCGATCCTCCAGGCTCTCCAGGACTTCCAGCGCCTCGACGCCGTCGCGGGCCGTCACAACTTCCAGATTGTGCCGTTCCAGAACGCGGCTGGCGACCTTGCGCATCGTCAACGAGTCGTCCACCACCATGACCAACGGGGCCCTGCGGATTTCCGGGCGGCTCGGCAGCACCTTGGTGCGCAAGGCGCGCGCCAGATAGCGGCGGACCAGCGGCGCGATATCCAGGATCACGACGACATCGCCTTCCTGGGTAATGGTCGCGCCATAGATACCCGGGATGGAGGTGATCTGCGGGCCGACCGGTTTGACCGCGACTTCCTGGTTGCCCAGAACCTGGTCGATGGCCACCGCGGCGCGCAGGTCGCCCATGTTGACCAGCAACAGGGGAATCTGCGCGGGAATCTCGGTCCGCGGCTGGGTATCGTTGACCAGCATGCCCAGATCGTACAGATCGTATTCCTCGCCCGCATAGCGATAGCGGCCATCGGCGATGTCGAAACGTTCGCGCGCGATGCGGCCGATGCCGCCCACCGATGCAACCGGTACCGCGTAGGTCACATCGCCGATCTGCACGAACACGGCCTGCGTGACCGCCAGTGCCTGCGGCAAGTGCAGGATGAAGGTGGTGCCCTGCCCCGGAACCGATTTGAGATCGATCGAGCCGCCCAACTGTCCCAGTTCGCTGCGCACCACGTCCAGGCCGACACCGCGACCAGCCAGCTGGCTGATCTTCTCGGAAGTGGAAATACCCGAACGGAAGATCAACGCATCGATTTCGGCGCCGCTCAGTTTCGCCCCCGGCTTGATCAGTCCGCGCGACTCGGCCTTGCGCCGGATCGCATCGCGATCCAGGCCACGGCCATCGTCGGCGACCTGCAGCACGATTTCGGAACCTTCGTGCCGCAACGTCAGCGTGACCACGCCTTCTTCCGGCTTGCCGGCGGCACGCCGGTCCCCGGGTTTCTCCAGGCCGTGGGCAATCGAGTTGCGCAGCATGTGCTCCAGCGGACCGACCATGTGTTCGATCACATTGCGGTCGATTTCGCCGTGGGTCCCTTCCAGCGCCAGCCGGGCCTGCTTGCCCGCGTCCTGCGCCGCCTGACGCACCACGCGGCGCAGTCTCGGCACGACCGTGTTGAACGGCATCATGCGCGCCCGCAGCAGGCTTTCCTGCAATTCCGAATTCACGCGCGACTGCTGTTGCAGCAGCGTGTCGTACTGGCGCGCCAGATCGTCGAGGACGCCCTGCAGGCCGTCCAGGTCGGAGGCGGTCTCGCCCAGCGCGCGGCTGAGCTGCTGCAGGGTCGAGAAGCGATCCAGTTCCAATGGATCGAAGGCCGGATCGTCGCTTTCCTGCGCACGCTGGTAACGGGCGACGATCTGCGCTTCGGTTTCGAGATCCAGGCGTCGCAGCTGGTCATGCAGACGCGCGTTGGTACGATCCAGCTCGGTCATGGCGCCGCGGAACGCACCCAGCTGCTGTTCCAGTCGCGAGCGGTAAACCGCCACTTCGCTGGCGCGGTTGGTCAGCTGATCCAGCAGGTCGGCGCGTACGCGCACATATTCCTGTTCCTGTCCCGCTCCGCCGGAAGGAACGTCGGCCGCCGCTACGGGCTTCGGGAGTCCGGAGACCGACTGTGCATCTTCCGGTTGTGCGTCGACAACCAGGTCAGCCACTTCGGCAGCAGTGAGTTCGACCGGGATCGATACCACTTCAGGCTCGCTGATCGGCTGCCCTTGCGTGCGCGCCTCGAACTGGGCAATCAGCTCGTTCGGACGCAGCGCGATGCGGTGCGCCCGCGTGTGCACCAGCATCATCTGCAGCGTATCGAAACCGCGCTCCAGCAACTGCACGTCGCCACGCTGCAATTCGACCCGAGCGGCGGCCGCGACTTCGAGCAGCGACTCGATCGCATGCCCCAAATCGCCCATCGCCATGATGCCCGCCATGCGCGCACCGCCCTTCAACGTATGCAGGTCGCGTTGCAGGCTGATGATCAGCGAGGACTGGTTCGGCTCCACGCTCAACTCGTCCAGCGTCTGGTCGGCATGATCGAGCAGGTCGGAGCCTTCCTCGACGAAAATATCCACCAGTTCCGGATCGATCTGGTTGAAGTCCAGAGGCTGTCCGTTCGTCAGCGCCATCGCAGCTGGCTGCGCGGCGATCCGGACGGATTCATCCACATCCTCCAGCAGCGGCTGCTCGCCTATTCCCAGATCGACGGAGATCAGCGCTTCGTCCGTCGTCGATTCCGTTCCGGTCGCGTCATGCTCCGCAACAACGGTAGCCTCCGGGTGGGCGGTCGAGGCCACGACTGCTTCTTCCGGCGAAACCGCCGGCTCGGCGTCCTTCACCGACAGCCCAATGGCATCGGAAGGCGCATCGACATCCTTCCGTTCGTCGCCCGCCGCGATTTCGACCGTTTTCCAGAACGAGTAAATGCCGTCGTTTTCGGTGGTGTGCGCGGTTTCCGCCTGCGCCCCGGTTTCGACGGCATCATCCGGCTCCGCAACCGCTTCGAGCGGCATCGGCGTCGAAGCCGTCCGAGAGGAAGCGGGTTCGGGAAGCGTTTCGGTCAAGGCATTCAAGCGCCCGACCAGGTCGGTGAACCTGGGAATCCGCGGCTGCGAGCCGCGCAACGTGACGACGCACTTCCTGGCGACATCGGCAAGATCGGCTATCGCCGCCACACCTTCCCCGGAAACGGGACGATCGGTCGCCAGCGCGCGCCGGACATAGACCTCGGCGGCACCGGTCACGGCCGTGATTTCCGGTACCTCCGCCATCGCGAAGGCACCATTCAACGTGTGCAACGCCCGCATCAGCGCGTCCGTCGCGGGTATCGTGCCGGCCGGGGCCGACTGGGCGGTCACCAGCCATTGATGCACGGTACTCAGGTGGTTGGCGGCTTCCGAAGCCAGGATTTCCAGCAGGACGCTGTCCACCTCGACCGCGGTGCCATCAGGTCCGTCGAACCCGATCGGGAGCGCTTCCTCCCCAATCGCCTCGGCCTCGGCCTTGGCATCGGCTTCGACCACCGCCTCGACAGGCTCGGCCGACGGAGTGTAGAACGCCTCTTCCCCTTCGGCGACGCGAACGGCAACAGCCTCGATCGCGGACACCACGGCAGGCGTCAGTTCCGTGGTTTCGCCGCGCAGCGCGGTGCCGAACTGCGGCACCTTTTCATACGCCAGATCGACCATGGCGATGACGGCCGGAGTGGGTACGCGTTGTCCTTCAAGCACGCGGTTGAGCATGCTTTCGACCTTCCAGCTGAACTCGCCCAGCGCATTGGCGCCGACCATCCTGCCGCTGCCCTTCAAGGTATGGAAAACGCGGCGGACAGGCCGCAGCTTTTCCAGGTCGTTCGGCGTGCTTTTCCAGAGCGGAATCAGCTGACCCAGGTTCTCCGTTTCCTCGTCGAGTTCCTCCAGGAAAATCTCGCGCGTCTCGTCGTCGATGTCTTCCTTTTCCTGGAATCTGAAAGAGCTGTCCACGACGCCGGTAACGACAACCGGTTTTTTTGCCGGTTCCGGTATGGACGGGACCGCAGGTTCTTCGGGCCGTTCCGACACGAGTTCAACGACCGGCGCGACGATTGGCTCCGGCACAGACTCGGACTCGGTCTCTGACTCCAGTTCGAATCCGGAATCGGCGGGAGCGACGACCGGTTCCTCCGGCAGCTCCGGCGTGAACACGGGCGCAGGCCGCGGCTCTATCTTCTCGAATCTCTGCGTCGGAGCATACGGCAGTCCCGACTCGGCGCCGACAGGAGATGGAGATGTCTCCGATTCGATCACGTCCGCGCTGGATGTATCAGGTTCAGGTGCGGAGACGGCGGCATTGCCCGGCGGCGGCGCCAGATCGCGTATGCCTTTCGGGCCGATGCTGATCGACAGATCGCGCCAGAAACGGATTTCCGTATGCGAAGCATCGGGCAACGATACGACCGGCGGCATTTCTTCGGCGTGCGGCGGCACGGGTGCTTCCTGCTCGATCCCGACCAATGGCGCTCCAACTGTCCAGGCGCTGCTGCCGCCGGAAGACGTTTCGACAGACAATTCGGGGGCTTCCTCGACCGCAAGCCCGTCCAGACCGAGTTCCTGCATCGGCGTGGTTTCGATGATCGCCGATTCCGTCGCCGGCTCTTCTTCCAGCGCTTCGTCAGGCCAATCGAATACACCCGGATCGGTACGCGGCGGCTCCAATGCCCCGGTGTTTTCAGTATCAACCGAAGACAGTTCGATGGTCTCCACCGGCAGTTCCGTCGACAGCGTGGAGTCAAACGCGGGAACGCGATCCAGGCTTTCACTCCGCGCGAAAGACGATCCGACGCTGTCGATGTCTGAACCATCCCAGGAGTACACCTCGCCGGCCCCCGCCTCGGAGATTTCATCGACAGGCGCCTGGACCAGGTTTTCGTCTTCCTCGCGGAACGATTCGGATACCGGCGCCGATGCGGCGCCGTCTGCCGGCAACGGCCAGTAACGCAGCGATTGCAGGCTGGAACGCGCGATGTCGAGGATGTCGTCACGGTTGGGACGGCGATCGCGCAGCGCCTCCAGGTAGTACTCGAGGCTGGCCATCGCATCGGCCAGCGTATCCAGCTGCCGCCCGCTGGGAACGCGATGACGATCCAGTAGCTCGACCATGATGTAGCGGCGAATGCCTTCCAGATATTCGGCCGGCTTGGGTAGCTCCCGAATCCGCAGCGCACCGGCAACGTCGCTGAGCAGACCGGGAACCTCGGTCAACTGGTCGTGATCCCAGTTGGTTTCGATGAAGGCCACGAAATGCTCGCGCGCCTTCGAGAAGTTGGCGATGGCTTCGTGCGCCAGCGCATCCAGCGTACGCTGCACCTCTATCGCACCCGGCTCGCCGTGCGCGGTAACGGGCGAACCGCCATGCGCATTCTGGTCATCCAGCGCCGAATCGATATAGAGCAAGGCGCCGGCGATATCGAGCAGCGTGTTCTCGCTTGCCGGTTGCGCACCGCTGACGACCGAATGCAAATTGTCGCGTTGCCGCAAAGTGATGTCGCGGGCGGCTTCCATGCCAAGCATGCCAAGCGTTTCACCGATATTGGTCAACGCGGTAACCTGAGACTGCAATGCGCCGACATCGCCGCCGACGCGAAGATGCAGGTCCAGGGCATCCTTCACCCGCATCAATTCTTCCTTGATTGCCGTGCTGACGGTGGCGAGCAGTTCCTGGTTGCGACCGCTCAGGCTGCTGCGAGCCTGCTCCAGTTCCTCTTCGTCCGGTTTCCACGCGCCCAGGCTGTAGACATGACGCAGTGCATCCAGCGCCGGGTGCGAAGCATCCGAGGTGGCAACCCAATAGAGCAGATGCCGTGCCGGCTCCAAAGTCTGCACACCGGGATTTTCACTGACCGCCTCATCACTCTCGTTAGCCTGCCGCAGTGCCGCGGCGGCGCCGAAAAAGCCCCTGCGCAAAGCGGGCGCGGGAGCAACCGCGCCATCGCGCAACGCCTCCGCCATCGAGACCAGCACCCAGGCCATCGCCCGGCTGGAACCGTATTGCGCCACCTGCAGCCAATCGTTGGCCGCCTTGACCAGAGCGGCGGCGTTGATGGGAGCACCGTTTTCGGGCCAGCCCGCGAGTGCCGAATCCAATGCCGACTGCGCGGCACCCAGGCGAATCTGGCGCTGCGCCCAAGGCATTTTGACGACCTGCGGTGCTTCCGCCGGCAACGGCTGTCCCAGATTGGGCCGGAACAGCACGCTTTCATCCAGCAACGGCTTGCCGCGCGCGCTGCGCAATTCATTGAGCAAAGGCAACAGCACGACCGGGATATCGCGCTGCCCGCCCTGCAAGCGCTCCAGGTAATCGGGAAGCGTCACCATGCTGCCCATCAGCACGGCACAGGCTTCGTCCCGATTGGCGACCGCGTTGTCCTGGATGGTACGTGCCAGCAACTCCATTTCCTCGGCCACCAGCGCGGGAGCTTCCAGCTCGACCATGCGCAAGGTGCCCTGCACCTGATGCAGATGCTCGACACAGAGGCGCATCCTGCCGATCTCGGCGGGATGCGCGGCAAAGGCTTCGATCTCCTCGCGCGCCTGGCGCAAAGTTTCGTCCAACTCGGGCTTTACCCAGCCGAGTACCGCATGGCTCATTGCGTCGTGCAGCGTACTCATTACCGTCTCCAGATCTGCCGCAAGCGTCCGCTGCCGCTTTCATCGCCATTACCGGCGAGTGTGGGTCCACGCATCGTTCGCATCACGCTTTCACTCCGCACCCGTTTCCTCCGCACATGAAGCCTCCTCATGACTCCGGCAGTTTGAAGCCGGCGACCGAGTTGCGCAGATCGGCAGCCAGTTGCACCAAGTGCCCGATCGACTCGGCAGTCTGACCCGCGCCCTGCGAGGTCTGCGCGGTAATCTGGCGAATCAGTTCCATCGTCCGGGTGATGTCCGCCGCAGCGGTGGATTGCTGGCCCGAGGCACTGGAAATGTTCTTGATCAGCTCGTTCAAGTCGTTCGACACGCGTTCGATTTCGGCCAGCGCGGTACCGGCATCCTCGGCCAGGCGGGCACCCGACACCACCTCCGCCGTGGTCTGCTCCATCGAGTTGACCGCTTCGTTGGTATCCGCCTGAATGGTCTGCACCAGTCCTTCGATCCGCTGCGTGGCGCCCGAGGTGCGCTCGGCCAGGCGCTGCACTTCGTCGGCCACGACAGCGAAACCGCGGCCGGCCTCGCCGGCGGACGCCGCTTGCACAGCGGCGTTCAGCGCCAGAATATTGGTCTGTTCGGAAATGTCGTTGATCAGTTCGACGATCGAACCGATCTCCTGGGTGGATTCACCCAATCGCTTGATGCGTTTGGAGGTTTCCTGGATCTGTCCGCGGATCTGGTCCATGCCACGGATCGTCTGCCGCACCACGCCGGCGCCTTCCGCCGCGATGAGCACTGAACGCTGCGCCACTTCCGCCGATTCGCTGGAGTTGCGCGACACCTTCTGAATGCTGGTGGCGATTTCGTTGATGCGTTCGGATGCGGCGCTGATCTGCTCGGCCTGATGATTCGAGGCCTCGGCCAGTTGCATCGCCGTGGCCTGTGTCTCCTGCGACGAAGCGGCCACCTGCACGGAGGTATCGCTGATCGTGGTCACCAGGTTGCGCAAGTCCTCCACCGCGTAGTTGACGGCGTCCGCGATGGCGCCGGTCATGTCTTCGGTCACCGACGCCTTCACCGTCAGGTCGCCATCCGCAAGCGGGGTGATTTCATCGAGCAGGCGCATGATGGCCTGCTGGTTGCGGCTGTTGTATTCGTGCTGCGTCTGGTCGTAGAGCTCCTGGTCGCGGCTGCGCGAACGGCGCATGCTCACTGCCAGTCCAAAGATCGAGAGCAGCACCACCGCGCCCGATGCGACGCCCACCCAGAAATTGGGGAACAGGCGCGCGTCATGAGTGGAACCGAACGCCGTCAACGCATCGAACACCTGGCGGCTGTCGCCAAGCATCTGGCCGGTTCCCATGGACAGTTCGGCCGCTGCCGCCTGCGCTTCCGCGAGTCCCTTCGAATTCTCAAGAACCGCGTCCAGATTCTGCCGCATCTGCTGCCACTGTTCCTGCGCCTGCTTCAATGCGGAAACGCCGGCGACGTTGTTGTGGATGGCGGCGACGCCCAGATCCTGATTGCCTTCCTGCAGCCCTTCCAGCACCTGCCCGAGCGTCAGCGCATCGCGTGCCAGCGTCTCGCTGGCCTCCTCGCTATTTGCTCCACCAGCACGTATCCGCGAAACTTCCCGCGCCATCGTTCCCGCCACGGCACTCTGCTGCAAAACGATGTAGATCTGCGAGGCCTGCACGGTCTGCGAACCACCACCGGTAGTCAAGGCACGGACGATCTCGTTCAACTGCCCCTGCAATTGCGAAACCCGCTCGACGAACCGGTCGGCGTTCTCGGCCAGCGCGGTGACTGCGACCTCGCTTTCCAGGACCCGGTTGGCTGAAGGATCCAGCGACTTCCAGGTTTCATTGAGGCGTCGCAAGGCATCGCCCACTCCCGCCTTGTCGCCAAACGTCTTCTGCAGCGACTGCAACTTGGCATCGATCTGCCCGCGAGTCATGCGGAACGTGTTGAACGTATCCGCCGTCCCCGTCGAGACGCTCATCTTTCCCCGATCGGCAAACTGCTGGGAAAGCACCTGCAAATCGGCGGTATCGGCGTTGGCGCCCGCGTAGCGGTTGCCCTGCCATGAGGCCAGCCCCATGTTGGCACCGAATACGATGACCGACAGCGCCAGCAGCGCCATCCAGAAACCCGATCCTCCGGACTTGGATCTGCCCGCCTGGGGATTATCCAATTCGCTCGTCATGCTTCAGCCTCAACACAAATGGAATAGATGGAAGTCACCGCGCTCATGCTGCGGCGTGCCTGAATTGAGGGGTATTGCCAAGCCGGTCCAGGGAGAACACGCCCCATACCGATTCGTCCTCTCCACGGAAAGCGCCCTCGATGAAGGGGGCGTAGCGTCCCGTCCGCACCGCGGCAGGGTCGATCTTCTGCTCAACAAGAAAGCCGCGCTGACCATAAAGCTCGTCAATGATAAGCACGGCATCGCCGCCATCCTGATGCACGATCAGCACGCGCTGACCCTCCCGCACCGGGGTGGCCACCCCTTCGAGGAACAACTTCATGTCGACGACGGGAAACAGGTTACCGCGCAGATTGCTGATCCCCAGCAACCAGGGCTGGGTACCGGGGACCGGCGTGATCGTCGGCAAAGCCACGATCTCGACCACTTCGGCAAAGTGGGATACCAGGCGATGCTCCCCTACCCGGTAACCGATTCCGCGCCACAGGCCGGTTTCCAACTCGCGGACCGGCATCCGCACCGTGTGCGCCAGACTGCGTCGTTCGTATTCAGCCAGGATATCGAAAGGCGATCGCATTAGAATCCATCACTCTGTTGAGCCAAGGGAAAGCGGAGATACTCCGCGACATGATCGATCAAGCCGAATGGATTCAGCCGCCTCCGATATGGACATGGGTGCGTATCGCATCCAGCAGCTCCTCGCGGGTGAACGGCTTGGTGAGGTACTGCTCGGATCCAACGATGCGGCCACGCGCCTTGTCGAACAGGCCGTCCTTGGAAGACAACATGATCACGGGGGTGGACTTGAAATTGTGGTTGCTCTTTATCAGCGCGCAGGTCTGATAGCCATCCAGGCGCGGCATCATCACATCGACGAAGATGATCTGCGGTTTCTGGTCGGCAATCTTGGCCAGCGCCTCGAAGCCGTCGCTGGCAGTCACCACCTCGCAACCCTCGCGCTTGAGCAGCGTTTCGGCGGTACGGCGGATGGTCTTGGAGTCATCGATCACCATGACCCTCAATCCGCCCAACGAACCGCTAGATGTTGCATTGTTAATCATTCACCTAGTTCCCCAAACCATATGGCAACACGTTCAATGTGAACACGACATCTTGGCGCGGACAACCCACTTTCCCATCCCGTTTTCTATATGCTGTCAGACTCGACGCGATCGCAACAGACGAAACTTAACGGAACACAAATCAGGGGGCCGAAATCGACCCGTCAGCGCCGGATTCGGATTCGTCCACTTTGCTCCATATACCAACCCCAGACAATAGCAGGGTTTAGGCTAACATCGTAAGGCTAATTAAGAAGATTGTGCCAGATGCCTCTTGATATCTTTGTGGTCATGGATCCGGTCGGGTCCATCAAAATCGCCAAGGACACTACTTTCGCCATGCTGCTGGAGGCGCAACGGCGTGGACATCGTCTGCACTACGTCCAGCCCGGCGGGCTTCATGTGGAGGACGGCAAGGCCCATGCCAACGCGGCGGCGTTGGCCGTCCGCGATGATCCGCATGACTGGTTCGAGCTGGGCTCGTTCGCCCGGCTGGAATTCGACACCGGACAAATCGTACTGATGCGGAAGGATCCACCGGTGGATGCCGAATACCTGCATGATACCCATATCCTCGGCCTGGCCCAGAACCAGGGCGCGCTGGTCGTCAACGATCCGCAGGGGCTGCGCGATTTCAACGAAAAACTGGCGGCACAGTTGTTCCCCCAATGTTGCCCTCCCACCCTGATCAGCCGTAGCGCCCGCCAGCTGAAGGCCTTTGTCGCCGAGCATGGCGAGGTTGTGCTGAAGCCGCTCGACGGTATGGGCGGCCGCTCGATCTTTCGCTCGTACACGGGCGACCCGAATCTCAACGTCATCCTGGAGACACTGACCGCCGGCGGGCATTCGCTGGCCTTGATACAGCGCTATATCCCCGAGATCCGCGATGGCGACAAGCGGATCCTGCTGGTCGACGGAGCGCCGGTGGAATTCTGCCTGGCCCGGATTCCGCAGGGCGACGAGTTCCGTGGCAACCTCGCGGCCGGTGGCCGTGGCGAAGGGCGCCCCCTGAGCGATCGCGACCGCTGGATCGCCGCACAGGTCGGACCGGAGATGAAACGCAGAGGAATGCGGTTCGTCGGCCTGGATGTCATCGGCGAGTACCTGACCGAAGTCAATGTGACCAGCCCTACCTGCGTTCGCGAACTCGATTCACAGTTCGGGTTGAATATCGCCGGACAGCTTTTCGATGCACTGGAAACCTCCGTCTCCGCCAACGCATGACATCGGCCGCCATTCCCCGTACCCACCTCGATCAGAACCAGCGGCTTTCCGCCGCGCTGGTGCTGTCGCTGTTGATCCACGGATTGCTGATCCTTGGAGTGGGCTTCACTCTCGGCGACCCGGCGCCGATGGTGCCGACGCTGGATGTGATCTTCAGCCAGGCGCAGACCACCCTGTCCCCGGAACAGGCGGACTTTCTGGCGCAGGCCAACAACCGTGGCGGTGGCGAGCACGATACCCCGCAGCGCCCGCGCGACAGCCAGCTCGGCGGCGTCGAAAGCCCGGAACCCGGTCGGACGCCCTACCCGATGCGGGCCCGGAACGATGCCGCATCTTCCGCGCCGGAGGCGCGCTTCCTGACCAGCCGGCGCGGGGAATACGAGCAGGCGCAATCGCATACGCCCCGGAACGATGTCATCGAGCCGCAGGTCGACACCCAGGGCAATGCGCCGTTCGATACCGATGCAGCCCGCCTGGCCGCCGAATACAACGCACAATCGGAACTGTACGCCCGCCGCCCGGTCCGGAAATTCGTCTCCGCCAGCACCCGCGAATACGCCTATGCGAACTATCTGCGGACCTGGGTGGATCGGGTCGAGCGCGTGGGCAATCTGAACTATCCGGATGAAGCCCGCCAGCGCCGGCTCAGCGGCGAAGTCATCATCGGCGTGGCGGTGCGCCGCGACGGCACCGTGGAGAGCAGCAAGATCATGCGCAGCAGCGGTCTGCCGGTACTGGACGACAGCGCGTTGCGCATCGTGCAGCTTTCGCAGCCGTTTTCGCCCCTGCCCGATACCGGGGAGCGCGTGGATGTCCTGCATATCATGAGAACCTGGCGGTTCCTGCCCGGTGGACGGCTGGAAGACCACAACTGATGGCAATCCCTCCATTTTCAGCAGTTGCCAAAAGTGGAGCCAAGCCACCAGCGCCCGTTTCCGCATCGGCGTGATGCCATCCCCGGTTGTAGCGTTCGACGCAGGTGTTCCGTCGCGGTTTCCCCGACGCTGGATGTGCTCGATGCGGATACACCATCAGCGCAGACCCCATGACCAACACTGCATCCCGTGTCACCGACTGTTCGACGCATTCCGCCCGCCGCAATCCCGCCAGTGCAATATGCGCAACATTAGGATGCCGACGATCAGGGCGCCGGCCAGCGCCCGGCCAGTCGGTGCGACTCCCGCGAGGCATCATGCACCATTCCGGCGCTTCCCGCCGGATAGCCGGGCATCGGTAGCATCTCGGCCAATGTATCGAACTCCGACATCGGACTTTCCGCCAGGCAAGCCTCGTCGGGAAAGCCGAACTTCTTGCGCAGTTGCAGGCCGCAGGCGTTCAACGCATCGATATCGCGCTCCTGGGATTTGCACTGCGCATCGAACTGGCGCGCGAACTGATCGCGCCTGCGCACGAAATCCTCCCCGCACTTGCGCATCAGACGCAGCCGGTCCAGGTCGTCCTGCGCGGCGTTGATGCCATCCAGTCCATAGGTCTTCAACTCCTCGTCGGTCAGCAGACGCAGGCTGCGGTTGGGCACCGACATCATCTGGTCGGCCAGCACCACCGCAACGCCGTTGCGTTCCAGATAGTCCTTGACCTGGGCATAGACGGTGCGCAGTTCGCTGTTGAGTTCGGCGCGCGTGGTCGCGGTCGAGCTCAGACGGATCAACCGGTGAATGCCGACGCGGCCCGCGATCGTCCTCGAATCGCCCGCTCCCAGCACGAACACGCAGGCGCTGTGGCAAACCGAATCCTCCCGCACCCAGATCGACCAATGCGCACTGGCGATCGAATCACCGGCGCGAATGGCGTCTTCCACGGTGCCACCCGCCGAATCGATATCCAGCACACGCTTGCCGATGCCCTGCTCGTCGGCGATGACCACGATGCGTTCGATCAGCGCGGCAAAATCGCCCGCGATCTTGCCCTGGTAGCGCAGACGCATGACTTTGCCTTCATCGCAGGGGGCCAGGGCCTCGGTCAGCGCCTGCCGTTCTAGCGAATGCAGCTCCTGATCGCCGCTTTCGGTCTGATAATTCAGTTCGCAACTGGCCCAGGCCTTGCCCGAGCTCAGAACCAGCGGCAACCAGTCCACCCCGGGAGCGGATTGCTTTCGGGGCAGCGCCGGCTCATGCCGCACTGGCGCGGTACTGATCGCGCCACCATCCACCGAATCCGTGCCCTCATCGAAGACCTCCCGCTCCGGCGGAGCGGCTGGCTGGCACGCCAGCAGGCTCAAGCCGAGAATCACGGAAAGCAACCATGGCAGGCGTTTCGGCATCGGGTTCCTGATGATCGGAAGGGCAAGCAGGGAAACACTTGCCTGGGGCAGGCAACCATAGCGTACACGGCATGAACGGAACGGTGAGATTGGGCACTCTCCATCGGCGCTCCAACCGCCGTTGCGCGAATGCGGCGTATCGCCGTGATAGGGGGACATTCCCGTCGATACCGGATACCGGGGCGAATCAATCGCTCTCGCGCGGCGGCGTCCCCTTGGGCCGGCCCTGTTCCATATCCCGTTGCCAGCGTTCGAACGCTCGTTGCTCCTGTTCGAAATCCTGGCGCAGGCGTTCCGATTCGACCGGATTGCGCATCAGTGCGCGCTGGGCCTCCAGCGTCTGCCGATCGGCCTCCAGTTGGAGGCGCTGCCGTTGGATGGCGCGATCGATGCCGTCGTTGCTGGTACGGCTCTGAATGGCCGTGCTGTCTCGCTGGACATCCTGATAGGTCTGCCGGTAGCGCTGGTATTGCCGATGACTGGGCGGCGTCGAACTCGAGTCCGGCGGCACCGTATAACGTGTCGTGGCGGGATGCGAGACCACCGGTCCGGACGATGCGGCGGCCGCGCTGCCCGTCATCTGTGCCTGCGCCACCGCCGGCATCATCACCGTCAGCGACAGCAGCACCGTACCGGCTATCCGCGAATGCCCGGCCATGCGGACCATATGATGTGGGTACCTGGTATTCATCCCGTTCGTGGCTCCCGGTTACGGGTCGGTTCGTGCCCGAACCGGCATTCGCACGCCGGAGTGCATCATCCGCTTCACGCGCGCTCATGCCCTCGAGCTTAGGGCCGATATGCGGTTTTCATCCATAACGCCGCGTTCCCATTCAGTCGCTATTCCCACGGGCGTCACGGTCCCGGCTTTGCCCGGGCATGGCACTGGTTTCTCTCGCGACAGGCGACCCGCTGCCACATCCGGGCTGTATGGCGGCCAGTTCGCCTCTATGCAATCGGCATCCGCGCCCAGTAACCTTTGCGTCTTCCCGGCCCCGCCCCGGACTCCGTTTCCCCCCGTCCTCGCCGTGGAGGCCCTCCCCCTTCTCCCTCATGAAAGCATCGACGCTCCGACACATCCTCAATCTGTGGCCACCGTTCCTGTTCACCGGCATTCATGTCGGCCGGATCACGCCCGACTATCGCAATGCCGAAGTCGAAATGCGGATGCGTCTGTGGAACCGCAACTATCACAACACGCACTTCGGCGGCAGTCTGTTCGCAATGACCGATCCTTTCTGGGCGCTACTGGCGATCCATCGGCTCGGCAACGATTACTATGTGTGGGACAAGGCCGGCGACATCGAATTCATCAAACCGGGGCGCGGCGTGGTGCGGGCTTCGTTCCAGCTTGAGGACAGCGAAGTGGAAGCGATGCGCGCTGCCACCGCCAACGGTGACAAGCACTTCCAATGGTTCGCCAATGACATCATCGATACCGGCGGCGACATCGTCGCCCGCGTCCGCAAGCAGATCTATGTCCGCAAGAAACCGGAGCGCCGCGACCGCCCGGCCTGAGCCGATGTCTCCGCCTTCGTCGTTCCCCGTCTTTCCCGATCACCTCCATATAGCGAATACCCCATGTCTTCGGAGCCTACCCACCGTCCTTCCCTGCAGAAGCTGTTCCTGACCGGACTTCTGGCATTGCTGCCCATCTGGCTGACCTGGGTGGTGATCAAATTCGTTTTCGTCTTCCTGTCCAGCATCAGCCGGCCCATCGTCGAACCGCTGTCGCAACGCATCGCCACCGCGTTTCCGCAGGTGTTCGGCTGGTTCGGGGCACATTGGGTCCAGAACACGATCGGCCTGATCGCCACGCTGGCGGCCATCCTGCTGGTCGGCGCCCTGAGCCGCCGGGTCATCGGCCAGCGCTTCCTGGGCTGGTTCGATGCGCTGATGCAGCGCATTCCGCTGGCCAGCATCATCTACAGCAGTGTACGCAAACTGCTGGATATCCTGCAGACCAAGCCCGGCAATACGCAGCGCGTCGTACTGATCGACTTCCCGCATCGCGACATGAAATCGATCGGGCTGGTGACGCGTGTCCTGCAGGAAGAAGGCACCGGCCGCGAGCTGGCCGCGGTCTACGTGCCCACGACACCCAACCCGACTTCCGGCTATCTGGAAATCGTCCCGGTGGAACTGCTGACGCCCACCGACTGGACGGTCGAGCAGGCCATGAGCTTCATCATTTCCGGCGGCGCGGTCGCGCCGCGATCGATGCCTTTCACGCGCGCCAGCGATCACGTTTCCGCCCCGGCCGGCGCCGCATCCGGGCAGGACTGAATCGACGCCACCGCAAGCGCGTTAATTAACCAGTCCGTAACAAACCGGAACGCGATACCGTCCTGCCATGTCAACACTGGTCGTCGACCGCGGGATCAGGCACTCTTGATCGCTTGAATTGCCGTAACAGGTTCATGCATGTCGAGCCCCGCCCTCCGCATCCTTCTCGGTTTTCTGGTCGCAACCGTCACCGTCACTGCCATCCAGGAGGCGGACGCCGCGCCGCGCCGCGCGCGCCGCGCCGCGACCCAGGCGGCACACCCGGCACCCGCGCCGGCTCCGGTCAGCAAGTCCGCGCAATTGAACCGCCTGTACCAGGACTATTGGGAAGCTTCGCTCAAACTCAATCCGGTGCAGGCCACCTTGCAGGGCGACCTGCGCTATAGCGACCAGTTGCCGAACTATCTCTCCGCGGAATACCGCCGGCAGGCGCATGACTTCACCACCGAGTGGCTGCGGAAAGTGGAAGCGATCGGCCCGGAAGGACTGGAAGGCCAGGATCTGCTCAGCTACCAGATATTCATCGACGATGCACACGATGCGCTGGCGAGCGAGCAGTTTCCCGACTGGATGATGCCGCTCAACCATTTCAACAACGTCGCCGTGGTCGTGGCGATCCTGGGTTCGGGCACCAATGCCCAGCCCTTCGCCACCGTCAAAGATTATGAGAACTGGCAGGGCCGCGCAGCGCAGATTCCCGTCGTTTTCGAGCAGGCGATCGCCAACATGCGCGAAGGCATGGCGGCGGGAGTGGTCCAGCCGCGACCGCTGACCGAGAAGGTACTGCTGCAACTGGACACGCTGATCAAGCCGCAGGCCGAGGAAACGCTGTTCTGGTTGCCCATCCAGAAAATGCCGGAGAACTTTTCCGATGCCGACCGCGAACGCCTGACCACCGGTTACAAACGCATGATCGAGGGCCAGACCATGCCGGCCTATCGCCGGCTGCGCGATTTCCTCAACAACGAATATCTGCCCGGGTCCCGGACCACGGCCGGACTGGGCGAGCTGCCCAACGGCGCCGCCTGGTATGCGCAGGCGGTCAAGGAAAACACCACGCTGCCGATGACGCCCGATCAGATCCATCAGGCCGGCATCGACAACATCGCCAGGCTGCATACCCAAATCCAGCGGATCATGCGCGAGACGCGTTTCCGCGGACCGATAACGCGCTTCTTCCGTTTCATGCAGACCGACCCGCGCTTCCAATACGAAAGCGACGACATCATGCTCAGCAACTACCGCGGCGTCCGCAACAACACGTTGCCGAGGATTCCCGCGCTGTTTTCGCTGACGCCCAAGGCGCAACTGGATATCCGTCCCGCGGAACCGTCGCGCGCGCAGAACGCCGCCAATGCGTTCTACGCCCGTCCGGCCGAAGACAATTCGCAGCCCGGCATCCTCTATGTCAACACCACCCGTGTCGCCAAGGCCAGAAACTGGGAAACGGAAGCCCTGTTCCTGCATGAAGCGGTCCCCGGCCACCATTTCCAGCTGGCCCTGCAGCAGGAACTGACCGACCTGCCCAAGTTCCGCCGTTTCGGAGGCGAGATCGCCTATACCGAAGGCTGGGCCCTGTATGCCGAATCGCTCGGCAAGGAACTGGGCCTGTACCAGTCGCCCTACAGCTATTACGGCCGCCTGCAGAGCGAACTGTGGCGTTCGATCCAGCAGGTCGTGGATACCGGCCTGCACAGCAAGGGCTGGACGCGCGAACAGGCCGTCGCTTTCATCACCGACAACTCCGCCATGGACGCGGCGGATGCAGCCGGCGAAGTCGAACGCATGATGGCAATTCCCGGCCAGGCCCTGGCCTACCGGACCGGCGAGATGAAATTCACCGAGCTGCGTGCCAAGGCGCAACGCGAATTGGGCGACCGCTTCGATATCCGCGAGTTCCACGCCGAACTGTTGAAAAACGGTTCCATGCCACTGGATATCCTGGAACGCCAGATCGACCAGTGGATCGGGAAAAAACGCGGTGCCCCCACTGCGGCGGCGGCTCCCGCTTCCGCACCAGCGACCACGCCGGCGTCCACACCGGCACCGGCTCCCGCATCGGTAACCGAATCGACTCCGGCGTCCGATCCTGTCCGGCAGTAGCAGTGGTATCGGACTGCATCGCTTTCGCCGGCATTTCATGCGCCCATGAGGCGAGTTCGTCAAGCTCCGGCCCACAACAGTGATGCCCCTTCAAGAGAACGATTATGCTCAAGCCATCGACTGTTTCTTTCTGCGTCGCGCTTCTGCTGGCAGCCTGCCAGCAGAACGCGTCTCCGATCAAACCGACCGCCACCGGCGCGCAGCCTGCGACACCACCGTCCACCTCCGAGCCGGCTTCGGCGGCCACGGCCGAACCTGCGCCCGCCGCGGACAACGGCGCCACCGCTCCGGCTCCCGCCGCCGATGGCAACCTCATCACGACACAATGGAAGTGCGGCAACCAGGAATTCACCGCCACCTTCGACAAGACCACCAACAACCTCGAATTCGGCTTTGCCGGCAAAAAGCTGGTCCTGCCATCGGCCATATCCGCTTCCGGCGCACGCTTTGCCGATGGCGACGGCAACGAATTCTGGGAACACCAGGGCGAAGCCACCCTCACCTTCGCCGGCAAGGACAAGGCCGTCGTCTGTACGCGGGCGACCTCGACCACACCCTGAAACCGGGACCGGGCTTGATTCTTCCACGCCCGGCGGCAACTCCGCCGGACGTGTTCGTCCGCGTTTCCCATGCTCTCGGACGACCGTGCAACGCGCAGGCATATGACCTTTTACACGCGCGACGCATCCGGCGATCCCGTTGAATCCCGGGCATGGCCCATACTGGGCGGTGTTTCCCTTTCCTCTCCCGGAGTCTCCACGTGAACATCCGCACGCCTTCCTTGCTGCTGTTGCCGCTGGCTGTTGCCGGCGCGCTCGCCATCGTTCCGCCGCCGGCCCAGGCCCAGGCCCGCCAGAGCCTGCGACTCGACGAAAGCCGCCTGCCCCCGGTCAATCGCTTCTCGATCGAAGACCTGGATTCCAGCAAGGACGCGTGTGCCGACTTCAATGGCTACGTCAACGGCCGCTGGCTGGCCAGCAACGAGATCCCCGGAGACCGCACCAGTTGGGGCGCGTTCTCAATCCTCGACGAAAGATCCATCGCGATCCAGCACCAGTTGGTCGAGCAGGCCGCGCGCAACCACCACGCCACCGGCACAGGAAAGATCATCGGCGACTTCTGGGTCACCGGCATGGACGAAGCGCGGATCAATGCCGAAGGCATCACGCCGTTGAATGCCACCCTCGCGCAGATCGATGCGCTGGACGGAGCCGAAGCGATCATCGAATACCTGCGCCAGACTTCGTCCAGAGGCCGGAACCTGATCTTCTTGTTCGGCACCGAAGCCGACTTCCGCGATTCCAGCCGCAATATGGCCTATGTCTTCCCGGCGGGCCTGGGTCTGCCAGACAAGAGCTACTACTTCGACGACGACAAGAAGGACAAGCTCGCCGCCTACCAGGCGCATGTCGCCCGGGTCCTGGAACTCTCCGGCGTGCGGCCCGCGGACGCCACGCGCCAGGCCGGCGGGATCATCGCCTTCGAAACCCGTCTGGCCCGCGTATCCAAATCCCGCGAGGAGATGTCACGCGATGTCTCGCTGTACTACAACCCGGTTTCGCTGAGCGAGGCGGACGCGCTGACTCCCGCCTTCTCCTGGACCGAACTCTTCCGCTCGCAGGGCGTCGCGCCGCAGCCGAAGTTCTCGCTGGCCATTCCCCAGTACCACGAGGAATTCGGCAAGATGCTCGGCGATACCGATCCGGCGATTTGGCGCGCCTACCTGCGCTTCCACACGGTGGATCAGGCTTCGCCCTACCTGAGCGATGCCTTCGCCGACGAGAACTACGGGTTCTACGGCAAGACCCTCAATGGCCAGAAGGAGATGAAGCCGCGCTGGAAGCGCGTTCTCGATACGATCAACGGCGCCGCCGGCGAAGCGCTGGGACAGATGTACGTACAGGTAGCGTTTCCGCCCGAGTCCAAGGCCGCGATGGAAACACTGGTGCAGAACCTGAGCCAGTCGCTGAAGACCCGTATCGAGAACCTGGCCTGGATGAGCGACGAGACCAAACAGAAGGCACTGGCCAAATGGGCGACGTTCACGCCCAAGATCGGCTATCCCGACAAGTGGCGCGACTGGAGCGGCCTGAGCACCCAGCGCAATTCCTATCTGGACAACGTGCTTGCCGCCATCGACTTCAATCACCAGTGGGAACTGGGCAAGATCGGCCAGCCGGTCGATCCGGCCGAATGGGGCATGACCCCGCAGACGGTCAACGCCTACTACAACCCGCTGCGCAACGAGATCGTGTTCCCGGCGGCGATCCTGCAACCGCCGTTCTTCGATCCCAACGCCGACGCGGCCATCAACTACGGCGGCATCGGCGCGGTGATCGGCCACGAAATGACCCACGGCTACGACGACCAGGGTTCGCGCTTCGGGCCCACCGGCAACTTCGAGAACTGGTGGACGCCGGCCGACACGCAGGGATTCGAAGCGCGCACCGGCAGGCTGATCGCACAGTTCAACGAATACGAGGCCTTCCCGGGCGAACACGTCAACGGCAAGCTGACCCTGGGCGAGAACATCGCCGACCTGGGCGGTCTGGCGACCGCCTACGATGCGATGAAGATCGCCACCGCCGCCAGCACGGACCCCATGGCTGGCGGCAAGACCCGCGACCAGAACTTCTTCTTCAACTGGGCCACGGTGTGGCGTACGCAGTACACGCCGGAAAACCTGCGTGTACGCCTGACCACCGATCCGCACGCGCCGGCGCAGTTCCGCGCGGCGGGAGCGCCTTCCAACCTGGAAGCATTCGGCGAAGCCTTCAGCTGCAAGCCCGGTGAGCCGATGCTTCGCCGCGGCGAAAAACAGGTCGTCATCTGGTAACGACCCTTACAAGTACGGCCAGCAATGCTGGCCGTACTGTGCTTCGGCCCCGTATTCGGGCAGCAAGCATCTGTTCCTGAATGGCGCCGGAACGGCGCTTCGACAGCCTGTCTTCAGCGCCTGGACCGGATACGGGCACCGCAGCGCGGCTCCCGGCCAGCCCATCAGGAAATGAAATGTAGAATACCGAAAATGTAGAATACCGGGCCTGCGGAATTTCCCCTTTGCGAATAGCCGCGTCCCCCCCGTCCCCCTGAACGGCCTGCCCTATGACCATTTCCCGCCAGCTTGTCCTTGCCGTGAGCGTTGCCCTGGTCGCTCTCACCGCGATTTCCGATGCCGATGCACAACGCCGCCGCCGCGCCGCCGCGCCTGCGGTCAGCGCCCAGTGCAGCGACTTCTACACCTATGCCAACGACAACTGGCTCAAGACCCACCCGCTGACCGATGCCACGCCTTCGATCAGCACGCTGGGTCAGCTCGGCGAGCGAGCGCTGCTGCAACAGCGCGACCTGCTCAACGATGCAATGACCGCACCCAGCAACGATGCGCAGAAACTGCTCGGCGACTTCTGGGCCAGCGGTCTGGATGAAGCGGCCGTGGAAGCCGATGGCGCCAACCCGATCGCGCCGTTACTGGCGCGCATCAACGCCATCCGTCGCTCGCGCGACATCCCCGCGTCGATCGCGGCCCTGCACCAGGTCGGCATCCCGGTCGCATTCAACTTCAGCCCGGACATCGATCTGAGGGCACTGGACCGCCATATCGGCTACTTCATGCAAGGCGGCACCGGCCTGCCCGACCCGGCTTTCTATACCCGCGACGATGCCCCCACCCACGACCTGCGCGAGCGCTACCGCGCCTATATCCAGCAGATCCTGGCCCTGACCGGCACCCCGCAGAACCAGCTCGACTCCGAATCGCGGGCGGTCCTCGCACTCGAAACACGCCTGGCTCGGAACGCGAAGCCACTGACCGACATCAACAATCCCTTCAGCAATTACGATCCGGTGCCCGTCAGCGATCTGAACCGCCGCTTCCGCAACCTGCAACTGGGCGCGTTCCTGAAGGCGCAGGGTGTCAACGACGACCTGGTTTCGATGAGCGATCCGGCGCTGTTCGAGCAGCTCAATGCCATGATCACCCAAGTCGCTCCGGCGCAATGGAAGGCCTATATGCGCTGGTACGTCGGCGACGCGATGGCTCCCTATCTGTCGCGCAGCTTCCGCGACGCCAGCTTCGAATTCCGCGGCCGCACGCTGCGTGGACAGACCCAGCAGCCGGAACGCTGGCAGCAAGTGCTCGATGCCATCAACACCGCCGCCGGTCCGATGCTGGGCCACGCCTATGCCGCGCGCTACCTGCCACAGGCTTCCGAACACGAAGCAGAAGCCATCGCCACCGCTGTGCGTCAGGCCGAGCTTGCCGCCCTGGAACGCAGCACTTGGCTCAGCGCCGACGCCAAGGCCGAGGCACGGGCCAAGATCGATCGGCTAAAGATCGAGATCGGCCTGCCGCATCGCGATCTGGACTACACCATCCAACCCATGGGACGCGGCAGCTTCGGCAGCAACATCTTGATCGCCTCCACCTGGCGCCACCGCGAGGAAATGAAGCGGATCGGCCACGGCAACGCCGATCGGCGCTGGGATGTGCTTCCGCAGCAGCCGGCGCTGACCTACGACATCGCGCAGAATCGCCTGATCGTCACCGCGGCGGTGCTGCAACCGCCCGTCTTCGACATCGGCGCCGATCGCGCCTCGCGTTTCGGCGCCTACGGCGCGCTGGTCGGCAACCAGCTCGGCCGCGCCGTGGACAACAAGGGCAGCCTGGTCGATGCCAGCGGCGAATTGCGTAGCTGGTGGACGCCGGCCGACAAGACCGCCTGGAACGAGCTGGGCACGCGCCTGGTCAACCAGTTCAACAACTATGCCTTCCCCAGCCTGCCCAGCGGCACCGGCACCCGGATCAACGGGCAGCTGACGCTGAGCGAAAACCTGTCCGACCTGGCCGGCCTGGAGCTGGCCTGGGATGCCTTCAGCCAGACCATGCCGGAAGCCAATACCGCTTCCAAGCAGGAGTTTTTCAAGGGTTGGGCGCAGTTGTGGGCACAACAGATGACGCCGATGGCGGCCGCCGAATGGCTGACTTCCGACCCGCATGCGCCGGGACAATGGCGCGTCAACGGCCCGCTGTCGAACCTGCCGGTGTTCGGCAGCGCCTTCAGTTGCAAGGCCGGTCAACCGATGCGGCGCGCCGAGGCCGACCAGATCCGGATCTGGCCCTGAGCCTCGATCAGTATCCGCTCCGGTCGCCGGCCGCTCCGGTCATCTCGAGAGGGTCAGCTTCGGCTGGCCTTCTTTTTTCGTACTGTCAGAACGGCACCGGAGGCTGTCGAGCGCATTCCCACATTGCGATCACTTGACTATGCGCGGCCCCGGGGGACGCTTGCGACCGAACGGAGGCTGGCCACGCCAATACCGGATCATCAGCCAGCCGAACAGCATTCCGCCCAGATGCGCGAAATGCGCGACGCCCGACTGCATGCCGGTGACGCCCAATACCAGCTCGACGGCGCCGAAGACGATGACGAAAGTCCTCGCCTTCATCGGAATCGGCGGGAACAACAGCATGATGCGCTGGTTCGGGAACAGCATGCCGTAGGCCAGCAGCAATCCGTACACGCCGCCCGAGGCGCCCAATGTCGGATAGGCCTGGCCACCCTTGGACATGCTCCACCAGCCCACGGCCGCCTGGCACAGACCGGCACCGACGATGCAAACCAGGTAATAGTTCAGAAAGCGCTTGCCGCCCCAAGTTAGCTCCAGCGAACCACCGAACATGTACAACGCCAGCATGTTGAACAGCAGATGGGTAGCGCTGCCATGCAGGAAGCCATAGGTCAGCAACTGCCAGATATGGAAACCCGGCCCATGCACGGAACCCGCCACGCTGCTCGGTTCCGGCGGCCACAGCATGAACCCGCTGAAGACGAGGCTGCCGCTCGATGCCGCCAGCCACTGCAACACGAACACGACAATATTGATGATCAGCAGTGTCCGGGTCACCGGTGGCAATCTGGAGAACATCAGCATCTCTATATTCGGGCGAAGGTCGCATGATACTGGCGACGGCGGGAAAACGCGTGATCGCGCCTGAACAATCAGGCCATGCCGGTTCCGGACCTGCCATCCGTCCGCTTCCCGGTCAGTCCGGTCCCCAGATCGCCGCATCCAGGTTTTCCGCAGCCTTCGACAGCCGCGCGCGCCCATTGTCCACGCGCACGCCTTCCTTGCGCAGACGCTTGACCTGCTCTCGCCACTGCGCCGTCCCTTCCGGAAACGCAATGCGTCCATCCGCGCGCAACACCCGATGCCAAGGCAGGCGGGGATCGTCGTTCCGGCTCAGGATGCGCGCCACCAGGCGCGCCCGTCCCGGCAATCCGGCACGGCGCGCGATGTCGCCATAGGCATAGACGCGACCAGGCGGAATAGCGCGGATCTGATCGAGAATACGGTCGACGGGAGCGGCTTTGTCGGTCATTTGGGCTAGGATACCCGCATAGGACAATGCGAGGTGACGCATGCGCAATTTCGACCACATTCGCGAACATCTGCTTGGCGCAGGCTTCAACCTGACCATGCAGGAGCCGTACATGACCTGCGTGGAGCTGTCGCTGGACGGCGGACGCCGCCAGCAGTCGATCTTCCTGTCGCAGCTGGAAAGCGAGGACGGCCGCAACTATCTTCGAGTCGCCACCGCCATCGCGCCGATCATCCACGTCGAATCGCGGCGTGCGCTCGCATTCAACTGGCACAGCCACGTCGGCTATCTGGCCGTCGGCGATCTCGATGGCGTGCCCTACCTGCATTTGTGCGAGAACCGCCCCTATTCGGGCCTGGATGGTGCCGAGGTCGAACGGCTGGTGCTGGAAATCGGCGGCCTGGGCGATCACATGGAACGCAAGCTGTCGGCCGAAGGCGACATGCTCTGAAACACGCGCCGGGCATCGGCGCTCAGGTCCAGCCGAAGAACCTGAGAATCTGCAGGCACAGATAGGCCAGACCGCCCGCCGCCGGGATCGTCAGAATCCAGGCCCAGATGATGCGCTCGATGACGCCCAAGCGCAGCGCGCGCGGGTTCTTCGCGAAGCCGACGCCCATGATCGCCGTGGAAATGCTGTGCGTGGTCGAGACCGGCATGCCGAAGTGCGCCGCCAACGTCAACACCGTCGCCGAGCTGGTTTCGGCCGCGAAGCCGTGAATCGGATGCAGCTTGACCATCTTGTGGCCGAGCGTCTTGATGATGCGCCAGCCTCCGCAGGCGGTGCCGGCCGCCATGACCAACGCGCAGGCGACCACGATCCAGGTGGCGATGTCCTGCTCGGCGGCAGCGCCCGGATGCATGAACGACAGCCATGCGGGCAGCCCGTTCAGCGCGCCAGAGGCTTCGGCGCCGAACAGCGTCAGCGCGATGATGCCCATCGTCTTCTGCGCGTCGTTGTGGCCGTGCGCGAATCCCATGTAGGCCGCCGACAGGATCTGCGCCTTACTGAAAAAGGCGTTGACCCACCGGGGACGCGCCAGTCGCGCCAGCCATCCGCCGGCCCGCGCCATGCCCGCGATGATCGTCCACAGCAGCAGCATCGTGACCACGCCGAGAATGAACCCCGTCACCGGCGAAGTGATCATCGGAATGAACACCTTCCATAACAGTCCCCTGTTCTGGGTCCAGTCGCCCACGTTCTGCGACCAGACCAGCACGTCCCAGTTGTTGCCGGCCGCGGCCAGCGCCGCGCCGCACAGACCGCCGATCAGCGCGTGCGAGGAGGACGAAGGCAAGCCGAACCACCAGGTGATCAGGTTCCAGAAGATCGCGCCCAGCAATGCGCACAGGATCACCTGCGAGGTCACGTTGACCACGTTGATGTCCACCAGCCCGGTCGCGATGGTCTTGGCCACCGCCGTGCCGAGCAGCGCGCCGACCAGATTCATCACGGCGGCCATCATGACCGCCTGCCCCGGCGTCAGCACCTTGGTGGACACCACGGTAGCGATGGAATTGGCGGTGTCGTGGAACCCATTGATGAACTCGAACAGCAATGCGGCCACAACCACCACGAGAATGAGGGTCAGCATTTCGGCCCGCCTTAGCTGTTCTTCAGGACGATCTGGTAAGCCACCACGCCGGCCTCGCGGCAGCGGTCGATGGCCTTCTCCAGAATCTCGAAGAACTCCTTGAGCAGAAACATCTGCATATTGTCCAGCCGGCCGGAATAGATGTCCCGGTACAGCTCCAGCATCAGCCGGTCGGCCTCGTTCTCGATCGAGCGCAGCTTTTCGTTGAGCGCGGTCATGCGATCGGGGTTCATCGTGCGCAGCTCGTGCACCATCTCGACCACCACTGCGGCGGCCTGCTCCAGCATCGCGGCGCGCGGCGCGAAGTCGATGTGCTCCAGATGCTTGATCGCCAGCGCGTAGCGGTCGGCGAACTTCTCGACCTGCTTGGGAATCTTGTACAGCGCCGAGCTCAGCGCCTCGATGTCCTCGCGCTCGATCGGGGTCATGAAACTGTCCACCAGCGCCTGGCTCATCTTTTCCGAGGCAATCCGGATTCGCTGGCGCGCCAGCTTGAACGCATCCAGGGCCGGCTCCCTGTCGCCGGCCCGCATCAAACCGTGCAGCGCCTTGGTGCTTGCGTATGCCGCCTGCGCGATTTCATCGAGCAGATTGAAGAATTGCTTGCCAGAACCGAAGATCGTCTGCAGTGAGAACATGAAACGGACCCTTTGCCGCTGTTGGGAGGAAGGCAATCCGTGAAATTATGACCGGTTCCTCCCTCGAATTGGTACCTCCAGGATGGATTCGTCAATAAATTCACTGGGATACGATCACGCGCAATGTGACGATACGGGTTTCTGCTAATATGCGCCCGCGCCCGCGGGTGCCTTGCTATGTCTATGGACGCCTCCCCTATTCATCTCGACCACGCCGGCCGCGTGCACGGCTTCGGACTCACCGTCTTCCCGACGACCGCCGGGAGATCCGGGCGTGATTGAACTCCTCATCGTCATTGCGCTGATTCTGCTCAACGGCTTTTTCGCCATGTCCGAAATGTCGGTCATGACCTCGCGCAAGAGCCGCCTCAAGCAGATGTCGCAGAGCAGTCGCCGCGCCAAACGGGCGCTGGCGCTTTCCGAGAAGCCGGAGAATTTCCTTTCCACCGTCCAGATCGGGATCACCCTGATCGGCGTGCTGACCGGTCTGTTCGGCGGCGAATCGATCGGTCTGACCATCGCCCGGTGGATCAAGACGCTGCTGCCCGGCACCGCGGTTTACGCCGACAGCATCGGTATCGGCACCGCCGTCGCCATCATCACTTTCCTGACGCTGATTCTCGGCGAGCTGGTCCCCAAGCGGTTGGCCATCATGCAGCCGGAAAAAATCGCCGGCCATGTCGCATTGCCGATGAGCTGGCTGGCGCGCCTGGCGGCGCCCATCGTCGGCCTGCTGGCCATCACCACCCGTTCCGTCCTGCACGTGCTGCGACTGGGCAAGGACGCGGATGCGACCATCACCGAAGAGGAAATCCGGATGCTGGTGGCCGAAAGCCACGAACAAGGCGTGATCAACACGCATGAGCGCGACATGATGAACCGGGTCATGCGCCTGGGCGACCGCACCGCCGATAGTCTGATGACCCCGCGCAATCGCATCACTTGGCTGGACGCCGACAGCCCGCTCAAGGAAAATCTCGAAACCATGCGCGAACATCCTTACTCGCGCTATCCGGTCTATCGCGACAACGACCAGGAAGTGCTGGGCGTACTCGAGGTCAAGTCGTTGTTCTCGCAACTCCCGAACGAAACGCCCGACCTGTTCGGCCACCTGCGCAAGCCGCTGTTCGTATCCGAATCGACCCATGCGACGACGCTGCTGGAAATCTTCCGGGACGAACAGCAGTCGCTGGGCCTGGTCGTCGACGAATATGGCGATATCCAGGGCATGGTGACCGTCACCGATCTGATGGGCGCGGTCGTAGGCCGCCACATGTTCGAGCCCGATGACGATGGCCCCATGATCGTCGCCCGCGACGATGGTTCCTACCTGGTCAATGGCGCCCTGCCCGTGGACGAGCTGCGCGAGCTGATGCAAGGCATCGAGCTTCCGAATGCCGACGACGGCGACTATCACACGCTGGCCGGCATGTGCATCGAGTACTTCGGCCGCATCCCGCATGTCGGCGAACACTTCGAGTGGGAAGGATGGCGGATCGAAATCGTCGACCTCGATAGCGCGCGCATAGACAAATTGCTGATCCAGAAACTCAAAACAAACGACGATGACGACATTACCGCCTGACGCCTCCTCCGCTCCGCCAGCCGGTAACGACAATCGCGATGTGATCGAATGGCTGGATTCGCTCTGCGCCGGCGAAAATCAGGACGAAGTGCTGACCATGGGCAGGCTGCTGGCCGATCTGCGCGAACGCGGATTCGGCATGTTCCTGTTCATTTCGGTGCTTCCCGGCTTCATTCCCATTCCCGGAGCAGCCGGCGTCGTCAGCGGCCCCTTGTCCATCCTGATCGGCCTGCAGTTGATACTCGGCCTGAACCAGCCGCTGGTGCCGAAGTTCGTCGCCAAGCGCGGACCGAAACGCAGCACGTTGAAACGGTTCGGCAACCGGATCGCACCATGGCTCGACCGTCTGAACCGCATGACCCGGCATCGCCTGGAAGCCCTGGTCTACTCCAGGCCGGCCAAGGCGTTCTCCGGCCTTCTGATCGTTCTGCTCGGCCTGTTGTTCGCGTTGCCCATCCCCTTCACCAACTATCTCTTCGCCGTGTTGCTGCTGATGTTCGCGTTCACCTTTCTCGAACGCGACGGGGGTCTGACGCTGACGGCGTGGATCGCATCGACGATCACCATCCTGGGGTTCGCGCTGCTTTCCAGCGGTCTGTCCGACCTGATCGGCCATTGGCTGGCCAAGCTGCGCTAGCGGCGCATCGCCGCGTCGATACACGCGGTCCCCCGCGAACCGACTACGGACAAGACACCGTCACGCATTCGCAGGATCAGCTCATACGCTTGCGCATGCTTTCGAATTCGGCCGCGTCCACCGGCGCGCCCAGCCAGAATCCCTGCTCCATATGGCAGCCGAGCTGTTTCAGGAATTCATGCTGTTCTTCTTTCTCGACGCCTTCGGCGATGACTTCCATGCCCAGCGAGTTGGCCATCGAAATCATCGTCGATACCAGCGTCCAGTCGCCGGTATCCGGTCGCAGATGCATCACGAAGCTGCGATCGATCTTGATGCCGTTCATCGCGGCATGGCGCAGCTGGTTGAATCGGGAAAAACCGGCGCCGAAATCGTCCAGCCAGATTTCCACGCCAAGCGCCTGCAGCTCGTTGAAAATGCTGGCGGCATGCTGTTCGTCCTCCAGCATCGAGGTTTCCGTCAACTCCAGATGCAACAGCGAAGGCGGCAGCCCGGTCTCCGCCAGGCAGGCCTTGACCTGACCCGGCAACTCGTCGTTCAAGAGCTGGTACGACGATATGTTCACCGATACGAACAATGCACCGGCCGCCTCCGCGTCGTTCCAGCGCACTGCTTCGACACAGGCTTCGCGCATCACATGCAGGCCGATACTCTCGATCATGCCGATCCGCTCGGCCGCGCCGATGAAGGTGTCCGGTTCTATCTCGCCCAGAACCGGATGATTCCAGCGCAGCAGCGCCTCCGCACCGCCGATCCCGCCGGTTTCGACGCTCGCGATGGGCTGATAGAAGACGCTGATCTCTCCACGCTCCCATGCGCCACGCAGTTCCTGCTCCAACCGCACCATCCGTTCGGAAGCCAGATCGACCATCCGGTCGTAGAAGCGATAGCAGTTCTTCCCGGAGAACTTGGCCTGGTACATCGCCGTGTCACCGTTCTTCAGCAACCCCGTCGATTCCATGCCATCGACCGGATACAGCGCTATTCCGATCGAGATTCCGAAGTGCATCCGCCGGTCCTGAATACTCAGCGGATGACGCATTTCATCGATCAGCGTCCGCGCCAGTCGTTCCGCCCTTTCGCCGATATTCCGTCCCTGGATCAGGATCACGAATTCGCCGCCGCCGAAGCGGGCCAGCACCGCGCCCGACCATTCGTCCTGACCGACGACCTTGCAGATGCGCTCGGCGAACCGGAGCAGAAACTGATCGCCCGCTTCGCGCCCGAGAATGTCGTTGACCCGCTTGAATTCGTCCACGCCGATGAACAGCAGCGCCAACTCCTCGCCATTTCCCTGGGCTGTCGCCAAGCGCGACTCCAGTTGTTCGCAGAATGTGAACCGATCGAGAAGTCCCACCAACGGATCGGCATATGCGATCTTCCGCACCTGACGATCGTGCCGCACGATGCGCTGGCGCATATGGCCGAAATCCCTGATCGGTTCGCCCAGTTCACCGGGATGGCGGCTGACCAGCATCCCTGTCCCGTATTTCCCGGCTTCCATCTTCCGCGTCGCCATCGCGAGTCTACGAAGCGGTGCCACCAGAATGTACTGGATGTACCAGGCCGACAAGACACCCGCCGCAACCAGCGCGCTCATCAACAGTACCAGCCAGTGCCTGTTGCTCATATCCATGACCCTGAGGCGTTCGTCCAGCGCCGACAGCGCGCTTCGCTCCGCGTCGCCCATCATCGCTGTCGCCAGACCGAGACGGAGAATGCCGACACGTTCGTCCCCGGCCATCACCGGAGCGGTGATATCCAGCACGTCGCCATATTGGCGCAGTTCCATCGTATCCCGGCCAAGCCTGGCCTCGGGGCCGGCAGCACCGGTTTCACCGGCATTTTCCCCAATATTCTGCAGCAGTGGTGCTCCATCCGGCCCGTATGCCTGCGCATAACGGATACCCATGTCGCGCTGCCCGGAAAAGCGCGCAAGCACGGCCTGCACTTCTTCCCGGTCGCCATCGCGCATGGGAACGGAAAGAATCACGGACAACTGATTGCTCAACGCGATGCCGTCGGCACGGACCCGTCGATCGGCCACATGGCGGATGACATCGTTGCTCGCATCGGACACTTCCTGCAGCATGACCTCCTGACGCTGCAGCAGAATGCCAAGCATCAACAAGGTGACGACCAGCCCCAACGACATCAGCAACAAGAACCGTGCCTGCAGGCCAAATTTGAACGTCATATCCCCCTCTCGCCTCTGTCGCCAGAAATCGTCCTGCTTCGATACCTGATGAAGCAGGCGACAATGGAAATCCGGGCCAGTACCGTCCGCCGGCATTCCATTGCGCCCAAACGCCTGACCCGCATTCAGATCATTCCCGTCCCGTGACGGTTCCCGTCGGGACATTCGCCGCAGCGGAATTTTCGCTCGCAAGCCGTGCCATTCGTTGAGCGTCGGCCAGAATACCGCGCAGCAGCTTTACCTCGCGCGCATCCAGTTGCGCCCGCAGGAACAGCCGGCGCAGCTTCCTCATCACCGATTCGGGCGCGCGTCCCTTGTGGAAATCGATGGCATCCAGGGTAGCCATCATCTGCCCGAAGAAGCCCTCCATCTGCGCATGGCTGGCCGGCATCGAATCCGGGCGCAGGTCAGCGGGAGGCGCGTCCACCGGCATCGTCGCCAGTTTGGCCAGACGCAATTCATAGGCCAGCACCTGTACGGCAGCGGCAAGATTGAGCGAGCTGAACGCGGGATCGGACGGAATGTGCACCGCGACATGACACAGCTGAAGCTCGTCGTTGGTCAGCCCCGTGCGTTCGCGCCCGAACACGACCGCGACCAGACGGTTGCCCTCCGATGCAACGGAATGGACCCGCTTGGCCGCCTCTTCGGGCATCAGTTCCTCGAGCGCGATTCTCCGGTTTCGCGCCGTACAACCCAACACAAGATGGCAATCGGCCATCGCATCAGCCAGACAGGCATGCACCGGCGCCTTTTCCAGTACATCCTCCGCTCCGGCGGAGCGGCGATACGCTACATCATCCAGCGGCCGTTCCGGCGCGACCAGCGCCAATTCGCCCAATCCCATTGTCTTCATCGCCCGTGCGGCGGCACCAATGTTGCCGGGGTGCTGCGTGCCCACCAGTATGAAGCGGATACGCGCGGCGGCCGAGGAAGATAAATTCGGGGACGAGAAGGTGGACATGTGCAAATGGTAAACTGTCCTGGCAAATCCGGGAGGCTCTTTCGGGCCTGCCGGAACCGTTCTTTTCCCATTCCATCCACCAATCCTGCCAGGCGGAAGTGTCGCTTCATGCAAAAACCCACTCTCAACGTCATGATCAAGGCGGCCCGGCAGGCAGGCAATGTCCTGCTTCGTGGAATCAATCGCCTGGATGCCCTGAATGTCGTTCAAAAGCAGCGCATGGACTACGCCAGTGAAATCGACGCTGAGGCCGAAAAAGCCGTCGTGAAGGAACTGCGTCGCGCCTATCCCGATTTCGGAGTGATGGGCGAAGAAGGCGGCATCCAGGGACGCGGCCGCTACATGTGGGTGATTGATCCCCTGGATGGCACCAGCAACTATCTGCGCGGTCTGCCGCATTACTGCGTCTCCATCGCTCTGGTCGAAAACGGCGAGCCGCTGGATGCGGTGATCTTCGATCCGCTGCGCAACGAATTATTCACCGCCAGCAAGGGTGCCGGTGCCGTGCTGAACGACAAGCGCATCCGGGTGGCGGATCGCAAGGATCTGGAAGCCGCGCTCGTGGGCACCGGTTTCGCCCCGCGCGAGCGTGAGCGCGCCGGCGCACAACTCAAATGCGTGGATGCCTTGCTGACCCGGGCCGAGGACATCCGGCGCAGTGGCTCGGCCGCATTGGATCTGGCCTATGTCGCCTGCGGGCGACTGGATGCCTATTTCGAAGCCGGGGTGAAAGCCTGGGATATCGCAGCAGGAGTGCTTCTGGTACGCGAAGCCGGCGGACGTGTCTGCGATTTCCGCGGAGCCAACACCGCCCGCATGGATGATCGTGCACCCGATACCCGTCCGCTCATCGCCGGAAATATCAAGATCACCGATGCGTTGCAGAAATGCATCGATGCGTCCGGGTATGCCGCGACTTTCAAATGATCCCCCGACCATAGCCATCGATAACCGGGCTGCCGGGAGTTTTCCGTCCGCCGCCTGAAGCCGCGCCGCTCTTCCATATCCATCCAACCGACCCGACCCGGTTCGGCTTGGGCAGCGACATGCTTTCCGCAACCTGATCTTCCTGATCTTCAGACAAAAAAAGTGCCCCGTTTCTCAACGGGGCACTTTCGTTACTGCGTTGGACTAGACCACGTCCACTATTACAGCCTGATTTCCGAACCCGGCCATTCGATGTTCGGAGCACAGCACTTGGACTGATCCAGCTTGTGCAGGTCGTTGTAACCGATACCGTACAGCTTGCCGTCCGTCGTGGTGTAGTACAGGTTCTCCTTGGCGCCGCCAATGTCGGCAACTTCGCCGTGCAACTGGAAGCGCAGCTTCGGAGCCTCACCGTAAATCATCTGGAAGGCGCTGCCGCCGCTCTGACCCCAAGTGTACAGATGACCACTGTTGGTCAGCGCGAAGGAACCGACATAACGCGCGAACAACTTCTGGACATTGTCCATGACCACGATCGGCTCGGGGCTGGACGAAGAGGTCGAAGTGGTACCCCAGCCGATGGCGGCACGCAGGCCCCACCCGATGACGCGACCATCGTTCAACAGAGCCTCACCCCAGCCGTTACCGCCGGCGATGTAGGTGATGTCTCTCGCGTACTGATCGAGGTTCGGGACGCGGGTCGGAGTGCGGACGATGCGCTGCACGCCGTAGTTCGGACCCTGGAAGCCCAGACCGCTGGCTTCGTTGTCACCCCATGCCCACACGTGACCTTGGTTCGTCACGGCGAAGCCACCTTCATAGGCGCCACCGATCAGGCGGGCGGTCTCGCCGCTCAGGTTGAGCGCCTGCGGAGTGCTGCGGTTCTTGCTGGCGCCGTCGCCCAGCTGGCCATACAGGTTGTGACCCCAAGTGTAGACCTTGCCGTCTTCGCCCAGAGCACCGCTCCAGTATTCACCAGCAACGATCTGCGTCGCGTGGCCCATGACCTTGCACGGGGTGGAAACATAGAAACCCGTGCAGCCGGTCTCGCCGTAACCGCTCTGGCCCCAGCCGTAGACGTTGCCGTTTTCGTCCAGCGCCAGCAGGTGATAGGCACCACCGGTCAGTTGGGTGATGTTGCTCAACGACTGGACCTTGGTCGGCTCAGTTTTGCTGGCAACGACCATCTTGCCGTTACCCTGCTGCGAGGAACCGCGGAAGCCCCACATGATCACATCGCCATCTTCGGTCAATGCGGTACCCGTCGTGATCAGGGTCGTTGCCGACAGACCCGTACCATAACCGCCGCCCGGTCCCGGCGGGGGACCCGGGGGATCGCCAGTGTCGTCGCCGGCAACGCTACTGTACGCCACCGACATTGATGCTGCCAAAAGCGCAAGCTTGAATACATTCTTCATTTTTATCCCTCATTATTTAGGTGAGTAATGACCCTATACAACAAAGCGTCACATAGGCCCGCACACCTCATCAGAAGCTCAGTTCGTGCCACCCCTGTAACATCTGAGCAGGTATTACAGGCTTAAGTATACTTGAGTGATGAATTCGTGATTTGGGAGGTACGTCTCATAAAAGTTACGTGACCCAATCCTCATCAAAAACAATACTTCCATATAAATCATTGACTTAGATGCGCATGGACTTATCATAGTCCTAAATTATCCATGCATATCAATCAGTTACGTCAATATCACGCCACATGAAACACGTTTCATGTCTATTAATATATGTGATATGCGTGCCCGATCGTATTTTGCGATTGTATCGCTGTACCGACACGCGCTCAACATCGCTCATCCGGGATGGATCGCCACCCGACCGACACCGCCATGCGGTCTCAGCACTTCCCGTTGCCTGACAATACACATCCCGCATTACGGCATCAGCGGGGACCACACGAGCCGATGATTCGGAACATGCCAAAAACGGTCCTATGACTTGCATGGGGCCGCTCGCTGGATCGGCAACAGTCCCCGGGAATCGAGGCCGCTGCCGTGTTCAGGCAAACGGCATCAGGAGCGGATCGGCACCAGCGTGATTTCGACGCGGCGATTCATCGCACGGCCCTGCTCCGTATCATTGCTGGCGATGGGATGCGACTTGCCGGCACCCACGACGATGAAACGGTCCGTATTCAGACCCTGCGCGATCAGATACTGGGCGACATTCTGCGCACGCTGTTCGGAAAGCCGCTGATTGACGGCATCGGTACCGATGCTGTCGGTATGGCCGGCAACTTCGACGACGGTCCGATCGTATTCCTTCAACGTCCCGGCGACATCGTTCAGAACCGGATAGAACTGCGCATCGAGATTCGCGCTGTTGAACGCGAAGGTGACATTGCCCGGCATGTTGAGTGTGATGTTGTCGCCATCGCGACTGACCTCGACATCGGTGTTCTGCAGCTTGGCGCGGAGTTCAGCTTCCTGGCGATCCTGGTAATTGCCGATCAATCCTCCGGCCAGGCCACCGATGCCAGCGCCGATCAATGCATGCTGGCGGCGCTCCACGGCGCTGTTGCCGGTCAGCAGTCCTGCCGCGACGCCGATTCCGGCACCGATCAACGCGCCCTTGCTGGTCTGGTTCATTTTCTGCTGCCCGGTATACGGGTCGGTCGTCTGGCAGCTCGTCATCAACATGGAAGCCATAACGGCCGTGGCCAGGAAGGCCGAGGTTCGGGTGAAAGACATGGGACATGACTCCTTGGGGAGATGACCATGCATGTTAGCCACTACGGCACGAGCATTCAGTAAATTCGAATGACGCAGCCTGATCAGCGTTCATGATTGATCCAGAAAATCACATCGATTGCCGGAATTTCAAGCCAGTGCGTGAAACCGCGCCCAAACAGGCATCGGCGATGTACAGTCCGGTCGTTCCTTGCCATATGCAGACTGTCATCGGCAACAACAACGCCCCGGCGACGTTACTCGAATACGCCGATCGCGTCATGGGACAGGTTATCGAACCGGGTGTATTCGCCGAAGAATTTCAGTTTGACCGAGCCGGTGGGGCCATTACGCTGCTTGCCGATGATGATCTCGGCCAGTCCTTTGTCCGGTGAATTCTCCTTGTTGTAGTACTCGTCGCGGTAGATGAACACGATGAGATCGGCGTCCTGCTCGATGGCGCCGGACTCGCGAAGATCCGCCATCACCGGCCGCTTGTCGGTACGGGTTTCCAGCGAACGGTTGAGCTGCGACAACGCGATCACCGGCACATTCAGTTCCTTGGCCAAGGCTTTCAGCGAGCGCGAGATCTCCGAGATTTCGGTCGCGCGGTTCTCGCTGTTTCCCGGAACCTGCATCAGTTGCAGGTAATCGATCACGATCAATCCCAGCCCGTGCTCGCGCTTGAGCCGGCGCGCCTTGGAACGCAACACTTCGGGCGACAGGGCCGGGGTATCGTCGATGAATATCTTGACCTCGCGCAGCAGACTGATCGCGCTGGTGACCCGGCTCCAGTCCTCGTCCTCCAACTGCCCGGTGCGCAGGCGCGTGGCGTTGACCCGGCCGATCGAGGAGATCAGGCGCAGCGCCAGCTGCGAGGCGGACATTTCCATCGAGAACACCGCGACCGGCTTCTTCGATTTAATGGCGGCATACTCGGCCATGTTCAGGGCCAGCGTGGTCTTTCCCATCGACGGACGCGCGGCCAGGATCACCAGATCGGTCGGCTGCAGGCCGGCCGTTATCTCGTCGAATTCGGTATAGCCGGTCGCCATGCCAGTGACGCCACCGCCGCTGTTGAAGCGCGCCTGCAGCACATCGAAGGCTTCCGACAGCGCCTTGGTCACCGGCACGAAATCCATCCGCGCGCGCGCGCCGGCTTCGGCGATCGCGAACACCTGCTGTTCCGCCTTGGCCAGCAGTTCGACGCTGTCGCGCCCCTCGGGCTGGAAGCCATCGTTGACGATGCCGGTGCCGACCTCGATCAATTGCCGCAGCACGGCCTTGTCGCGGACGATTTCGGCATAGGCCCGGATATTGGCCGCCGACGGCGTGGTGGCCGCCAATTCCACCAGATAGGCGCCTCCGCCCACCTGCTCGCCGAGCCCCTGCGAATCGAACCATTCGCCCAATGTCACCGCATCGAACGGGCGGCTTTTCTCGCCCAGCTCGCGGATCGCACGGTAGATCAACTGATGATCGCGGCGATAAAAATCGGATTCCACCAGCATGTCGTTGACGCGGTCGTAGGCTTCCGGGGCCAGCATCAGCCCTCCGAGCACGGCCTGTTCCACTTCGATGGAATGCGGCGGGACCCGCAACTGCTCGATGCGCGGATCGCCGGGTTCGGAACGGAATTGCGAACGGGGAGAAGACATTGCGTTGGCAGGGTCCTGGTTCGACGGATACGGAAAACCGCTTCCTTGCCCGGTACCGGTCCGGTATCGCACCGGCCGACACCACATCACGTTGGCCGGCATCCCTGCCCGCCGAAAGAATCGGAGTGTTCCATCCTATTACGGCGCCCTGTGTACTGGCGATATCACAAGCTGTGGATAAGCGGTGGAATCATGCACCGTGCACGTCGCAGCGGCTGCGACGGGGGCTTGAATAAAAAAGCGGGCGCCTTGCGCAGGCGCCCGCTTGTGTACGAGCATGGATCCGCCGATGCAGATCAGGCTTCGGCTTCGACCATGATCCTGACGGTGGTTTCGACATCCGCGTGCAGATGCACCTGGACCTCGAACTCGCCGACATTGCGGATCGGGCCATCGCCCATCACCACTTCGCTCTTTTCCAGCGGCAGGCCGGCGGCGGTAAAAGCGTCGGCGATATCACGCGGGCCGACCGAGCCGTACAGCTTGCCTTCGGTGGAAGCGTTGGCCATGACCGTGACCACGGCACCTTCCAGCTTGGCGCGGCGAGACTCGGCCTGACCAAGGATGTCCCTGGCCTTGGCTTCGTATTCGGCGCGACGCGCTTCGAACTCGGCCAAGCTGGCGGCAGTCGCCGGCACGGCCTTGCCCTGCGGCACCAGATAGTTGCGGCCGTAGCCAGGCTTGACATCGACCTTGTCGCCCAGGTTGCCGAGGTTGGTCACCTTCTGCAGAAGGATCAGTTGCATGATGTTTCTCCGTATTCGTTAGCGGGCGGGCCCGCAGCAGTGCTGTCCGAATGACAGTGGGAAAGCGGACGCGCGGAACCCGACGCGCCGGGCCCGCCACGACTCAGACATCGTGATTGTCCGTATAGGGAATCAGGGCCAGGAAACGCGCGCGCTTGATCGCAGTAGCGAGCTGGCGCTGGTACTTGGACTTGGTTCCGGTGATCCGGCTGGGAACGATCTTGCTGTTCTCGGTCAGATACTGCCGCAGGATGTTGAGATCCTTGTAATCGATCTCGGTAATGCCCTCGGCGGTGAATTTGCAGAACTTACGGCGGCGGAAGAACTTGGACATGGTGGCACTCCTCAGGCGACGGCTTCGTCGGTCTCGCCGTCTTCGCCGGCGCTTTCACTGCCATCATCGGCAGCATTGTCATCGTCGCCATCACGGCGGCGACGCTCGCGTTCGGGCTTGTCGCCCTTCTCGTCCTTGCTCTTCATGATCAGCGAAAGCTCGGTTTCCGGACCATCGCGCCTGATCACCAGGTGGCGCAGCACCGCGTCGTTGAAGCGGAAGGTTTCGACCAGCTCGTTCAGCACTTCCTGGGAAGCTTCGACGTTCATCAGGACGTAGTGGGCCTTGACCAGGTTCTGGATCGGATATGCCGTCTGCCGGCGGCCCCAGTCCTCCAGACGATGGATCTTGCCGTTGCCGCCTTCGATCAACGCCTTGTAGCGTTCGATCATCGCGGGCACCTGCTCACTCTGGTCAGGATGGACCAGAAACACGACTTCGTAATGGCGCATAGATTCACTCTTGTGGATGTGGCCCCTGACGGGCCGAACAGCTCCCCATCTGGATGGTGGAGCAAGATTGTTCCTGCACGGAACGCGCAGAGCCGCGCATTATCGCGGGTTCCGGCCGGCAACGCAAACCTGTGCCCGGCCTGGACGAGAGGCGAGCCGGGGATACTGTCGATTCATCGCGCCGATCAAAGCCGGATGGCCATTCGGCTCCGCCTTGATTCATGGCGCCGGAGCGGGTCATCCCGCATGGCGAGCACATGCCGATCATCATCGCTCAACAGCGCAATGGGCCTGATTGGTCTTCGCTTTCCGACCGGAACCGGCCGCCCGTTCGCCCGGCAGGCATCGTGCCACATCCAAGTAATGTATTTTAAATTACCCAAGGAGCGGTATCAGCATTGACCTGCGCGGCAATCATCCCGAATGCGCCGTGACGGTGAAGCTTTCGCCGCAGCCGCAAGCAGCGGTGGCGTTGGGGTTGTCGAACACGAAGGTCTCGCCCAGACCCTGCCTGGCGAAATCGATCCGGGTACCGTCCACCAGCGGCAGGCTCTGGGGATCGATGAAGATGCGGATGCCGTCCTGTTCGAACACCGTGTCGTCGTCCTTCCGTTCGCGGGCTAGGCTGGTCTGGTGACCCCAGCCGGAGCAGCCGGCACGGGACACGCCGAAGCGCAGCCCCAGCACTCCCGGAGTCTGCTCGACGAACCGGCGCACCCGCTCGACCGCCGCCGGTGTAAGTGTTACAGCCATGACTGCTCCTCCCCGATATCTGTGTCCGAAAACATCCGGTCGGCGACCTGGGGGGTCGCGCTCCGGTACACTTCACCTCCCTACAATCGTGCCGAAGGCGGAAGGATTCAAGTCATGACCGTGGTCAGCGTCGAACAGGCTCTGGCGGGCGAAATCCCGGCAGGCAGCGAAGTCACCGTATGCGGATGGGTGCGTACGCGACGTGATTCCAAAGCAGGCATGTCCTTCGTCAATGTCAGCGATGGCTCCTGCTTCGCGCCGATCCAGGCGGTCGTGCCCGATGTCCTGCCCAACTACAACGACGAAGTAAAGCATCTGAGCGCCGGCTGCTCGGTGATCGTGACCGGCAAGCTGACGCCCTCGCAGGGTCAGGGCCAGAACTACGAGATCCAGGCTACCGTGCTGGAAGTGGTCGGCTGGGTCGACGATCCGGAAACCTATCCGATCCAGCCCAAAGCGCATTCGCTCGAATTCCTGCGCGAAGTGGCGCACCTGCGGCCGCGCACCAACCTGTTCGGCGCGGTGACCCGGATCCGCAACTGTCTGGCGCAGGCGGTGCACCGCTTCTTCCACGAGCGCGGCTTCTACTGGATCAGCACGCCGATCATCACCACTTCCGATGCCGAGGGCGCCGGCCAGATGTTCCGCGTGTCCACGCTGGACATGGCCAATCCGCCGCGCACCGGCAACGGACAGATCGATTTCAGCCGCGATTTCTTCGGCAAGGAGACCTTCCTCACCGTTTCCGGCCAGCTCAACGTGGAGGCATATTGCCTGTCGCTGTCCAAGGTCTACACCTTCGGCCCGACTTTCCGCGCCGAGAACAGCAACACGACCCGCCATCTGGCCGAGTTCTGGATGATTGAGCCGGAAATCGCCTTCGCCGATCTGAACGACGATGCCACCCTGGCGGAGGAGTTCCTGAAATACCTGTTCCGCGCGGTACTGGACGAGCGTGGCGACGATATGGCCTTCATCGCCGAGCGCGTGCAGAAGGACGCCGTCTCCCGGCTGGAGAACTTCATCCAGGCGCCGTTCGAACGCATCGAATACAACGATGCCATCGCCTTGCTGCAGAAGTCCGGCAAGCAGTTCGACTTCCCGGTCGAGTGGGGCCTGGATCTGCAGACCGAGCACGAGCGCTGGCTGACCGAGGAACATGTCGGACGCCCGGTCGTGGTGATGAACTACCCCGAGCACATCAAGGCGTTCTACATGCGCATGAACGACGATGGCAGGACCGTGGCCGCGATGGACGTGCTCGCGCCCGGCATCGGCGAGATCATCGGCGGTTCGCAACGTGAAGAACGCCTGGACGTGCTGGACCAGCGCATGGCGCAGTTCGGCCTGGACCCGGCGCATTACGACTGGTACCGGGACTTCCGCCGCTACGGCACCGTGCCGCACGCGGGTTTCGGCCTCGGTTTCGAGCGGCTGGTGGTCTATATCTGCGGCCTGGCCAATATTCGCGATGCCATCCCCTATCCGCGCACGCCCGGCAACGCCGAGTTCTGATGCGCAAAGCCGCCGGACCGGAAGCCAAGCGATGACCAGGCTTCCGGACAACCGGTCGGCCCGCAAACGGAGACACGACAATGGATTCCTGGTGGTTGACGGTACTGGGTGACAATCTGGTCTGGGCACGGCTGCGTGTACGCGAAGCTGGCAGCGCCGAAGTGCTGGACGGGCATGGACAGGTCCTTTCCTACGACAGCGAGGACAGCGCGCGCGCGGCGTTGCTGGATGCGGAGTTCGTCGCCTACGACGGACTGGACGAGGAAGACGCGCTGGCGCGGGGATTCTCGTTGCGGGAAATCAGCCCGCCGCAAGGTATCGACGGCAAGCCGGCAATGAACAAATGATTCAGTGGCTGGGCAATAAAAGTCCGAGTCCGAAGCAGCGGCCGCCTTTTCCCGGAACGGCAACGAAGAACGGGGGCCAGTTGCGGAAGGACGCCTCGGGGTTGGACACCCGACGCCGATACGCCTGATCGTGCATCCTTATCGACCCCAAGCCATGAGCCAACTCGAAAAACTGCTGCAAAAGAATGCCGACTGGGCGGAGCGCGTGGTTCGCGAAGACCCGCAGTTCTTCGGCCGCCTCGCCGACCAGCAGGCACCCGAATACCTCTGGATCGGCTGTTCCGATTCGCGCGTTCCGGCCAACCAGATCATCGACATGGCGCCCGGCGAAGTCTTCGTCCATCGCAATGTCGCCAATGTGGTGGTGCATACCGACCTGAACTGTCTCAGCGCGATCCAGTTCGCCGTCGATGTGCTCAAGGTCCGGCACATCCTGGTCGTGGGCCACTACGGCTGCAGCGGTGTCAAGGCGACGCTGGAAGAACAGCGGGTCGGGCTGGCGGACAACTGGCTGCGGCATGTCGGCGATGTCGCCACCCGGCATTTCACCCGCCTGGCCCAGGTGGCCGACCATCGCCAGAAGCACGACCTGCTGTGCACGCTCAATGTGCTGGAGCAGACCGCCAATGTCTGCGAAAGCACCGTGGTGCAGGATGCCTGGGCGCGCCGCCAACCGCTGACGATCCACGGCTGGATCTACAGTCTGAAAAACGGTCTCGTCACCGACCTGAGCATCGATGTCAGCGCGCGCGGCGAGCTTGAACAGGCCTATCGGCTGGCGCTGCAGCGGGTTGATGAATCGCTGCTTGCGCAACAGGACGGCGACAGCCAGGGATAGCGCGCGCTTCATGCGAGAATGGGCGGCCTCCTGATCCAGCAACATCCGCCAGGCCGCCGTATTCGTGACACCCTCTTCGCCCCAAGCCCAGAAGCCGCTTTCGCAGCTGCGCTGGCTGATCGAACTGAAGCCGCTGGACGTTCCGCTGCGGGTAGCGTTGCGCAACAGTTTCGCGATCGCGGCGCCGTTGGCGATCGGCGTCGCCACGGGGCATACCGCGGCCGGTCTGGCGATTTCCGGCGGCGCGCTCAACACGATGTTCGCCGACCAGCCCGGCCCCTACCGGCAGCGCATCACGCAGATGCTGCTGACCGCATTGGCCGCGGCGCTGGCCGCATTCCTCGGCATCCTGGTCGGCCCGCATTTCCTGCCACTGATCGTGGTCGCGTTCCTGTACGGCTGGGGCGGCGGCCTGCTGGTCGCCCTGGGATCCGCCGCCACCCGCGTCGGCCTGACCAGCATGATCCTGCTGGTCATCAATGCCGACCTGCGACTGCCTGCGGCGCAGGCTCCGGCCGCCGCCGCGCTGATCTTCGCCGGCGGCATGCTGCAGATGCTGATGGCCGTGGCCGCCTGGCCACTGCAGCGCTATCGGCCGGAACGCTTCGCCATCGCGGAAGTACAGCGACGACTGGCCGACATCGCGCGGCAGCGTCCCGACCCCTCGCAAGCCCCGCCGGCGACGCAGGAAGTGCTGTACGCGGTGACCCTGCTGCATGGTGGACACCGCTCGCGCAGCCTGGTCGCACAGTCGTTCCGCATCATCATCGAGTTGTGCGAACGCACCCGGCTGGAACTGCTGGCGCTGGGCGAACTGCAGGCGCGCATGCGCAATTCCGAGGCCGGCCAGGCGATCGAAGCGGTCCTGCTGCAGAGCGCCAAGGTACTCGACGGGCTGGCCCAGGCCATGACCGACGGACAGGACCCCAAGCAGGCCGAGGAAGCGGCCAAGGCACTGCCAGCCTTGCTGGAAGACCTGTCGCGATGCCGCGAAACCGCCGGCGACGTTCGCGACCGCCACCTGCTGCGCATTGCCGGCGCGCGCGCGCATTCGCTGATGGGCCAATTGCGCGCGTTGACCCGCAATGGTTACTGGGCCAGCAGCCGCGGTGAAATCCAGGCCCAATTGCACGAAGCGCGATTGCCTTCCGCGTTGCGCCCGCGCGCGCCGCTGGCGACATTGCGCGCCAATCTCACCTTTTCCTCGGTCGCTTTCCGCCACGCCCTGCGCTGCGGCGCCTGTCTCGCGATCGCCGTGATGCTGGAACGCCTGCTTGCGATTCCGCACGGCTTCTGGATTCCGATGACCGCCGCGATCGTGCTCAAGCCGGATTTCGGCGGCACGCTGAGCTACGGCGTATTGCGCGTCGCCGGCACCCTGGCCGGCCTGCTGCTGGCCACCGGCATCATCCACCTGGCCACTGAAAATGTCGCCGTGCAGTTGCTCCTGCTGGCGCTGCTGGCGGCGGCCTATCGCTTGTTCAGCCAGGTCAACTACGGAATCGGCGTCGCCTTGCTGACCGGCATGCTGGTGATCATGCTTTCGTTCCAGAGCGTGATCCCGCCCAGCATGGCGCTGGATGCGCGCGTCAACGCCACCATCCTCGGCAGCCTGCTGGCCCTGACCGCCTATGCATTGTGGCCGACCTGGGAGGTCCAGCATGTCCGCGCATCGTTGGCCAAGCTGATCGAAGCCTATCGCGACTACATGTCCGCACTGTTGCACAGTCACCCCGGGCAACTGGAAGACGCCCGCAACAGCGCCCGCACCGCGCGTACCAACGCACAGGCTTCGATCGAGCGATTGCGCGGGGAACCGCGCCACAAGCGCAATCTGCCGTCGCTGCGCCTGGCCGAAACGCTGGTCGCCAACGCCAACCGCCTGATCCGCATCTGCATGTCGCTGGAGGCGGTATTGCAGGATCACGACAAGCTGCCACAATCGCCGGAACTGGCCGCATTCACCGAACAGGCCGAACAGGCGCTGACCGCCATCGCGACGGCATTGCGCGATCGCACCGCGCCGCCATCGATCGGCTTGCGTCCATACGAACGCAAACTGGCCACAGCCCTGTTCCATGATCCCGCCGCGGAGAACGACCCGGTGAATGTGGCCCTGGCCGACAGTTGCGACCGCATTGCCGACAGCGTCAACACGCTGGCGCACATCCTGCAGAGCGTGCCGGCCGGTCCCGCTGCGCCGGAAACGCCGCCATCGCCGCATTCCGCCGATTGAACTGGCATCGCCTGCCGCGTCCGCTATGATGACCGCAGGCATATGCCAGGCACATGGAATCGGACATCCATCATGAGCGACAGCTTCCTGTTCTACGATCTGGAAACATTCGGCAGCGACCCGCGCCGCACCCGCATCGCCCAGTTCGCCGCATTGCGCACCGACGCCGAGCTCAACCCGGTCGAAGACCCCATCAGCCTGTTCGTGCAGCCCGCCGATGATCTGCTGCCCTCGCCGGTCGCGACCCTGATCACCGGCATCACGCCGCAGCGCGCCCGACGCGAAGGCCGGACAGAAGCCGACGCCATCGCCCGCATCGCCGAGGAAATGGCGCGTCCGCGAACCTGCACGCTGGGTTACAACTCGCTGCGCTTCGACGATGAGTTCATCCGCTACGGCCTGTTCCGCAATTTCCGCGATCCTTATGAGCGCGAATGGCGCGGCGGCAATTCGCGCTGGGATCTGCTCGACGTTTTGCGACTGACCCACGCACTGCGCCCCGAAGGCATCGTCTGGCCGAAACGCGAAGACGGCTACACCTCCTTCAGGCTCGAACACCTGGCGATCGCCAACGATGTGCGCGAAGGCGATGCCCACGAAGCCCTGTCCGATGTCCTGGCCACGCTCGGCATGGCGCGCAAGTTGCGGCAGAGCCAGCCACGGCTGTGGGACTATGCATTGCGGTTGCGCGACAAGCGGCACGTGGCTTCCCTGCTGGACGCGTTCGCGATGCGACCGATCCTGCATGTCTCGCAACGCTATCCCGCCAGCCGAATGTGCGCGGCGGCGGTACTGCCGTTGGCGCAGCATCCCAGCATCGGCAATCGCTGCATCGTGTTCGACCTCGATGGCGATGTCGAGGCGCTGGCATCGATGTCCGCCGACGAGATCAGCGATCGTCTGTATACGCCGGCCGCCGATCTGCCTGCCGGTGAACGGAGGGTCCCGCTGAAGGAAGTGCACATGAACCGTTCGCCGATGCTGATCCCCTGGGCGCACCTGCGCGCCGCGGACTTCGAGCGTCTGGCGATCGACCCGGACGAAGTGGAACGCAAGGCGGCGCGCCTGCGCGGTATCGCCCCGGCCATCGCGGAAAAGACCCGGCAGGTGTTTTCCAGTCCGCATGCTTACGCCGCCGTCGATGTCGATGCCTCGCTCTACGACGGCTTCCTGGACGATCACGATCGCCGCCTGACAACCCGGGTACGCTCGACCGCGCCGTCGGAACTCGATGCCGGACGTTTCGACTTCCATGACGAGCGCCTGCCCGAACTGCTGTTCCGCTATCACGCGCGCAACTGGCCGGAAACCCTGGATGCGATCCAAAGAGAACGCTGGAACCGGTACAGACAGCGACGCCTGGACGAGGACAGCGGCCTGTCCGAGCTGACTTTTGCGCAATATTTTGCTGAAATCGCTGCGCTGCGCGCCGGACATCCCGATGCCGGCCCGGAACACATGCTGCTGGATCAGTTGGAGATCTGGGGCCGACAATTGCAGGACAGCCTATGAGCACTTATTTCACCCAGGCCAGTCTCAAGTTTCTGCGCGGACTGGCACGCAACAACGAACGCAGCTGGTTCCATACGCACAAGCCCGAGTACGAGGCACACGTACGCCAGCCATTCCAGCGCCTGCTGGCCGATCTGCAACCGGACCTGGCCGCCATCAGCCCACATTTCCGCTCCGATCCGAAGACCGTCGGTGGTTCGCTGTTCCGTATCCATCGCGACACCCGCTACACCAACGACAAATCGCCCTACAAACCCTGGCAGGGCGCACGGCTGTATCACGAACGCTTCCGCCAGACACCCGCGCCATCGTTCTATATGCATCTGCAACCAGGCAACAGCTTCGTCGGCGGCGGCGTCTGGCACCCCGAACCGGAAGTCCAGCGCCGGATCAGGCAATTCATCTTCGACAATCCCGGCACCTGGGAAAAAGCCGCCAGACGACCGGCGCTGCTGAAGAAATTCGAATTCGAGACCAGTGAAATGCTGGTGCGCCCGCCGCGCGGCTATCCGCCCGATTTCGAGTTCATCGACGACCTGCGTCATCGCAACTGGGTGCTGAGCCATACGCTGGACGATGCGCAAATCACCGGCCCGCGTTTACGCAGCCTGCTGGCGGCGGATATCAAGGCCATCGCGCCATTCATGGATTATCTGTGCGCGGCACTCGATCTGGAATTCTGAGCGCCCCATGAAACTGCGCATATTGTTGCCTTCGCTGCTGATCCTGGCCGCACCCGGCCTTCTGGCCATCCACGCGGCATCCAGCACGCGCTGAAGGAACAGAACCCGGGCGATCCGGAACGCTACGTGGATTTTCCCGCGCCGCGCCAGAATCCGAAGCCACCATTGTGCAATCCCGCCATCGCCCGCCGCTACCGCCAAAGCCGCGGCCTGGAGGAGCATCAATCGTTCGCCACGCCGTGCGGCACATGGCCGGCGGCGACATGCTGGCGTGCACTGTCGATGTTGTGCAGGGAGTCATCGAAGAACAGGTCCGCGCCGAACGCGGCCAGGAACGGTCCCTTTTCGCGTCCGCCCAGGAACAGCGCCTCGTCCAGACGCACGCCCCACTCGCGCAGCGTCCGGATCACCCGCTCGTGCGCGGGCGCCGAGCGCGCGGTCGCCAATGCGGTCCGGATCGGCGCGTTTTCGCCATCGGGGAACACTTCCTGCAACTGATGCAGCGCCGCCAGGAAGCGCTTGAATGGCCCGCCCGACAACGGTTCCTTGGCGCGTTCCAGCTCGTGCCGACCGAATGCGGCCACGCCCTGCTCCCTGGAAATGCGCTCGCTCTCGTCGCCGAAGATCACGGCGTCACCGTCGAAAGCGATGCGCAATTGAGCATCGCGCCGGGTGGCCGCGCCCGCTCCGTCCATCACGCCGCTTGCTGCATTCGAAGACGCCGGCAGAATCGTCGCAGCCGCAATGCCGCGTTCGAGCGCGCGGCGCACGGATTCCGGATTCGCGGAAAGAAACAGATCGGCGTCGAAGGGGCTGATATAGGGCCAGGTCGGCTCGCCCGAAGTGAACGCCGCGCGGACGATGCCCAGCCCGTAATGCTGGATCGAATTGAAGATGCGCAATCCAGTATCGGCGGAATTGCGCGACAGCAGGATCACCTCGACCCGCAGATCATCGACCGGCGCCACCGCATTGAGGCCCAGCAGCTTGCGCACCACCGGATACGCGACGCCGGGCGCCAGCACATCGTCCTCGTGGCGGCGCTGGTACTGGCTGTAAGCCTCGACTCCGCTGCGTTCATACAACGCATGGCTTTCCTCCAGATCGAACAACGCCCTGGAAGTCACGGCCACGGTCAGAAGTCGGGGAGTCCTGTCGCTCATGCGCCGATTATGACCCAGTCGCAGCGATGCGGCCGGAAATCGATGACCCTCGGCTCTTGGCAGTCGCAGCGATGCTTGCCGATAATCCCTTGCCAGCATCAAACCTTGCCTGAGAAAGCGCCAATGACGAAAAATCCGACGCACTCCGGTCTGGAAATCGCCTCGCTGGTCATCACCCGCTCTGCCACCTGGGCCTGATGGTGATGGCGCTGGGCGCAATTGAGGCCTCATCGTCTGAAACCCTGGCAAGCGGCAGCATGAATCCCGCCACCGGGCTGTTCGTACTGCTGTTCATGGCCCTGCTCGGGATCGCATGGCTTCCCGGCGCCATCAGGGGCGGCTGAAGAGCTCTCCGCTTACGCCACGAACTGCTCGCTGAGAATACGCTCCTCCAGGTTGTGCTCCGGGTCGAACAGCAGCGTGACCATGCGTTCCCTGGATTCGCGGATCGTCACTTCCAGCACATCGCGGACTTCGTGCGAATCCGCCGTGGCGCTGACCGGCCGCTTGTCATGATCGAGCACCTGGAAAACGACTTCGGTATCGGCCTTCAGGATCGCGCCGCGCCAACGCCGCGGCCGGAACGGCGCGATCGGCGTCAACGCCACGGTATGCGAACCCAGCGGCAGGATCGGGCCCAGCGCGGAATAGTTGTAGGCGGTGCTGCCGGCGGGAGTGGCCACCAGGACGCCGTCGCTGATCAGTTCCTCCAGCCGGGTCTGGCCGTTGAGGCCGATGCGGATATGCGCGGCCTGGTGGGTCTGCCGCAACAGCGAGACTTCGTTGTAGGCCAGCGATTGGGTGACCGATCCGGAAACCGTTCTCACCGTCATTTCCAGCGGCCGCAGCTTGGCCGGTTCGGCCGTGGCGATCCGTTCCAATAGCCCGTCGGCGGAATACTGGTTCATCAGGAACCCGACGGTTCCCCGTTTCATGCCATAGACCGGACGCTCCAAGGCCTCGAGCCGGTGCAGCGTTTGCAGCATGAAGCCGTCGCCGCCCAGCGGACAGAGAACGTCGGCTTCGATGGGATGGTACTGTCCATGCCGCTGGATCAGCGTCGCCAGTGCCTGCTGCGCGGGCGCCGTTTCGCTGGCGAGAAACGCGATTTTCTTTGGCGTTGTCATCGGCGCCCCCTCGGAATGTCGCCACAGCATACCGTCTCGCCGGACACGGCAGGGAGTGCGGTTTCACGCCCCGCCAATGATCGGGTCAACCGGACCGAAGCTCAGAACCGTCCGTGCGCGGCCAGTTGTCCGAGCTTCCGTACCGCCACCGACAACGTCGGATATCCTGCCGTTCCGGTCGCGGCTGAAACGCACCACCGGATGTCCGAACACATGGACGCCGATGCCCATCCGGGTCAGATTGATGCTGACCGTATCGAGCAGGAAGGGCATGTCGTCATTGACGATCTGCAGGACCGTATGCGAGGTTTCCCAGCCATCCTTGGCCGAAGTCGGGCGGTGACGCGGAGAGTGCCCGGAGAGAAACGGCGGTTCGGGAGCGGAGCACTGGAGATGGACCGGTTTTCGCCGAGGTTTTGGCCTTCATGAACTGAAGCGCAAAAAAGAAACGGTTGTAGCCAACCTCACGAGCCGTTCATGTCGATGCCGTGCAGACCGGCGCCTCCCCTTCATTCCCGATGAAGTCCGCCAGACAGAGCGTTCCATGCCGTTCGGCAAAGCGCTTCGACTCTCCGACGACGGCAACTCGCGCACTATCTCCAGAATGCGGCTTTTCAAGGCAAATCCGATATCAACACACATACCCGCTCATTCAGTCTGCAGCAGGGATTTTCCCTCTTAATATAGCTTGCCAAATAATTGTACTGGACAGTATAGTCCACCTGCCGATGTCTACCTTTCCCGCTACCTTTTGCCCTCGCGATCCCAATGAACGCGACCGTCAAGTGCACGAAGCCGTTCGCGCACTGATGGCCGAGCAGGGGTTTCATATCAGTATGGACGCCGTCGCCATGCGCGTCGGCTGCTCCAAGCAAACCCTCTACAATCATTACGGTTCCAAGCAGGGGCTGCTGCAAAGCATCATGCGCGACCAGCTGAATGTGAGTGCGGCGGTCCTGTCCATGCCCGACCAGGACATCCGCCGCAGTCTGACCACATTCGCCATCGCCCAGCTCGAACGGCTCAACGACCCGGCGGTATTCAATGCGGTGCAACTGGCTGTCGCGCAGGCAGGGCAGCCGCCGGAGGAAATCCGGACGCTGTACCGCGACAGCATCGCGGCCTTGCAGGACCATCTGGCGACCTGGTTGCACAACGCCATGCAGCAGGGACATCTGCGCCATGACGATCCTCACTGTGCAGCCGAGCTGTTGCTGGGCATGATCCTCGGCTTGGAACTCGAGCGCAGGCATCTGTTCGTCACCCACCGCTCCGGCGAGGAACTCGGGGAATGGGCTTCTTTCGCCATCGATTGTTTCCTGCGCGCTTTCGCTCCTTCCCTTCCTTCTTCCGATTGAAATTACTGGAACATTTCAATGACTGCCCCTTTCCGACACATTCTTTTCACCGGTGCCTTCGTTGCCGCACTGGCGGCCTGCCAAAAACAAGAGCAGCCCAAGATGCCGCCGCCCGAAGTCGCGGTTCTGCAGGCCTCCTCGCAGACGGTCCCGCTGACTCGCGATGTGGTCGGCCGGCTGTCGCCCTTCCGCAGCGCGGATGTGCGCGCCCGCGTCCCGGGCGTGCTGCTGAAGCGTCTCTATCGGGAAGGCAGCGATGTCCGCGAAGGCCAGATCCTGTTCCAGATCGACCCGGCTCCACTGCAAGCGACCTTGAACGCGGCCCAGGCGCAACTGGCGCAGGCACAGGCCGCCTATGTCAATGCCAAGACCGCGGCCGACCGCGCCCGCCAGCTGGCGCCGCAGAAATACGTCTCCCAGAACGATCTGGACAGCGCCGTCGCGCTGGAGCGCACTTCGGCAGCCGCCGTGCAGGCGGCCAGCGCCGAAGTGACCGCCGCCCGGATCAACCTCGACTACACCAGCGTGCGCGCACCCATCGGCGGCCGCGCCGGCAAGCAGCGTGTAACCGAGGGCGCGCTGGTCGGACAGACCGACATCACCCTGCTGACCACGATCGACCAGATCGATTCGCTGTACGTGAACTTCTCGGTCGCGGCAGAGGAACTGGCGCAACTGCGCAGTGCCCAGAGCAGCGGCAGCCTCGACCTGGCCGGTACCGGACAGGCCACCATCCAGATCATCCTGGGTGACGGCACCGCGTTCAATCAGGTCGGCACGCTGGATTTCTCCGATGCCACGGTCGATCCGGCCACCGGCTCGGTCTCGCTGCGCGCGCTGCTGCCGAACCCCGACAAGATTCTGCTGCCGGGTTCTTTCGTCACCATCCGTGCCAATCTGGGCAACCGCAACAATGTCTTCGTGATTCCGCAAGCCGCGATCCAGCGCGACACCAAGGGCGCTTACGCCATGGTCGTCGGCGCCGACGGCAACGTGGTGCGCAAGAACGTGATCGCCGACAACCAGCAGGACGGCAAGTGGCTGATCACCAGCGGACTGGCCGAAGGTGACCGGATCATCGTTTCCGGATTGCAGAAGGTGAAGGAAGGCGAGCCGGCGGCCGCAGTAAAGTGGGATCCGAACGCACCGGCTCCTGGCGCGGCCGCGCCGGGCGGCGCTCCGGCCCAGGCCGCCGCCGCGCCCCAACAGGAAACGGCCAAGCCGGAAGATGCCGCGCCCGCGCAGCCCGCGACACCGGCCGCACAGCCGGAAGCAGCCGCCGACAACGCCGACGCAACGGCCGCGCCGGGTTCCGAAGACGCCACCGAGCCGCCTGCCGCCGCCCCTCAACAGCAGCAGTAAGAGATAACCGCCATGCCAAAGTTTTTCATCGACCACCCGGTCTTCGCCTGGGTGGTAGCGATCCTGATCTCCCTGGCGGGTGTGATCTCGATCCTCAACCTGGGTGTCGAGTCGTATCCGACCATCGCCCCGCCGCAGGTGACCGTGACCGCCAGCTATCCTGGCGCGAACGCCGACGCCACCGAAAAATCGGTGACACAGGTGATCGAGCAGCAATTGACCGGTATCGACCGCCTGATGTACTTCAACGCGTCTTCGGCGTCCAACGGCCGTTCCCAGATCACCCTGACCTTCGAGACTGGCACCGACCCCGATATCGCGCAGGTGCAGGTGCAGAACAAGGTCGCACTGGCGACGCCGCGTCTGCCCAGCGAAGTCACCCAGCAGGGCGTCGTGGTCGCCAAGGCCAACTCCGGCTTTCTGATGGTGGTCGCGTTGCGTTCCGATTCCGGCGATATCGACAACTACGAGTTGAACGACATCATCGGCTCGCAGGTGCTGGACCAGATCTCACGCGTTCCCGGCGTCGGCAGCACCATGCAGTTCGGTTCCGAGTACGCCATGAACATCTGGCTCGACCCGGAGAAACTGCAGGGCTACAACCTGCCGGCCGCGCAGGTACTGGCGGCGGTCAAGGCGCAGAACGTGCAGTTCGCCGCCGGTTCGGTCGGCGGCGATCCCGCTCCGCACGGTCAGGGATTCACCGCCACGGTATCGGCCGAAGGCCGTTTCAGCTCGCCCGAAGAGTTCGAAAACATCATCCTGCGTGCCAACATCGACGGCAGCACCGTCCGCCTGAAGGATGTCGCGCGCGTCGGTTTCGGCGCCTTCACCTACGGCTTCGAGTCGATGCACAACGGCAAGCCCACCGGCGGCTTCGCGGTGCAGCTGCTGCCGGGCGCCAACGCGCTGGGCGTCGCCACGGCGGTGCGGACCAAGATGGACGAACTGCAGGCCACGTTCCCGCCGGGAGTGACCTGGTTCTCGCCGTTCGACAGCACCACCTTCGTCAAGATATCGATTCAGGAAGTGGTCAAGACACTGCTCGAAGCGATCGTGCTGGTGTTCATCGTGATGCTGGTGTTCCTGCAGAACTTCCGCGCCACGATCATCACCACGCTGGTCATCCCGATCGCGTTGCTGGGCACCTTCCTCGGCATGCTGATCATCGGCTTCACCATCAACCAGTTGACCATGTTCGCGCTGGTGCTGGCGATCGGCATCGTGGTCGACGACGCAATCGTGGTGATCGAGAACGTCGAGCGCATCATGACCGACGAGAAGCTGCCACCCAAACCGGCGACGCAGAAAGCGATGACGCAGATCACCGGCGCGGTCGTGGCGATCACGATCGTGCTGGCGGCGGTGTTCATTCCCAGCGCGATGCAGGGCGGCGCGGCCGGCCAGATCTATCAGCAGTTCGCGCTGACGATCGCCATCGCGATCGGCTTCTCCGCGTTCCTGGCGCTGAGCTTTACCCCCGCCCTGTGCGCGGCGATGCTCAAGCCTTCGGCGCACGGCGACGCGCAGAACTGGTTCTTCCGCGTGTTCAACAGGCACTACGACAAGATAACCGGCGTCTACGTCAAGAGCGTCGGCAGCGCAATCAAGCACACGCCGCGCTGGATGATCGTCTTCGTGTTGCTGTCGGCATTGTGCGGCTACATGTTTACCAAGCTGCCGGGCAGCTTCCTGCCGGAAGAGGATCAGGGCTACGCCATGGCCCTGGTACAGTTACCGCCTGGCGCCACCAAGGAACGCACCGGCGCGGTGTTCGACCAGATGCGTGCGATCCTGTCGCAGCAGGATACCTATGAAGGCATGATGCAGGTCACCGGCTTCAGCTTCGTCGGCTCCGGCGAAAACGTCGGCATGGCCTTCATCCAGCTCAAGGACTGGGACCAACGCAAGGAAAGCACGCCGGCCTTCATCAACCGCATGAACGGCGCCATGTACATGGGCATCAAGGACGCGACGGTGTTCCTGGTCAACCTGCCGACGGTGCAGGGTCTGGGCCAGTTCGGCGGCTTCGATATGTGGCTGCAGGACCGTACCGGCGCAGGCCAGGAGGCGCTGCTGCAGGCACGCAACATGTTGCTGGGCAAGGCGGCCCAGGAAACCGGCACGCTGACCGCGGTGCGTCCGAACACGCTGGAAAACGCCCCGCAGTTGCAGTTGCACGTGGACCGCATCCAGGCCGAATCCATGGGCCTGTCGGTCAGCGATGTCTACAACACCATCCAGCTGATGCTGGCGCCGGTCTACGTCAACGACTTCTTCTACGGTGGCCGTATCAAGAAGGTGACGATGCAGGCCGATTCGCCTTTCCGCGTCGGCGAGGAATCGCTGGGGCATTTCTACACGCCCAGCAGCCTGTCCGCCGATGGCAACGGCCAGCCCGCGATGATCCCGCTGACCAGCGTGGTCAGCTCCAAGTGGGTGACCAACCCGCCGGCGCTGACCCGTTACAATGGTTATTCGGCGGTGGAAATCGTCGGTTCGCCGGCACCGGGACGCGCCACGGGCGAAGCCATGACCGCGATGGAGAACATCGTCTCCAACGACCTGCCGCAGGGCTTTGGTTACGACTGGAGCGGCATGTCCTACCAGGAAATCCTGGCCGGCAACGCCGCGACCCTGTTGCTGGTGCTTTCGATCGTGATCGTCTTCCTGTGCCTGGCCGCCTTGTACGAAAGCTGGTCGATTCCGATCGCGGTGCTGCTGGTCGTACCGCTGGGCGTGCTGGGTGCGCTGGTCTTCGCCAGCATGCGCGGCCTGCCCAACGACCTGTACTTCAAGATCGGCCTGATCACCATCATCGGCCTGGCGGCCAAGAACGCGATCCTGATCGTCGAGTTCGCAGTCGAGCAGCGCGCGGCCGGCAAGAACCTGTTCGATGCCACGGTCGAAGCGGCGCATCTGCGTTTCCGCCCGATCCTGATGACCTCGTTCGCGTTCATCGGCGGCGTGTTGCCGATGGCCCTGTCCACCGGTGCCGGCGCCAATGCCCGTCACGCCATCGGTACCGGCGTCGCCGGCGGCATGCTGTTCGCCTCCACGCTGGGCCTGCTGATGATTCCGGTGTTCTTCGTGGTGGTGCGCAGGATGCTGGGCGACAGGATGGACGAGCCGTCCAAGGAGTTCCTGGCCATGCAGCAGCAGACCATCACCACGCGCCCGGACCGCTGATCCCGAACGCGGGCGGCATCACGGAGAGCCCCGGATTCTTCCGGGGCTTTCTGTTTGAACGGCTGGATGGAATCTATCGCGCCCGTCGCACCGATTCCCCTATGCTAGCGTTCCGGGTCCGGCTGGCACCGGCGGCACCATTCCCGGATTGACGGAAGGACCGAGGAGCTCATCGCATGGCATCGCTTTCCCGCAACCGCAGCCTCTGGCTGGTTCTGCTGCTGATCCTGATCGCGGCGATCTGGTGGCAGGCGCTGTCACGCCAAGGCCGGCCCGCCGCCGAAACCGGTCCCATGCCCGCCGTCTCGGTCGCCAACATTGCGGTCACACCGTTGCCCGGCTTCCTGCCTCCGGAAGCACGCGAAGTCATCGCCAATATCCGGCGCGGCGGTCCTTTTCCCTACCGGCAGGACGGCAGCACCTTCGGCAACCGCGAGGGCCGGCTGCCGGCCAAGGCGCGCGGCTACTATCGCGAATACACGGTCGATACGCCCGGGCTGAATCATCGCGGCGCGCGGCGCATCGTGACCGGCGGCGATCCGCCCCAAGTCTGGTACTACACCAGCGATCACTACGACAGCTTCCGGTCGTTCACCCTACCCCCTTCCATCGCGAACTAATCATGAGCGAACCCGGTTTGCAGCTCGACCTGTCCGATGCCAGCGAAGCCGGTGTCTACCTGATTGCCGATACCGATCTCAATGCGATCAGTGCGGCCGCACGCAGCGCGGCCCTGCGCCTGTGCCGCATCGACCTGTTCGGTTGCGACAGCAAGGCGACGCTGCTGTTGCGGTTGTCCACCTCGCTGGATTTTCCAGCCGGCCGGGGACGCAACTGGGACGCCATCGCCGATGGACTGCGCGACCTGGGCTGGATGCCCGCGCCGGGATACGCGCTGGTTTTCGAAGACATCGACACCCTGCGCAACGCGCAGCCTGAAGACTTCGGCACGCTGGTGGATATCCTCCAGGAAGCGGCGCAATTCTGGGCGGAAGATGAAACTCCGTTCTGGGTCTTCATGAGCACGGCGAACAATGCTGGGGCGGACGAAGGACAGGACTGAGCCGGCCCGGAAAGGCGCCCATGACAGTGCGACCGTTCCCGGATTTCAGCCTTCCAGCTCGGCCCAGCGAGAATAGGCCAGATCCAGTTCTTTCTGCGCCCGCTCCAACTGCCGGGTATGCGCCATCACCGCCGCGGCTTCCTGCTGATAGAAATCGGACTCGCCCAGGCGCGCGGTCAATGCCGCGACCCGGGCCTCCAATGTTTCGATCCTCGCCGGCAGTTGTTCCAGTTCCCGCGCATCCTTGTAACCAAGCTTGCGGCGCGCCGGGGCCATCATGCCTGTCCCGGTCTTGAGCGTCTTCGCGGCGGGTACTCCGACGGAAGCGACATTTTCCGCCTTCGCGCTTGTCGCATCCGGCGGCGGGCGTTGCCGCAGCCAGTCGCTGTAGCCGCCGACATACTCGGCCGCCCAGCCGTCGCCTTCCATCACCATCGCCGAGGTGATGACGTTGTCGAGAAAGTCGCGGTCATGGCTCACCAGCAGCAGCGTGCCGGCATAGTCGCCGAGCAATTCCTCCAGCAACTCCAGCGTTTCCACATCCAGATCGTTGGTCGGTTCGTCCATTACCAGCAGGTTGGACGGCTGCGCGAACAGACGCGCCAGCAGCAAGCGGTTGCGCTCGCCACCGGACAAGCGCGTGATCGGAGCGCGCGCGCGCTCCGGCGTGAACAGGAAATCCTGCAGATACGACAGGACGTGCTTGCGCTTGCCGTTGAACTCGATGAAGTCCTGACCGGCGCCGACGTTTTCCATCGCATTCCAGTCCTCGCGCAACGCGGCGCGATACTGGTCGAAATAGGCGATCCGCAGATTCGTGCCCATCCGCACCCCGCCGCTTTGCGGCGTCAGCTCGCCCAGCAGCAGTTTCAGCAACGTGGTCTTGCCGCTGCCATTGGCGCCGATGAATCCGATCCGGTCGCCGCGCATTATCGTAGTCGAGAAATCGCGGATCAGGATCCGCTCGCCATAACCGAAGCTGAGGTTCCGCGCTTCGATCACCTTGCGCCCGGACAGTCCGCCCTGCGCGACTTCCATGCGTACATTGCCCGCCTGGTCGCGCCACTGCGCACGCTCGCGGCGCATCGCCTGCAGGCGTCGTACCCGGCCTTCGTCGCGCGTGCGCCGCGCCTTGATGCCCTGCCGGACCCAGACTTCCTCCTGCGCCAGCAGCTTTTCGAAACGCGCGCGCTCCTGCGCTTCCGCATGCAGGGTCTCTTCGCGGCGACGTTCGTAATTGTCCCAATCGCCGGGCCAACTGCCGACATGGCCGCGATCTATTTCGACGATCCGCGTCGCCAGCGCGCGCAGGAAGCGGCGATCGTGGGTAACGAACACCACGCTGCCGTTCCATTGCCGGAGGAAATTCTCCAGCCAGTCGATGGCTTCGATGTCGAGATGGTTGGTCGGCTCGTCCAGCAACAGCAGATCCGGCGACGAGGCCAGCGCACGCGCCAGCAATACGCGCCGTTTCATGCCCCCGGACAGTCCGGCGAACGCGGCATCGCCATCCAGTTCCAGGCGGCTGAGCACTTCTTCCACCCGCTGATCGAGCGCCCAGCCATCCGCGCCTTCGATCCGGCTCTGTACCGTGGCCAGTGCGGCGGCATCGTAATCGCCGGCATGACTGATCCGGTGAAATTCCGCCAGCCACTGTCCCAGTTCACCAAGACCGGCCGCCACCACATCGAAGACACTGCCGCTGACATCATGCGGCACTTCCTGCTCCAGCCGCGCGACCCTTACCCCGTCCTGGCGCCGTATCTGTCCGTCATCGGGCGCCAGTTCGCCGGCGATCAGTTTCAGCAGGGTGGATTTGCCCGCACCATTGCGGCCGATCAGCGCAATGCGCTCGTTCGGCGCGATCGACAGCGTGACCTTTTCCAGCAACAGAGGCCCACCGACACTGTAGTCGAGGTTCTGGAGAACGATAAGAGACATGCGCGCATTATCGCAGCCACGTCGCATTGGCTGGCAACCTTTCCCGAGGTGGCGAAGGCGGCACACAAAAAGAGCCGCTATCCAGCATTCCGAGCACAGCACAGCCGTATCGTTGGTCAGGAAACGTGCCCCCGGACCGATTCCCCTGCTCAGCACCGCCGCGCCCCGCGATGACGAAGGACAATGCTTGATCCCGGATCATTGCCATGCCCTTCCCCGCGGCGAGACCGATTCGGACCGATCCAAGCCACTGGAAAGCCGCTGCTCGCATCAGCGTCTGGCCAATTCGAATTCGAACCGCGCCAGATCGGCCGGAGTCGTGACCTTGAAGTTGTCCTCGCGGCCTTCCACCAGCAGTGGACGCAGGTCCAGGCGTTCCATGGCCATGGCTTCATCGGTGATGTCGATGCCCGCCTTGATGGCATCCTCCAGCGCGCGTGCCAATTGCATGCGCCGGAACAGCTGCGGAGTGAAAGCGCGCCACAGACGAGCGCGTGGCTCGGTGCCGTCGATGCCGCCATCGTCACCGGCGCGCTTGAGCGTGTCGCGAACCGGCGCGGCCAGAATCGCACCGACCGGATCGGCGCGGCCACGCTCCAGCAACGAATCCAGATCCTCCCGGCACAGGTTCGGACGCGCCGCATCGTGCACCAGCACGAACTCATCGGCCCTGATTTCGTCTGGCAATGCCTTCAAACCGGACAATACCGAAACGGCACGGCTGTCTCCGCCCACGCAGGTGAGCAGCGGCTTGCCCGCATATTCGGTCCAGCCCGGCCAATACTCGTCATCCCCGGCCAGCACCACCATCCCGCCGGACACCGAGGGATGCGACATCAGCGTATCCAGCGCATAGGCCAGCAATGGCTGGCCCGCCACCGTCAGGTACTGCTTCGGAACCGGAGCACCATACCGGCTGCCCTGTCCCGCAGCCGGAATCACCACCCATATCGCCGGCATCAGGGAGTCCCCTGTGCGGGAGCGGAAACGGCACGCTCATGCGAAGCGAACGCGTCCGCATCGATCGGGGCGACATCGACAACCCGATAGAACACCTCGCCGGGCGTGATCATACCCAGCTCGCTGCGCGCGCGTTCCTCGATGGCGTCCCCGCCCTGTTTGAGATCCTTGACCTCCGCCGCCAGCGACGCGTTGCGCTGGCACAGGATGCCGTTCTGGCTGCGCTGCTGGACGATCTGCATCTGCAATCCTTCGACCTGGCCCCGGCCGCTCGTGCCGAACCAGAGCTGCCGCTGGAGCCCCCACAGGAGCAGCCCCAATCCCAATAGAACCAGCCAGCGCACGCCGCGCATAGGAGTCCTTCATTTACGCAGCGAAACGAAAGCGTCGCGACCGGCATAGCGCGCGTTCTTGCCCAGCGCTTCCTCGATCCGCAACAACCGGTTGTACTTGGCCACGCGGTCGCTGCGGCACAGCGAGCCGGTCTTGATCTGCGTCGCCGTCGTGGCCACCGCGATATCCGCGATGGTGGTGTCCTCGGTCTCGCCGGAGCGATGCGAAACCACCGCTGCGTAGTTGGCGTTGTGCGCCATCGCAATGGCTTCCAGGGTTTCGCTCAGGGTACCGATCTGGTTGACCTTGACCAGGATCGCATTGGCCACGCTGTTCTCGATGCCTTCCTTGAAGACCTTCGGATTGGTCACGAACAGATCGTCGCCAACCAGTTGCACCTTGCCGCTCAAGCGCTGCGTCAGCAGCTTCCAGCCATCCCAGTCGTTCTCGGCCATGCCGTCCTCGATGGTGATGATCGGATACTGCGCAACCCAGTCGGCCAGGAAATCGACGAACTGTTCCGAGGTCAGACGCTTGCCTTCGCCGATCAGCTGGTACTTGCCGTTCTCGTAGAACTCGGTGCTGGCGACATCGAGACCGAGCAGGATGTCTTCACCGGCCTTGTAACCGGCCTTGCCGATGGCTTCCAGGATCGCATCCAGCGCCTCGACATTGCTGCGGAAATCCGGAGCGAAGCCGCCCTCGTCACCCACCGCCGTACTCAGGCCGCTGGCCTTCAGCACCGATTTCAGCGCATGGAAGATCTCGGCACCAGCGCGCAGCGCTTCGGAAAAGGACTCGAACCCGACCGGCAGGACCATGAATTCCTGCAAATCGACATTGTTGTCGGCATGCGCGCCGCCATTGATGATGTTCATCATCGGCACCGGCAGGCTGGCCTGGTTGTTCGCCGTCAGGTACTGCCAAAGCGGCTGCTTCCTCGATACCGCCATCGCGTGCGCATTGGCCAGGGAAACACCCAGCAGCGCATTCGCGCCGAGCCGGCCCTTGTTCTCGGTGCCATCGAGCTCGATCATGCGCCGGTCCAGACCGATCTGGTCGGCCGCATCGAACCCCTTCAGCGCATCGGCGATCACGCCGTTGACGTTGGCGACCGCCTTCAGCACGCCCTTTCCGCCATAGCGGGTCTTGTCGCCATCACGCAATTCCACTGCCTCCTTGCTGCCGGTCGAAGCGCCGGAGGGGATCGCCGCACGGCCGAAACCGCCATCGCTCAGCGTCACTTCGGCTTCGAGAGTGGGATTGCCTCGGCTGTCGAGGATTTCGCGGGCGTGGATTTGCTTGATAGTGGTCATGGTCATGAATGTCTGAACGGAGAGGTGAAAATGAAATGAGGGGGCAGGTTTAGAGCTTGCGCAGCGGCATCACCAGATAAAGATTCATCACGCCGGTCATGGATTCGTTGATCACCAGGAAATCGCGGATCCGTCGCAGATCGTTCGGATCGACTTCCGTCCTCCAGAGGGCACCGAGATACCCGGCCAGCGCCTGCCGGTCTTCCTGCGACAGGTTACGCACGCGTACCTGCTGCAGGTAGCCGTCATAGTCATCGATGCCGGAAAGCGCGCAGCCGACTTCATCGGTTCCGAAGAGCGCCGCCGACGGTATGTGCGCCGCGGGCCGCAAATGTCTGACATTGCCGGAGAGGACGCCGGTGCTGGTGATTTCCTCGGCGCCGACGCACACAGTGAAAACAGGCTGGCCGATCAAGTAATCATCGTGTGTCACCTGCGTGACGACACCGGCATAGCCCTGGCTGTCGGTCAATGACACCACATCGGCGACAGCATATGTACCGCTCATCTTCTTGCATGCGGCAGGCATCGACGGCATCCTGCGCGTCACGGATTCCTGCGCGATCGCCGCATTCGTGAAGAAGGCCAGCATCAACAACACACAGGCGCGCAGCCAGGGCGGCAGCGGAGCGGGATCAGTCATTCTCAATCCAGGTTGGCATTGCATGCTTCCGCGCATGGGACTCCAAGAGAAACCATTATCTTACCCAAAACAGCAAAACAGGAACCGGAAAAGCGTTTTTCGGCGGTGCATCGGCCGATTTCACCGGCAGGCAACGAAGCGCCGGTGGCGGCAAAGTCTGGAAGAAAGCGGAACCCGGTCAGGTTTGAGGCCCATTCCGCTGCAGCGCATTCCTTTCCCTGCGCCGATCATTCTCGCGCCCTCCCGTCCCTGGACGAGACGCCGGAGTTGTAATGACCCACTGAAAACCTGCTCACGTCATACTGAGAGGAACCGACGATGTGTAATGACCCACTAAAAACCTGCTCACGTCATACTGAGAGGAACCGACGATGAGCCTGAAGATG
>JAISFF010000012.1 GCA_031263725.1 Lysobacteraceae bacterium | reverse complement strand
GCGTTCGCCACCGTCGGCGTCACCTGAATCTCGTAGTCCACGAACGCGCCACCGGCCAGTCCCAATGGCGTCGTGCACGTCACCGTTCGGCCGCTCACCGAGCAGCCCGACGACACCGTGCCGATCGTCAACGTCGCATCGATCTCGTCGGTCGTTTTCACCTCCGCTGTCGTCGCACCGTCACCCGTGTTCTCCACTCGGATCCGGTACGTCGACACCGAACCCACCTGCAGCGCCGGCGTCACCGTCTTGCTCGTCTTCAGATGCGCTCCCACCACCTGCGTCGGACCGATTGAACCGTCACAGGTTTCAGTCTCGGACGCACAGTTCGGGTCACCGCCTCCATAGCTCTTGGCAGTATTGGTGATTCCATTGGTCCCAGCGGCAGTGACCGCTGTCGGTGTGACCTGAATCGTGTAGACAGCTTCGGCATTCGCCGCCAAACCGGCCGGCGTCGTGCATTTCACCGTCAGGCCGGTCCCCAGACAGCCCGATGACATTGTGTCGATTGTCAGCGTCGCGTCGATCGTGTCGATCGTCATGATCGGCGCGATGGTCGCGACCGTTCCGGTGTTGCGAATCCGGATGCGATACAGCGAGGGCACCCCCACCTGCATCGTGGTGATGACGTTGCCATTGGTATCCGTGAGTTCCTTGACGGTCGCGATTCCGGCCGACTGGACATTCCCGGATGGTCCACCGTCTTCATCACAGTACGGCAGCAACTGCGCCGGGCATCCGGTAATCGGCGTTTCCGGCACCCCTGTGCCATTCGGAGTCCACGTCACGGTATTGATCGGGCGAGTACCGGCCGTCACTGCTTCGGGACGCGCCTGAATCGTAATGATGGCCTCGCCAGCCGGAGCAATGCTCAGAGAGCTCGCCGTACAGGTCATCACCGCGGAACCCGTGCCAGTCCATTCCGGAGTCTGGTCACAGGTCACGTTGCCCGGCACGCTCACGATCGTGATGCCATTCGGCACCAAGTCCGAAAGTACGATCTGGGTCAAGGTCTCGCTGGTGTTGTTGATGACCTTGAACTGGTAATTGAAGTTCCGACCAACGATCAGCGGCTGCTGGTCGGCCGGGATGGACTTCTCCACCTGGAGCAGACCCACATTGTTGTTGGCAGTCACTTCCGTACAGTTCACGCCCGCCTGCAGCGGCGTCGGACAGTGACGCACAGGCGTTTCCGGCGTGCCTTCGCCACCTTCCGGCAGCCAGGTCGCCGTGTTGGTCGGCGGCGTGGTGGTCACGGCAGTCGGAACGGACGGCAAGCTGATGACTGCGCTGCCATTGCCTTCGATGGCGACCGCCACGACGCAGGTCAGGATCTTGGCGTCATTGCCGACCAGCGGGAAGCTCGATGCTCCCACACTCACACCGCCATAGGTACAGGTGAAATTGCTCGGAAGCGAAGTCACCGAGATATTCGACGGCAGCAGATCCGAGAATGTGATCTTGTCGGCGACCACCGTCGATCCGTTCTGGATCGTGAAGGTGTAATTGAACGGCTTACCCACCAGCAACGGCTCGGCATCGATGGTCTTCACCATCTTCAGCGAGGCGCCCATGCTGTTGACGAATTCGCAGGCGATTTCCGCGTCGTCTACAACGGCCGATGCATCGATGGTGACCTTGTTGTTGGTCTTGTCAATTCCCACGGTCAACGGCGTTGCCGCATTGTCACCGATGGAGGCAGTACAGGTCACACTCGACAGATTCCAATCCGTTGTCGGCATCTCCTGCGTGATTACGATTGCTTGACCCAGGGTACCGAATACGTGGTACTCGTTGACGCCCTGCCAAACCGTGGTTCCCGCCGTCGTCGTCTCCAGCGTCTGATTCGCTGTCGATGGCGAATTCGTGGAAATGTTGGTCATGGTGTATCTGAACTCACCCGTACCGCTTTCCGACTTCACGCCCAGGCGCAGCGCGCCAGGCGCCACATTCAGCTTGTAGTCCTCGACCTCACCGTCCTGTACCCAGCCGGCATCCGAGGATGTGGCCTTGGGTCCCAACCCGGTAGACGTACTCATGCGGAAGCGCGCGAAGATCGGCGTCATGCCGGCGCTCGCGGAACTTGCGGGTACCTGATACCCGAATGTGATCTGGCCGCCACTGCCGGTCTTGTCGGCAGCATGCATCCGCGTAGCGAAGTTCTCCGTGTCCGTCCATGTGATCCACGAGTTCAGGTTGCCCAAGTCAGGCACGGAACCCTGTACGTCCACAGTGAAGTTGTAGGTCTTGCCGGAGATCAGCACCACGTTCTGCAGTGGCTGCGGCGTATCCGAACCGGTCAACTTGACCTTGACGCCATCATCGGTGGTCGCGCTGTCCGCAGCGGCGCTCGGATTGCCATCGGCGGTTCCCGAGACGCTGCTTCTCGAAGCGCTTTCGCCCATCCGGACCAACGACGCCGCATTGGCCCAATGCTGCGGACCATTGCTGGCGATCAGGGTGCCGAACTTGTCCGGTGCATCACCGAAGTCGCGCGTCACGGTGAATCCGAAATTCACTTCGGCGACTTCGCCGTCGGAATTCATGATGATATCGGTGACGTATTGCGCATCCGTCAGCGAGGTATTGTTATCCGGATCCTCGCCACCACCGCGCGCACCTGCGCACATGCCACTTGTAGCGATTGCGCCATTAGCGCATCGCGGGCGAACCTGGTTCAGAAGTCCTCCGGCGCTGGCATAACTCTGCGCCGCATTGACCTTCCCCCCATTGACCGTAACCTGCGGACGTCTGACGCGGATGGAAAATGTGCCCTGCGTCTCATCCAGGATGAAACTGTATTCGCCCGTCGAACTGGTCGTGCGGGTGGCCTTGTATTCACCGTTCTTGTAAAGCTCGACGACCGCACCTTCCAGTCCGGGATCACCATTGATGCTGCCGTCGCCATTCTGATCGTGATAGATCGTGCCCTTGACGACGGGCGCGGTCTGACAGGACGCGAGATCATAAACCGTCCACGGTACAGTGATGGTGCTATCGACCGCCCCGGAGTACACGTTGATCTCACTGACGCTCGAGCCGACGGAAGCGAACAGACTGCCATTGAGGAATGCCATTCCGTACAGGTTGTTTGAAAGCGTGAATCCAACATTGGCCACAATGTCGTATTTCCACGCGCCAGCACCGGGGAAACCCGTTCCTGTATCGATCGCCGGGGGGACGATGCGGATCAATGTCGCATTCGCCATGCCTCTGCCGACGATCGTGTAAATATTGCCCTCGGCATCGAAGGCCATGTCACCCTGGACCTGGACAGTGCCCGTTAGGGTATTGTCGGCACTCGTCGGCACCCACTCGCCACTGTCCACATAGGCGCCGTTGGTGGGATCGAAAACGCGAACCCGGCCATTCGTCATGTTGCCGCCCATGGGGCCGATCATGTAGATCATGCCGGTTTTCTGATAGACCTCGCCGCCCGCATACCAGTTACCGGGACCGGTGGTACTACCCGCAAGGTACTCCGTGAAAGAGGTCGGAGTACGTCCCGCGGAGGCGGAGGCGTTCTGCACCCAATGTATGTACTGATTGGTATTGCTATCGAACGCCCACGAATACATGGTGAGCTCGCCGGTACCTCCCCACCTGCCCAATGCGATCGTACTCTCGGCGCCCTTGAAGCCCCAGTTGGTGTTGCCGGGCGTAACCGCCTGGTACATCAACTCGGGGGTGGACAGGACGGAGCCGTCGTATATCTTGTAGGCGCCACGCGTCGTCTGTGCGGCGTTGGTGCCGTTGACGCCATATGAGTTGACTGCGTAAAGCGCATCACAGCTGAACTGCCGCGACGTCGGGGTGAGGCTGGTGTCCTGCGCGAATGCGCCACCGGACACTGCCAACCCTGCGGCGCACAACGCCGCCAACGCCATTACCCGACTACCGCAAGCCGACAATACGTTTTTCAACACGGTCAACCCTCGGCCCTGGCTCCTGGCAAAAGACCGCGAACGTGTTTGAACAGAACTGATCGACCCCGACGCAGCCCTGTGACTCGCCATGTCGGCAGGAGTTTGTTTGAACAGTGTTGTCACGTTGCAGCCCCTAAAAACAGAATAGTTTTTGTCTACAGGGCAGTAGCCGCGCAGAACCCGCGCGTGCAAGCATCAAATGTTGAAAATCCCCAAACGACAGGACGCACCAACCTGCTCCCGAATGATCAGGAGTCAGGCTTCCCAAGGTGTTGCCCCAGCTCAAGAAGTCCCCAACCCGCACGATGCCGAAACAAGTCTGTCGACCGGCTTCAACTCCCCACAAACACCGCATTACCTCAGTAAAACGAAAACTCCACAATACGGTCCCGCATTGTGTCGCTTGCCTCTTTCCGTCCTCCAATCCCTTGAAAAACGGAATCGATTTCACTAAACCGGTGAGAAGAGTACCTGTTTTTTTTGGGCTTTTCTACTTCAGCATTACACAATTACAACTCCAATACCGGGCCTGTCAGGGACATTTCGAAGCTCCTCCATAAAGTGTAATTTACAATTCATTCACACTCCAAGTCATTGTTTTGAATTGAGCAATAATGTTCCCCAGATGTGACGATTTCGGCTTAACGTCACCTGAAATCCGGCTCACGGCACACTAATCAAGGTGGCCTTAGAATGGCGCCCACTATTATCAGGAGTACGAAAGCATGTCCTTGGACCCCTCCTTGCGTGCACGTATCAAGGCACTTCTGCAAGCCAATCCCGTCGTTCTGTTCATGAAAGGCGAGCCCGGCATGCCCCAATGCGGTTTTTCCGCCAAGGCATCCGGAACGCTCGAAGGTCTGGGCGTCGCCTATGCGCACGTCGATGTCCTGGCCGACCAGGAAATCCGGGAGGGCATCAAGGAATACGGCAGTTGGCCGACGATCCCGCAGCTTTACGTCAACGGAGAACTGGTTGGCGGCAGCGACATCATCGAGCAGATGGCCAATTCGGGCGAATTGGGCCAGTTGCTCGGACTGCCACCTGTCGACCGCACGCCGCCGTCCATCACGGTGACACCCGCCGCAGCGGAAAAGCTGCGCGGCGCCATGCTCGACAACGGCAGGAGCGCCGCACTGGCACTGACGATCAATGCGCAGTTCCAGACCCAGTTCCAGATCGTGCCGATCAACGGCAACGCGATCGCCACTGAAACCAAAGGCCTGAGGTTCCAGTTCGACCCGGCAAGCGCCAAGCGCGCCAACGGCATCATCATCGACTGGGTGGACGACTTCCGCGGCCAGGGCCTGTCCATCGACAACCCGAACGCGCCCAGACCGGTGGAGTCCATCCCGGTGCAGGAAACCGAACAGCGCGTCCGTGCCGGCAGTCTTGTCCTGGTCGATGTCCGCCCGCCGGAAGAGCGCGCCACCGCCTCGGTCAATCTGCCTTTCAAGACCTTCGATGACGATGGCATGGACGAACTGGAGAACCTGGCAAAGGACACGCCGCTGGCATTCATTTGCCACCGCGGCGGCCGCAGCGCCCAGGCGGCCGAGCACTTCAATGCACTCGGTTTCACCGAGGTCTACAACGTCGATGGCGGAATCGATGCCTGGGCCACACTGGTGGATGCATCCATTCCCCGGTATTGATGCGCGAAATCCTCGTCAAGCCGCCCTGTTCCTGCGCAGGGCGGCTTTCCTGTCGGCGTCACCCTGCACGCCGGGATTCCCGCTCGGCCGATCAGCGACAGGAAGATGTCGCGTGCCACCCGTTATGCAACCCGCGCATGGATGTCTTCGCCAGCAGTAAACGGCAAATGTAGAATCGACGCATCGAATCCTCCCCCGAGAAAACTCATGACCGTTCGCTATCTGATTCGCCTGCCCGACCCCGCCGCCGCCCATGGCGATGATCCCGCCCTGAGCTTCACCGCCAATGGCATGGATGCGTTCGCGGAACAGTTGCAGAATGCCTTGCGCAACGACCGCCTGTTCGAGCTTTGGCGCAAGGGCCAGGACGATCCGGACGCTGTCGACATGGCCTTCGCCAAGGTCGATCCGAATGCGCAGGTCAGCGGCGAACAGGAAGATCTGCACATCGATCTGACCGTCACTACCAATCTGCCCGGCGATGTGCTGTGCCACCGCATGAATCTGCTGGCCGGCAACCACTGGGAACTGCGCAAGGTCAGCCCGCTGTAAATCCGGCAACATCATTATTCCCGGCTGTTTGTCCGCGATATGAAAAAAAGGCCTGTCTTTCGACAGGCCTTTTTCGTTGGACCGATCTTTCGCGTCCAGATATCAGTTGTCCGGATGGGCAGTCGAACATCTCGGTGACTCCGCTTCCGAGCAGTTTCACTCGTCCGCATCGCCCTGATCCACCAGAAGCGGCATTCCACCGCCTTCGTGTCCCAAGACGGCCGGGAACACGCCTTCGGGATCGTCGCCGCCCAATGTGAAAGCATCGGCATGGCATACGCCCGCATGTGCGATCCGTATCAGGACTTCGCCCGCGTTGGGTGGGTCGACATCGATTTCCACGATTTCCACTGGCTTTCCCGGTCAGAATGCGACAGCGGTTCATGACTCCATTGGGGATTCCTGCAACGGGGGATCGCGCCAGATACGGACCGCAATCGAGAAAAGCGAGCATCGCTATCGTGGATGCGCGCACATCGGCGCCATCACGATAAATCCCGCCTCTCGGCACGCATCGCTCCGTCCCGACACCCGGAAACACGTGCCGTCACCGCATGTGAAACCATTTGCCTCACTTTTCGCCCCACGGTAGGCGGAATCCCCGATTCGTGATCCCGCCTGGCCCGAGGCCGAGAAAACCCGTTTCGACAGGATTGCACGAAGCAGCGGCGAAATACGCACAAAAACATATCCATTGCCTCTATAATCGCGCCGTTCAGCACAAATCATGAAGCAACCACTATGAAAACCTATCGTTTTATTTTTGCCGTCGCGCTGTCTTGCCTGGCCATGACTGGGTGCAAGCAGATTCAGGACGCTGCTCAAAATGCTGCAAGAGAGAACAACAGTCGCACGACTTCCGAGAGCGCGGCCAGCGCCGCAGCCCAGTCGGATCGCGACCTCGATCCGCTGCTGGCCAATCCCCGGGTGGGCGATCTCTATGCCGCGGAAGTAACTTATTTCTCCGGCGTCAGTTTCAACGAGAATGGTGCGGTGAAGAACCCGATGGAATCCGCCTACGGCCTGATGAAGGTCGTCGACGTGGCTCCGGACAAGGTCGTCGTCATCACCGAAACGTCGGCATGGCCGAATGCGCAAGGCGCGCGCAATGATCTGCGTGGCGACCTGGAAGACATCACTTGGGACGAAAACGAGAAGATCACGATTCTTCGCGACGAGCTCGCCAAGCATTACGCCGACGGCAAGATCATCGAAGCCCGCCGTTTCGATTGATTCCCGCACATTCCGTGACTGTCTGTTGCGGCGCACGGAACCGGAAAAACCGTCCTTCATGGGCGGTTTTTTCGTGCCCCACGCCAGGCGCACTCCTGGAACGACGACCAAGTAACAGGGACTTGGAACGAAATAGACCGGGCAAGCATTCCGTCCCGCTTGCCGCCCATCCACGCTGATAGAATCCCTGTTCATTCCATCAATGAGGAGGTTGCAATGAAGACTTTGTTTTTCCGTGGCGCCATGCGGCTCTCCATGGCGATGCTGGTTGTCATGCCGACGGTATGCCTTGCGGCCGGCCAGACCCAGCAGGCCCAGGATGTCACCGGCACGCGCGCGCTCCTGGCCAACCCCAGGGTCGGCGATCTGTACGCCGCCGAGCTGACCGCGTTCTCCGGTGTCAATTTCAATGCCGGCGATGAAGGCCAGGAGCAGATGAATGCCGCCTACGGCCTGCTGAAGGTCATCAAGGTCGATCACGATACCGTCACCGTCATCACCGAAATGTCGGCATGGCCGAATCCGCAGGGCGCGCGCAACGATCTGCGCGGCGATCTGCAGGACATCACCTGGGACCAAGACGAAGAGATTCCGCTGTATCGCGCGGAACTGCCCAGTTTCCACAACGATGGAAAAATCGTTGAAGCGCGCCGTCTGAGTTCGCATTGATCGTCGTTCACTTCCTCGGCGAGGAAACGTTCCCGTGCGCAAGCTTCGATGCCGGCAAAGCCACCAAGCGCTTTCCCGGCATACATCGTCTCCCTGGCGCACTCCGCACCAGGGACGATATCAATAAGCGAATTCCTCGAATACCGGATCCACACTGCCCGCCCAGCGTCCATGGAAAAGACGCAGTTTCTGCTCGGCAGGCGTATCGTTGGCCAGTGCCATCTCGATCATGGGCTCGACGAAACCGGCCTCATCCGCGCCCTGTTCATTGAGGCAAGCACGCCGCTGCAATCCCGCATGTGAAATCTTCAGCGCTTCGATTGCCAGTTCCCGGACTGTCGCCTTGCGGAAAGGCAGCTTCAATGCGTATTTCGGAACACCATCGCGCAACGCATGGCGCTCCTCCATCGTGAAATCCTTCACCAAGTCCCAGGCCGCGTCACAGGATGCGCCGTCGTACAGCAGCCCGACCCAGAACGCGGGCAAAGCACAGAGGCGATCCCACGATCCGCCATCGGCGCCACGCATCTCCAGGTACTGCTTCAACCGGACCTCCGGGAAAGCCGTCGTCATATGGTCGGACCAGTCACGCAGGGTCGGCAGCACACCCGGCAACGCCGGCAGCTTGCCGGCCAGGAAGTCGCGGAAACGCTGCCCGCTGGCATCGATGTAGCGGCCTTCGCGGTAGCTGAAGTACATCGGCACCTCCAGCAGATAATCGACATAGCGCTCGTAGCCGAATCCATCCTCGAACACGAAGTCCAGCATGCCGGTACGATCGGGATCGGTATCGGTCCAGATATGCGAGCGGTAGCTCAGGTAGCCATTGGGCCGTCCCTCGGTGAAGGGCGAATCGGCAAACAGCGCCGTCGCCACCGGTTGCAACGCCAGCGAGACGCGGAACTTCTTGATCATGTCCGCTTCGTTGGCGAAATCCAGGTTCACCTGCACGGTACAGGTGCGCGTCATCATGTCCAAGCCCAGCTTGCCGACCTTGGGCATGTAATTGCGCATGACCTGATAACGCCCCTTCGGCATCCACGGCATGTCCTCCCGGGCCCATTTGGGCTGGAACCCCATGCCGAGAAATCCGAGCCGGAGCTGGTCGGAGACGGTTTTCACCTCGCGCAGGTGCGTGCAGACCTCCACACAGGTCTGGTGGATGCTTTCCAGCACCGCGCCGGACAGCTCCAACTGGCCCGCCGGCTCCAACGTGACCGAGGCGCCATCGCGCAACAGCGCAATGACGCGTCCGTCCTCCTCGACCGGCTGCCAGCCGAACCGGACCAGCCCCTTGAGCAAGGTTTCGATGCCGCGCTCTCCATCGAAAGCCGGCGGACGCAGATCGTCGAGGCGAAATCCGAACTTTTCGTGTTCAGTCCCGATGCGCCACGCGGATCTGGGCTTCTCGCCCTTGCTGAGCGCTTCCAGCAATTGGCGACGATCAGTGACCGGGGTATCGGCAACGTGACTGGGACTCGACAAGGCGCGAACTCTCAATGAGTGAATACTTAAGTGATGATGCTGATCGACCATCCCGAAGGGCGCCACTATAGCTTGCTCCCGGAACCGCTGGTAATGCCGGCTCGCAGCGACCTGTTCATCCGGATGCCGTCGCCTGCCATGGCCCTTGCGTGGAACAGCGGGCGGCAACGGCGTAGGCTTGGTCCCTATGCCGGATAAATCGAAGCCGCTTGTTCATGCCGAACACCATCGTTCGCAACGTGTCGGCTGGCTGCGCGCTGCAGTGCTGGGGGCCAATGACGGCATGGTTTCGGTCGCCGGCCTGGTGGTCGGCGTGGCCGTGGCCGTGGCCGGTGCCGGCGCCGAAACCATCCTGACCACTGGAATCGCCGGGCTGGTCGCCGGCGCCATGTCGATGGCGGCGGGCGAATATGTATCCGTGCAATCGCAAGCCGATGCCGAGAAGGCCGATCTCACGCTGGAACAGCGCGAATTGCACCTCAATCCGGGACATGAGCTGGACGAGCTGACCTGGATATACGAGCAGAGGGGACTCAGCCACGATCTGGCGCGCCAAGTCGCACAGCAATTGACCGCGAAGAACGCCCTGGACGCGCATGCCCGCGACGAACTGGGCATCACCGAGACCCTGCGTGCCCGCCCGGTTCAGGCCGCCCTGGCCTCGGCCTCCGCTTTCTGTGCCGGCGCAATGTTGCCGATCGCGGCCACGCTGCTGGCACCACATCGGCATATCGCAACGGTCACCACCGCAGTCACCATCGCCGGCCTGCTGATCTCGGGCGGACTGGCCGCCTGGACCGGCGGCGCTCCGATCCTGAAAGGCGCACTGCGGGTGGGCTTCTGGGGTGCGATGGCAATGGGCGCGGCCAACCTGGTTGGCCAGCTTTTCCATGTGTAGATTGCGCGAGCCGCCCGCACCCGTCGATCGGCGCGCTCAGTCCTGCCGGTCCGCTGCCGCATCCAGTTCCAGCCATCCGGACACCACCGCGCGCGCTTCCTCCACGCCCAGCCTGGATTCGCCGGAAAAGGCCTGGACACTGGCCTGGTCGCCGAAGGCCTCCAGCATTTGCTTGCGGACCGCCTGCAATGCGTTCATTTGCGCTCCCCTGCCCAGCTTGTCCGCCTTGGTCAGCAGGACATGGGCCGGCAATCCGCGAGCAGTGGCATAACCGAGCATCTGGCGGTCGTACTCCTTCAGTGGATGGCGGATATCCATTACCACCACCAGTCCCCGCAGTGCAGTGCGACTGCGGAAATAGCCATCGACGAATGCCTGCCAGTGCGCCTGCAAGGCCTGCGGTACCTTGGCATAGCCATAGCCCGGCAAGTCCACCAGACAGCGCTGTGGCCAGACCTGGAAAAAGACCAGCTGTTGCGTGCGGCCGGGCGTCCTGGAGACACGCGCCAACGCGTTGCGGCCGACTAACGCATTGAGCGCGCTGGATTTACCTGCATTGGAGCGGCCGGCAAACGCGACTTCCCAGCCATCGTCCACCGGCAATTGCTGGCGATTGTGGGCCGCGAGGAGATATTGGGCATTGGCGAGAAGATTCGGCATCGGCATAGGATGGCACGATGTCGCGGTTTTCGGGCCGATCGGTCGGGTTCATTGACCGGCGCACCCGGTCGCGGGGATAATCCGCCTGTTTCACGCCAAAGACGGCGTCTTTCGTCCCACAGGGTTTTCGGAGCCTTAGCACATGCGCCATGCTCGCGTTTTAGCCATCGCCGGCTTGGCGGTGGTCGCCACCGCAGTCGCCTACGCCGCCCAGGATTCAGGCACGCCTCCGGTCGCCGACAGCGCGCCCGTCGAAGAAGCCGCCACTCAGGCCGAAGGCGCTCCGGCGCCAGCGGAACCCGCGGGCGAAATCGATCCGTTCGCCTATGCCGCTCCGGTCGATCTGGGCACCACCCACTGGGGTGATCCGGCCACCGGCGAGGCTCTGTCCTCGGCCTGCATCGCCTGTCACAACGGCGACGGCAATTCCGTAGTCGATGCCTATCCGCGCACCGCCGGTCAAAGCGAACGTTACATGGCCCGGCAGATATCGCTGATCGCCAGCGGCCAGCGCACCTCCGGCGCGGTCATCGCGATGGTGCCCTTCGTCAATGCGCTCGGCGCGCAGGACATGCGCGACCTCGGCGCCTATTTCTCCCGCCAGACCGGCCATGCCGGCACGGCCGACGAGACATTGATCACCGGGAAAGGCCCCTATGAGGGCATGAAGTTCTACGAAATCGGCCAGCGCCTCTACCGGGGCGGCGACAGGACCCGCGACATTCCGGCCTGCATCGCCTGTCACGGTCCCAGCGGCGGCGGCAATCCGGGCGCGGCCTATCCCCGCGTCGGCGGCCAGCACGCCCCTTACGTCGTACAGCGTCTGCAGGAATACCGCACCGGCGTGACCGAGGAGAAGGACCCGTCCTACTTCAATATCATGTCGCAGATCGCGCATGGCCTGACCGACCAGGAAATCGATGCGCTGGCCAGCTATCTGCAAGGCCTGCACTCGGCCCAGGACGACATCATTTACAACGTCGCCAGCGCTGCGGCCGTACAGACGGCCGCACCGGAAGAGCCCGCACCGGCCGCCGAGCAGCCGACCGGTTCGGCCCAGCCAGCGGATGATGCCGCACCCGCGACCGATGCGGAGCCGGCCGCCAGCGAAAGCCCGGCTTCACAGCAATCCTGAACTCGACCGCTGTTTCACGGTCGAAGTTCGTGCAGTTCTTGCTCCCGCGCCGGCATTGACTTGCCGGCGCTGCATTTTCAGGCTCAGGCACCCATGACCAAGACTTCCATTTTCCGTTTACTGCTTTGCGCGATCGCTCCGCTGCTGTTGGCTTTCAATGCCCAGGCATCGGTGGAGTCGCCTGTCGCCGGGCAGGACTACCATGAAGTCGCCGGCCACCCCACGCCCCTGGCTCCGCTCGACGCCGGTCAGGTCGAAGTGGTCACGGTGTTCGGCTACACCTGCCCGCATTGCGCGGCATTCGAAATGCCGCTCGAAGCCTGGCAGAAAAAGCAGCCCGATTACGTCCGCACGGTGAATCTGCCGGCGCCTTTCGGGCGCATGTGGAATACCTACGCGCGCGCCTACTATGCCGCGCAGTCCTTGGGCATTCTCGACAGAAGCCACGACGCGGTATTCGAGGCCCTGCACGTCAAGGGCAGCCTGCCGCGCAATCCCAGCGATCAGGAACTGGGAACCTTCTATGCCAGCTATGGTGTCAGTTCGGCCCAGTTCGTCACCGCGTTGAACAGCGCGGGAGTCGCGGCCAACGTGCAGCGCGCGGAAGACTTCGTCCGCCGCACCGGTACCGATGTCACCCCGACCCTGGTCATCAACGGCAAATACCGGATTCCGGCCAGCAACCCGGATGCCACGCTGCGTATCGCCAACTGGCTGATCGCGCGTGAGCACAACAACGCCGGCAAGTAGGCCGGTGGCGTAGGATAGACCGTCCCGGCCCTCGGCCCGCCGTGCGCGTGCCCGGCCAATCCGAAGACCCTCATTTTGGGAGAGACAGTAATGAAGCTGCGTATGATCCTGGCCCTGGCTCCCGCCCTGTTGGTGCTGGCAGCCTGCACCTCACAACAGGCGCCGACGGCGCAACAGCAATCTTCCGCCACGGCCACCGGCTCGGCCTCGGGCAACAACGCGGGACCGGCGCCGGTCGCCGGCACCGATTACGTCGAAATCGCCGATGGCCGCCCGCTGCTGCCCGGCACGGGCAAGATCGAGGTCACGGAAATATTCGGCTATACCTGCGTGCACTGCGCCCATTTCGAGCCGGAACTCGACGAATGGCAGCGCACTCTGCCCGAAGACGTGAATTTCATCCGCGTCCCCGGCGTGTTCGGCGGCATCTGGGACCCGTTCGCACGGGCCTACTACACGGCCGAGGAACTGAACATCCTCGATCAGAGCCACGATGACATGTTCGATGCGGTGCAGAACCGCCGCATCACCGGCGTCACGCCCAACGATTTCGCGAACTTCTATTCCCAATACGGTGTCGATGCCGGTACGTTCGCCCGGACCTTCGCCGATGCGCGCATCGACGCGAAGCTGAAGCGCGCGCAGCAGTTCGAAGTGCAGAGCAAGATCGAAGGCACGCCTTCCATGGTCGTCAACGGCAAGCACACCGTCACCGTGAACGCCAGCGGCTTCAAGGGCATGCTGGCCACCGTCGAGTGGCTGATCGAACAGGAGCGCAAAGCGACCGCTCTGTAAGAAGCGCCATGCGCATGGGGACCCGCAAGCCAGCAAGACGATGAAAGAGACGCGCTCCGAATCCACGAGCCGCACCCTGCGGTTGCTCAGTGCCAACATCCAGGCTGGCTCAAGCACCCGCAGATACAGCGACTATGTCGTTCGCAGCTGGTCGCACGCGCTGCCGCTGGGAAGCAAACGGACCAGTCTGGACACCATCGCCAAACTGGCCAGCGAGCACGATATCGTGGGTCTGCAGGAGGCCGATCCGGGCAGTCTGCGCTCCGGCTTCACCAACCAGACGCACTATCTGGCCGAGCGCGCCGGTTTCGGTTACTGGACGCACCAGCCCAACCGCAGCGTCGGCGGCGTTGCTTCCAGTGCCAATGGCCTGCTGAGCAAACTGGTGCCGATGCAGGTGGAAAACCACACGCTGCCCGGCCGCATCAAGGGCCGTGGCGTGTTGATCGCTGCGTTCGGCCGCGACAAGCGCAGCCTGACCGTGGCGGTCGCGCATCTGTCGCTGGGCGCGAAGTCGCGGCAGGCGCAACTGGCATTCATCGCCGAACTGCTGTCCGACTACCCGAACACCGTGCTGATGGGCGATTTCAACTGCCGGGTGGCCGACCCGGAGATGGGAGTCCTGTTCCGGCACACCCGGCTGGGCCCGCCGCTGCACGATGTGCTGACGTTCCCGAGCTGGCGGCCGCAGAAGGCCATCGACCATATCCTGGTCAGCGAAGACCTGAACTGTTCGAATGTCCGCGCAATGCGCGCGGCGCATTCCGATCACCTGGCCCTGGCCATGAACATCGAAGTCCCCGAGCACGCGGTGACGCCCGAGATCTGCATGCTCGATTCGGCCAGGGACGCTTCCTAGAACCCGTAGCGCAGGAATCCGCCATCGACCGCGATGCATTCGCCGGTCACATAGCTCGATGCCGGCAGGCACAGGAAAGCGACGGCCGCCGCCACTTCCTCCGGCTCTCCCACCCGGCGCATCGGCGTACGCGTCATCACTTCCTCGTAGTAATCGGGATCGGACAACGGGCCGGAAGTACGCCGCGTCCGGATGTACCACGGCGCCACGGCATTGACCCGTATCCCGTCCTCGGCCCATTCCACCGCCAGATTGCGGGTGAGCTGATGCAAGGCCGCCTTGGTCATGCCGTACGGCGCGCCGGTGCGCACCGAGATCAGGCCCGAAACGCTGCCGACATTGACGATGCTGGACATGGCATGCCGCAACAGCAGCGGATGCGCATAGCGCGACAGCTCGAAGGCGGAAAAGAGATTGGTCTCGAAGATTTCCCGCCACTCGTCCTCGGTATAGTCCACCGCCGCTTTGCTGACATTGCCGCCAGCGTTGTTGACCAGGATATTGAGCCCGTTGCCCTGGTCCTCGACCCAATCCAGGATCGCCTGCCGGTCCTCGTCGCCGGAGACATCGGCCGGCATCGCGGCGACATCGGCTTCGGGAAACTCGTCCCCCAGTTCGTCGCGCGCGTTCATCAAGGCATCTTCGTCGCGCGCCACCATCAGCACGTTCGCGCCGAATCCCAACAGTTCACGCGTGATGGCCAATCCGATTCCGGCACTGGCGCCCGTGACCAGCGCCGTCTGTCCATCCAATCGCCAACGCCGCTTCAACATGATCCAGCCCCTCTGATGGAAGCGGTAAGCATAGCGCCTGGTTTCCCTCGCGTTTCATCTGCATGAAACCGGCGCGGGCAGGCCGCATCGGCCATCTCCCGCAGCAGCGGAAGCGGCACAAAGAAAACGCCGCCCTTCGATCACGAAGAGGCGGCGTTCGAGACAGTCCGGCGCGCGGCTTACAGTCCGCAGAAGCAATAGGCCAGCGGCTCGACCGGTGCGCCCGCCCCGCGCTGGGCCGCCTTTTCGACGAAGCGCAGTTGCGCATCCAGCTCCGGAATGCCGTTGCGCGCCAGCAGCAGGCTGGCCATGCCCGAATCCCGCAACCAGGCCGAACCCATATGGCTGCCCGCCAATCCGGCGGAGAACTGCGCAAACGGCGACTCGTCCTTCTCGATGTAGCGGATACGGTACTTGCCCGATGCGCCCAGCTTCGCCTGCCCGGCGGCGGCGGCGATCGCCTGGCTCAGGCCGCCCAACTCGTCGACCAGACCGCGATCCTTCGCCTGCGAGCCGCTCCATACGCGTCCGCGGGCGACCGCATCGATCGCTTCCACCGACTGATGGCGGGCTTCGGCCACCTTGCCGGTGAAATCGGCATAGCCCTTGTCGACGATCGACTGGATGACCTCGGCGGCGGCCGGATCCAGCGGCTTGCTGATGTCGAATGCCCCGGCCAGACGCTCGGTGCCGACACCATCGCTGTGCACGCCGATCCTGTCCAGGGTACGGGTGATGTTCGGCAGCAGACCGAAGATGCCGATCGAGCCGCTGATCGTCGAAGGATCGGCATAGATGCGATCGGCATTCATGCTGATCCAGTAGCCGCCGGAAGCGGCCAGATCGCCCATCGATACCACCACCGGCTTGCCCGCCTCCTTCAGGCCGACGATTTCACGGCGGATCTGTTCGGAAGCGAAAACCTCGCCGCCCGGCGAATTCACGCGCAGCACCACCGCCTTGACATCGTCGTCGTCGCGGGCGGAACGCAACAGCGCCGAAGTGGATTCACCACCGACCGTGCCGGGTGGCTGTTCGCCGCCGCTGATCTCGCCTTCAGCCACCACCACCGCGACCTGCGGGCGTTTGTCCATCGCGGCGCGCTTGCTGTTCAGATGGAATAGGTAGCCATCAAGCGAAACGCTGCGGAATCCGTTGTCGGAATCGGGATCGGCAACGCCGGATTCAGCCAGCATGTCCTCCACCTCCTGCAGCGTTTTCAGCCCATCCACCAGCTTGTGCTGCAAGGCGTACTGCCCCTGATCGCCGCCCACGGCCTGTAGCTCCTGCGGGAACCGGTCGATGCTCCCGGCCAGTTCCTGACGGTCCAGCGAGCGCGCGGCGGCGATATCGTCCAGATAGCGCTGCCAGAGATCGTTCATCCAGTACAGGTCGGCTTCCTTGGCCTCGGGCGAGGCCGCATCGAGGACATAGGGCTCGGCCGCGGACTTGTACTCGCCGACCCGGAACAGGTGCACGTCGACACCCAGCTTGTCCTGCAGCGCCTGGCGGAAATACAGGCGGTAGCGGCCCAATCCTTCCATCAGCACGCCACCCATCGGGTCCACATAGACCTCGTTGGCCTGTGCCGCCAGCAGATACTGCGCCTGGTTCAGGCCTTCGCCGAAGGCGACGATCTGTTTGCCCGAAGCGCGCAGACCGGCGAGCGCCTGCGCAACCTCGCGCAGGGAGGCCATGCCGCCGCCGGACAGTTTGTCCACCCGCAGGAACACCCGCTCGATCCGGCCATCGGTCCCGGCGCGCTCGATCGCCTGCAGCAAATCGCGCAGCTGCACTTCCTGGCCGCGCTTGCTGCCCATCGCCCTGACCAGCGCGCGCGTCATCGGATCGCTCGTGTACTGTTCGACCAGGCGACCTTCGGGCGCGATCACCAGCGTGGTGCGATCCTGCAGCGGCTGGATGCCCCCCCCCTGGACCGCGGCGATGACGAAGATCAGCAGGATCAGGAACAGGCATCCGAAGAACGCCAGATTCAGGACCAGCTGACGGAAAAAGTTCAGAACATTCCACAGTCCACGAAAGAAACCGGTCGGACGGCGGGGGACGGGTTGATTCATTGAGATCGAACTCCAGAGCAGGAAGCGGGACGAATTACGCCGTTAGCATAACGGGTCGCACGGCACGGCTTCATGCTCCATAAGTCATTGTCCGGCCGGCGGGCCAGTCAGCCGCCGGGCCAGTCGCCGGCTACTGTACCGGAAGCGCAGCCCCATCAGGACCGCGGCGGCGGCCAGACCGGCGATCAGACCGATCCACATGCCCTGCGGCCCCCAGCCCAGGCCCAGGCCCAGCCAGGCGCCCAGCGGCATGCCCAGCACCCAGTAGGAGAACAATGCCAGCAGCATGGGCACGCGGGTATCGCGCAGCCCCCTGAGCGCTCCCGCCGACAGCACCTGGATGCCATCGGGGAACTGGAAGGCCGCCGCGAACAGCAGCAGCGTCGATGCCAGCGCCGTCACCGCGACATCGCGCGTATAGGCCGTGACCACCAGATCGTGGCCGAAGAGCAGTACGCACGCCGACCAGGCCTGCGTGGCCAGCACGATGACATAACCCGCATTGGCGGCACGACGCAGCCCCGGACCGTCGCCGCGCCCCAGTGCATGGCCGACGCGCACGGTCGTGGCCTCGGCCACGCCCATCGGCAGCATGAAACAGAGTTGGGCAACGTTGACCGCGATCTGGTGCGCCGCGGCCTGCACTTCGCCCAGGCTCGAAATCAGCAAGGCGGTGGTGATGAAAAGTCCGCCTTCCATCGTGATCGTGATTCCGATCGGCAACCCGGTCTTCAACAACGGACCGATCACCGACCAACGCGGCGGATCGAACCTTGAGAACAGCTGCAGCGCAGCGAACCGCCTGGTCGTCATCAGGTACAGTGCAAATGCCCCGGCCTGCGCCCACATCATGATGGCCGAGGCCAGGCCCAGGCCGCCCGCGCCCATTTCCGGCAATCCGAACCTGCCGAATGTCAGCACATAGCCCAGCGGCGCCAGCAGCAGCAGGCCGCTGAACCCGCAGATCATCGTCGGCAGCGTCCAATGCATGCCTTCGCTGAGATAGCGCATACAGAAATACAGCGTCAGGCCGGGCACGCCCCAGCGCACCGCGCTCAGGAATGCTTCGGCGCCAGGCACGATTTCCGGCGCGATGCCGAGCATGGCCAGCGACCGCGAGATCAGGGTCAGCATGCCGAACAGCAGCGCCCCCATCACCACCGACAGCCACAACGCCTGCCGGAACAGCGGACCGATCTCCTTGTCGCGTCCGGCTCCGTCCAATTGCGAGACGGAAGCGGTCAGCGAGATCAGCGTGCCGATCGGCACCATCATCGGCAGCCACAGCAATGCAGTCCCGACGGTCACCGCGGCCAAGGTCCGCGTGCCGTGGTGGCCGGCGATGACGTTGTCGATGAAACCGATCAGGCCCGTGGAGACATGACCCAGCACCAGCGGTAACGCGAGCAAAGCGGTGCCGAGCAACTCGCGCCGGAAGCGTGGCGCGGCAGCAGTTGAGGAAGACATGAGAAATCACGGAAAGCCGACTACGGCCGCGCGGGTGCGCCGATACCGGGCCGGAAGGGCGAAAATTCTATCATCCGGCCATGAATGGATACGGACCCGGCCCCGTTCGTTCCATCGCATCGGCGAAAGCGCCCGCATCGGACGCTTTCGTCACGCACATGAAGGACCGGACCGGATCAACGTTGCCGCGACATCATTGCCGCACGCGCCGCGACAGCCAGCCATCGCGCTTGTCGGCTGGAACCCGCAGCAATTCCCGACGCAAAGCATCGCGGTCCTGTGGCTGCACTCGCTGCGCCAGTACCGCGACCTGCTCAAGCTGGCGCTCGTCGAAACCCCGCAGCAATGTCAGCAACGGCATCCGTTCCGATTCCGCCACCAGTCCGATCAACGGCTGCAGCGAGTAGTAGCGCGGACCCAGTTTCGGACCCAGCAACCAGCCCCTTTGTTCGATGCCATCCAGTTGCCAGTACCGCAGATGCAATTGCGCCTGCATGGCCTGATCCAGCCGGGCAAACGCCTCCGCTGTCTGCCGAACCTGCGTGCGTTGCGCATCGCTCAGTTCGGCCCAGGCCTGCTGGTAGTCGACCAGGCTGCTTTCGTCGGGCATTGCGACCGCGATGGCTTCCGAACCTGCGGGATCGGCATTGATGGCTCTGGATTCGTTCGCCGTATCGGGAACGCCACGTTCGAACCGGGTTTCGGGCGCACCCGCCGCATACCAGAGGAAAAACGCCAACTGATCCGCCGGGGCCTCGACCTCCGGCAATGATCGCGGCAGTGATGGCGCATCGGTACGTACCGCGATGCCCCGTTCGGGCGCGAGATCTTCCTGCCGAATGATGGCGGCGTCGGCGACAGCGCTCAGGACATTGTGCGCGACGGCCGCCGCCTGCGAAGCCGATGCCTCGGACCCGGGTGCCGGGGACCCGTCCTGGAAGAACCACGCCGTCGCGCCACCCGCCCCGGCCAGGACCAGGACCAACGCCGCCCAGCGCCAGCGTCCACGCGACCGCGACCGCGCCGGTTCGCTCCAGGCCGGCGTGCTCCGCGGCGGCGCTTCCCCGGATGCGTCCGTCTCTTCCGCCATCCGCTCCCGTTTCACGATCCTGCTCAATACCGTGGCGCGTATCCGCCGCAAACGTTCCGTCTCCGGGGATGATTGTTCCAGCGCCCGCACTTGCTGGTACACGCTCCCCGCGCGTTGCCGCCATGCCTCGATATCCGGCCGGCCCTGCGCATCCAGCGGGCAGACCTCGGTCAGCAACTGCTCATAAGCGGTCGGCTCGATTTCCAATGCCAAGGCGGCATCGGTTTCGAGCAGCCCGGCCACCAGCCTCAGCAACAGCGCACGCCGAGGCTCCGGCGGCAGGTCCGCCAGCCAGCCCAGCGCCGGCGGCCAATGCCCTTGTGCTTCCGCCGCCGGCGTCAGCAGCAGCAGACGCCAGAAACGCAATGGCCAGTCTGCCGGTGGCAGCTCCCTGGCATGAGCGCAAAACACCCGGATCACCGCCATCAACGACTTTTCCGCGGCGACAGGATCACCGCTCTGCAGCCAGAGCATGGCATATGCGCGGCATTCGACCCGTGTCAGGAACGCCTCCCGGTCCGAGATCGCGGAGGCCTTCGATGAGGAAAGAGGGGAAGTCATCGGTCGGGTATTTTCGGGGCAATGCAATTCGATTGCACCATGCGCGATTCGCTTGACAACTCCGCAAAATCCGTTCCAGCCAGGCCCCGCAAGGACCATGCCGTTTTCAGGTTGTACACAACGTCGTTTTCCCGGCTCCCGGCGCGGAGCTCGTTCATTCTCGCCCTTGGGGCAAAACCGTGTTCCACAGATAACGCCATGATTTATTTGAAATTTTCCTTATTGGTGTTTTTTTGTCCAAACCAGGATTTCGGGTCGTGATGACGACAACCGCGCGTGGATCAATGCAACACTGCACAGGCTTATCCACATCCGCTGTGGATAAACCGAGATGTCCAACCACAACATCGGCTTACACTCGTTTTATCGAATCCGACACAAAGATGTCACACAACCCGGCATCATTCGGAGGCATTTTCCGACTCTTCTTCCATGCGCCGACCGACATGCGCTTTCCGCCCGGGTTCGTCTCACGGCGGTGGCGACAGAACAGGTCGCCTTACAAGACCGGCACCAACCTCTAAACTGGTCGGCAATGTCCATGCCCCCTGCCCTGCTGCGTGTGGCGCTGCCGGTACCGCTGCCACGGATGTTCGATTACCTGCCGCCGCCGGAGCGCATGCCGGCCTCCGACGACATCGGACGGCGCGTCCGGGTTCCGTTCGGAACCCGTGAGCTGGTCGGCATCGTCATGGATGTGGTTTCTCCCGTATCCGATGCCCCGCCCGGATTGCGTCCAGCGTTGGAGATACTCGATGCCGCGCCCCTGCTCGACGGCGAACTGGCCGAGTCGCTGCAATGGCTGGCGCGCTATACCCATGAGCCACCGGGCGAAGTGTTCGCCACCGCACTGCCGACTTCGATACGGCACGGCGACGCCTTGCCGGATACTCAGGCCTGGAGCTGGCAACTGACGGCGGAAGGAGCGGCGCGGCGCGCGCAATTGCGCCAGGGCAGCCGTCCGTGCCAGATAGCCGAATGGCTGGCGGCTGGCCCGGCCGCCGAAGACACCCTGGCCGCGCGGATGGAGAAATGGCGCGAAGCCGTGCGCGGTCTGCACAAGCGTGGCTTCGCCGAGCGGGTCGCCACGGTTGCCACGGCACCTTCGGCGACCGCGGCGGCGCCGCTCCTGAACCCTGAGCAGCAGACCGCCGTGGACGCGCTGGTCGCCACTGACGGGTTCGCTCCGTTCCTGCTGGAAGGCATCACCGGCAGCGGCAAGACCGAGGTCTATCTGCACGCCATCGCCCACTGTCTGGCGCGTGGCAGGCAAGCGCTGGTACTGGTCCCCGAAATCGGCCTGACGCCGCAGATGCTGGCACGTTTCCGCACCCGCCTGGGGGCGACCGTGCATGCGCTGCATTCGGGCCTGAACGATGCTGAGCGGGCGCGCGTCTGGGCCGCTGCCCGACGCGGGGAAGCGCGTGTCATTGTCGGTACCCGCTCGGCGGTATTCACGCCGCTTCCCGAAGCGGGCCTGATCGTGATCGACGAGGAACACGACGGCAGCTACAAGCAGCAGGACGGAATCCGTTACCACGCGCGGGATTTCGCCTTGGTGCGCGGCAAGGCGCTCGCGGTCCCGGTGGTCATGGGCAGCGCGACGCCATCCCTGGAATCCCTGCACAACGTCCGGCAGGGTCGTTACCGGCATCTGCGGCTGCGAATGCGCGCCGGCGATGCCTTGCCACCCAGGGTACGGATTCTGGATGTCCGCAAGCGGCCACTGCAGGCCGGCCTGGCTCCGGAGACACTCGACGCCATCGGCCGGGCCGTCGCCACCGGCGGTCAGGTGCTGGTGTTCAAGAACCGGCGCGGCTATGCGCCAGTCCTGATGTGCCACGATTGCGGCTGGAACGCGCAATGCCCGCGCTGCGATACGCCATTGACCGTGCATGACAATGGTCGACGCCTGCTTTGCCACCACTGCGGCCATCGCCAGCAGGCGCCGGAAGCGTGTCCCGATTGCGAGAGCCTGGCGTTGCAGCCGCAGGGGGTCGGCACCGAGCGGCTGGAGGAACTGCTTGCCAGACACTTCGATACGGTTCCGGTGCTGCGGATCGACCGTGGCACCACCCAGCGCCGCGACGGTCTGGCCAAACTGCTCGACCGGATCGGCGAGCAGCCCGGCATCCTGGTCGGCACCCAGATCCTGGCCAAGGGCCACGACTTGCCCAATCTGACCCTGGTCGTGGTGGTCGGCATCGACGAAGGCCTGTTCTCCTCCGATTTCCGCGCGCACGAAAAGCTCGCCCAGCAGTTGCTCCAGGTCGCGGGCCGCGCCGGTCGATCGCAGCGTCCGGGCGAAGTCTGGTGGCAGACCCACCATCCCGACCATCCATTGCTGCATCAGTTGATCGGCGGTGGTTATCCGGCATTCGCCGGGAGCGAACTGGCGCAACGCCAGGCCGCCGGATTTCCGCCTTTCAGTCACCTCGCCCTGCTGCGCGCGGAAGCGCGCGACATGGATACCGCACAGGCTTTTCTTCGCGCCGCGAGACAGGCATTGGAAACCTCCCTGGCCTCGATGCCAGCAGGCTGCCGGGACGAAAATCCGGTGACGATATACGATCCGATCCCGGCGCCCATGCCGAAGCGCGCGGGCCTGTACCGGGCGCAATTGCTGCTGTCTGCGGCACAACGACCTCCACTGCACAGCCTGCTCGACATGGCGCTGCTTCCGATCCACGCACTGCCGCAAGCGCGCAAGGCGCGCTGGTCGCTGGATATCGATCCAGTCGATCTGTATTGAGGCAAACATTCGCCGGCATCCGCGGGAACCGGCGCCGCCACGCCACGTCGGTGGAGCTGGCATTGCTGCACCGGCAGTATGGGGGACCGGCGCAGATCGATCTGCGTCTGGCGCACCGGCGCGGGGTGCCGTGGCTGGGCGGTGATGACGATGCGTCGGGCACGCTTTCGGATTATCCGACCTATCGCTATGCGTTGACCACGCTGGACGCGTCGCTGATGCAGCCAGTGCCGCTGGACGGGCGGCAGGGGTTGTGGAACTCTGCCCGCAATGACACGGGTGTACGAGCACACGAAGTTCGGGAACTTCGGCTTTCCAGGGTGGCTAGTACGCTGCGCGTGTCGTCCTCGAACGGGTCATCCACGCAGAGGATGTCGAACGCGACGCGACCGCGCAGGTGATGCACGACTTCACGAACCGGAGGAGCGATGTTGCCTCGCTCGTTGAAGAGCGGAATGACGACGGGCGGCGAGGTCATGGTGCATCTCGCGATGCCGCCGAGTCTCCGGCCCGACAGGTCAGAAAAACGTCGTCGTCGGGGCGATAGAGCGCGGTTTTGACATCGGTCAGCCCCAGCAGGGTATGGAACAGGTTGTCATGACTGTACACGGCCATGCTTTGCCGCCGCAGGCAGGCGGCGTCGAGCCCTGTCGAACGGCGCCAACCATCGGAGAACCAGGCGACCATCGGCACCTGCAACTGTTCCTCTGGCGCGATGGCATAGGGCATGCCGTGCAGGTACAGACCCTTCTCCCCCAGCGATTCGCCGTGATCGGAGACGTAAAGCAGGGCGGTGTCGTAGCCGGATAGCGTCTCCAACCGGTCGATGGCTCCGGCCAGAACGTGATCAGTGTAGAGCAGCGCATTGTCGTAGGCGTTGATGATCTGCCCACGGCTGCAGCGGCCCAGGTCGGAGGTCTCGCATACGGGCGTGTAGCGGCGGAAGGCTGGCGGATAACGCTCGAAGTAGTTCGGGCCGTGGTTGCCAAGCATGTGCAGCACGATGACCCGGTCGCCGCCATGGGGCTCCACAGCTTCGTCCAGACCTTCCAACAGGATGCCGTCGTAGCATCGTTTACCCAGGCACAATTCCGGGTCGCTGCTTGCCTGCATGTCCTCCGTCCGCAAACCGGTGCATACACCCTTGCACCCGGACTGGTTGTCGCGCCACAGCGTGGAAATGCCTGCCCGCTGCAGTACGTGCATCAACGATTCGTGTCCTCGGATCGCCTTCTCGTTGTAGTTCTCGCGGCCGTAGGGCGAGAACATGCATGGCAACGAGACCTCGGTGCTGCTGCCACAGGCGGTAACATGGGGGAAGTTGAGGACGTTGCGACGCGCCAGTTCTGGCGTGGTTTGGCGGGCATAGCCATTGAGGCCCCAGTGGGCCGCACGGGCCGTTTCGCCCACCACTAGTACCAGCAAACGCGGCTTGCGCATGGTGGCTGGTGGCGACTGCATGGCATCCTCACCGATCGGGAGTTGGACGCGCGTCCGGCCAGGCGGCTCCTCGCTGACTACTTTTGCGAGAGACACCAGCATGTTAGTGGGTGTAACCAGGTAGCGCACTTCACGTTGGTTGCGTAGAAACGAAGTCAGCGGTTGCAGCGAGGGGAATGCACCGACGATGCCAATCAGCACCATCGCCAGCACGAATACCAAGCGCGCCAGCAGCGCTCGTCGCCACGGAAGGTGCCGCAGGCTGACCCGCCACAGCACGACGATAGCCGGCAGCGTCAGCAATATGGGCCGCAGCACATCCACACCGACAAGATCGGTAGCCTCGTGCCAGTCCGTGTTCAGCACGTTGCGGATCATATCCGCATTGATATAGATACCGTAAGCCGCCATGTAATGGTTGGCCAGCGCAGAGGCCAGGATCAGCGTCGTCAGCACGATGCGTGCCGTGCGTTGCCACACCAGCATGGATAACCAGATCCCTTGGATCGCGGTCACCAGCAGGAACATGGACAGCGTCCATGTCCAGTCTGTCGGTATCGGCACGGCCGCCTTCCAGAAGACCGCATTGCTGAACAGAACGAAGTAGAGTGAGCTGACCAGGATCAGCATCTCGGCACTCAAGCGGGGCCGCCATGTTGCGAATGCCGCGACGTGCTCCTTCCATGGGGAAGGGCGATCCGCAATCGTCGATGCGTTCATGCCGCGCCCACGATTGCCGCACGCTATTGCCGTTGCGAAACGCCGTGAAACTGTGCAGGCCACCGCCCAACAAATGGTCAGACTAGCGATGTCATGCGAAAGGAAGTGCGCGCCGCGCAACTGCTGCGCAACGCCGAATACAATCCCGGCCAACAGGCCGATCCCCAAGCCTGCCCAGCGCCACTGCGGTCGAACTGCCATGAAGAAGAAGTAAAGCGCCACCCACGCATATCCAGTGGCTGCGTGTGCGGCGGGAAAGCATGCCGGATGGCCCGGCGATTCTGGTCGCACGGCGAACAGCCCGACGAAAGGCCGCTCGCCACCATAGAGAGTCAAGTCCCAAGGACAGTCCATTCGCGTGACCGATTTCAGCCACGCCACCAGCAGCGTGGAAGCCAGCACGGAAAGCAGCAGGGGTACTGCGGGACGGGTCCATGCTTTCGCGATATCGCGCCGCCAGAACAGCACCGTGGCACTGAGCAACGAAAGCCAGGACAGCAGGCTCAACAGCCGTCCACCCCGGTGAATGACACCTTCGAGCAGGGCGTACTGTTTCAGTGTCCAATGGCCGCCTTCCCATTCGAACGCCAGACGAGCCAATGGCATATCCAGCATCTGCGCGCCCAGCCATGCCAACCCCAATGCAGGGATCGACCAACGCAGCAGTACGATGTCGAGGGCGTTGAGGCGGAAGCCTGCGGGAGATGGAAGAGTGATCGCAGAAGCGGACATGTGGAGCGAAGGCGCAAAAACGGTGCGCGCATTCTCATTACGTCCCTGTCGGAAAGCGGTCGGAGCGATGTCGGAACGAGGTTAATCCGTGTGGTGAAAAATCCGATCGACTGCGTGGAGTTGCCGTGCATTCAGTCTGGATCGATAGGGTCATCGCTCAGCCACAACGTCAGCAGTACCGCCAGCGGCGATGGCAGCAGGAACGCTACCTGCCAGTCGCGTACCAGCAGGCAGCTGGCCGTCTGCGCCCACAAGAACACCGGCAGTTTCTCGGCGTACAGCTCGGTGCCCCGGCAGGGGAGCAGCCACTCTCCCGACTCCACCATCGCCCATGCCGACGGCACGAAGCGCGGTTCGTCCGCAGGGATCGGTTTGCGCATGCCCAATTCGGCCAGCAGCGACAGCACGACCAGGATCAGTAGCACTGGCATCTGCCAGCGGGAGACCAAACGGAAAGGGGGAGAGGGCATAGGGCAGTCGACCGGTTCCGACGCGAGGCGCGGGAGGGTGGATCATGCGACGCAGGAGAACCGTCGGAGGCTCCGACGACATTCCGCCGCCCGATCTGCCATGCTGTGCGCCCGTGCACGCCTCCTGCGAGCATCTCCCGATGCGATTGCTGGTCATTGAAGACAACCGGAACCTGATGGCTAACCTGTTCGATTACTTCGAGGTGCGCGGCTACACGGTGGACGCTGCGCCAGATGGCATCACGGGGCTGCATCTGGCCACTATCCAGCCGTACGATGCGATCGTGCTGGACTGGATGCTGCCGCGTCTGGAAGGTCCCGAAGTCCTGCACCGGCTGCGAGAGGAGCACAACTCGATCGTGCCGGTCATCATGCTGACCGCAAGGGACGAACTGCCAGACAAGATCACCGGCTTTCGCGCCGGTGCCGACGATTACCTGACCAAGCCGTTCGCGCTGCCAGAGTTGGAAGTGCGCCTGGAAGCGCTGATGGCGCGCACGCACGGTCGCCAGCGGCGCAAGGTGCTTGAGGTCCACGATCTCAAGCTCGACCTGGCTTCGCTGGAAGTCACGCGCGCAGGCAAACCGCTCCATCTTTATCCCGCCTGCCGCAAGCTGCTGGAGACGTTGATGCAGGCGAGTCCGGCGGCGGTCACCCGTCAGCAGTTGGAACATGCGCTGTGGGGCGACGATCCGCCAGATGGGGACATGCTGCGTTCCCACATCTACGAATTGCGCCGCAGCGTCGATGGTCCGTTCCCGGTCAAGCTGATCCAGACCTTGCCGCGCACCGGTTACCGGCTGGCGGTGCCGTATGGGGTAGATGCGCATGAAGACACCCCGTAGCCTGCACGCGGAATTGATGTACTGGCTGGGCGGCTACGCGGTGCTGCTGACCGGTGCAATCGCGCTGCACGGCTTTCTCGTCAACGAGTTCGCCGAGAATCTGGTGTGGGAATCCCTGTTGACCAGGGAACTGGAACACTATTTGGAACGCAAAGCGGAAGACCCCACCTACAACTGGTACGACACTGATGCCCTGCAACTCTACAGCGTGCCGGGGCGGAAGCCGCCGCCGCCCCTGTCCGGTCTCACGGAAGGCGTCCATGACAGCTTCTGGCTGGGGGACCGCGAAACCGTCGTACTGATTCGGCATTGGGAAGGCGTGGAATACGCGATGGTGTTGGACATCACCGAACTGGAAGCGCGGGAGGCCACGCTGACCCTATTCGTGCTCGGGCTCGCACTGGCCTTGGTGATGGGCATGGGCGCCCTGATCGCATGGGGCCTGCGGCGATCGTTGCGACCGCTATCTAACTTGGCCCAAGATATCGGTGCCCTGGCACCCGATCGTGCTGGTCAGCGTATCACTGCAGGTGATAAGGCCAGTTCCGAATTGCATGTCATCGCGAGCGCGCTGAACGATTACCTGCAACGGCAGGAGGAATTCGTCGAACGCGAGCGCGTCTTCAACGACACCGCCAGTCATGAGTTGCGCACGCCCATCGCGGTCATCGCCGGCGCCAGCGAACTGGCGCTGGAACAACCCGGATTGCCGCCCGCCGCCCGTCATCAGGTACAGCGAATCCTCCGGACGGCACGTAGCGTCGAGCAGCTCATTACGCTGCTCCTCACGCTGGCCAAGGATCCGGCGCGGCTTGCGCGCAACAACGATACGGTGCTGCTGCATGAGTTGTTGCTTGAGATCATCGGAGACCATCGTCACCTAATGCAGGACAAGGCGCTGACCATCGTCGTCGACGGCTTGGCACCGTGCGCGGTGGAGGCGCCTCTGCACATCGTGCAGGTTGCCATCGGCAATCTGCTGCGCAACGCGATCGAGAACAGCGATCAAGGCGAGGTCCGCATCCGACTGGATGCCGGCGCGACGGTGACCATCGAGGATCCCGGCCACGGGATGACATCGGAGGAGATCAGCCGCATCTATGCACAGATCGCGCGCGGCGGCGGTCGCGAGGGCGGCGGCATTGGTTTGGAACTGTTGGGGCGGTTGTGCGAACACCTGGGCTGGACGTTGTCCATCACGTCGACACCTGGCAAGGGCACGCTGAGCCGCCTGGGGCTGTCGGATCGGAAGTAGTCGCTTTCACAGGCAACCCGATGAAGATGGAACACCTGCGCATATGGACTGACGTCGTCCCGCAAACGGCAATCGTGATTCTTTTCGGGCCGATCCCGAGCCTCGGCGTTCTCGGATCTCGCGGCATCTGGGATCCGGACGAAGGACGATACACCAATGTCGCCCTGACGATGCTGGATAGCGGCAACTGGGGCGATCCAATGCGCAACGGGGATACCGGCCACGATGGCCACCGCCTCATGGGTCGCATCATCGACGATGGTCAGGCATTTGATGACCCCGCCTTCGGCCGTACGATCGAACACGAAGTCCATCGACCCCACCTGATTGGCCGCCGCGAGTCGGAACAAGGGCTACCGCTGGGCCGCTGGCACCTGCTTGCGTTTACCGACGACGCACTTGCAACCGAGCCTGCCGATACAGCCGTTCGACCCGCTTGTGGTTCACCCGCCACCCCGCTTGTCTGAGCTTGAGATAGATCATCCCGACACCGTATTCGATTTCCGCTTTCTCTTGGTATGCGTTCGATCCTGAAGATCACTGGGCGTAGTCCGTTGTTGCAGTTGCAGACGACGACTCCGGGCCTGCGTACGCTTCGCGCAGCGGCCCCGCGCTTCCGGGGCGGGTTACTCGATTCATCCGGAATCGTGGAGAATGGGTCCAAATTCATATCGATGCCTCCGCCCGGGAGCATCCATCTTCAGGAGTCCCCCATGTTCCGCATCATCCTGCCGCTGGCCGCCGCACTTTCCCTGACCGCCTGCATGGGACCCGACATCGTCCGGGCCGAGCCGATCGACGGCACCATTTCGGGACAGTGCAAGATCGACATGGTGCGCGGCATCGTCGGTCTGGCCGCGACGGCCAGCACGGTCGACCGGGCCCGCGTGGACAGCGACAGCTTGGGCGTGCGCGTATTGCGGCAGAGCAAGAACACAACGGAAACTTCCGCCGATGCCAGCGACGGCAGCCGCCTGACCATCGTCACCGGTGCCCATAACGCGATCACGTCGGTTTATTGCGGCTAAGATCATCCGGCCGCTTCTGCCTGGCCCTCCGGTTCCCGCGCCGCGTCGATGGCACGGGATCCACTGCGGCGCGGCATATCGCCGTTAACATTCGCCGAACAAGCGATAGACGATCCTTTAGTTCTCCTCGTACCTCCCGGGAATTTCCTGCATGTCTTTTCCTCTGATCCGCAGCACGCTTTCCATTTTTGCCCTGATGACCCTGACTGCCTGCGGTAGCCCCCAGCCTGACGAGCAGGAGCGCGAAGTGATCGAAGCCCATCAGGCCGCCGAGTCGGCCGCGCAACTGGCGCCGGATCACGCCGCGGCCGAGCCCACCGCCGCCGAAACGACCTGCGACGCATCCCAGGCGCAGGGGCTGGTCGGCAAGCCCGCCGATGCCGATGCGGTGGAACAGGCGCGGGTGGATACCCATTCCAAGCAAGTGCGGGTTCTGAAGCCCGGCCAGCCGGTGACCTTGGAGTTCAACTCGGGACGGCTGAACATCGAGGTCGAAGACAACAACGTCGTCCTGTCGGTGCGTTGCGGCTGAAGCACAACCATTTCCGGCAGCGCATCAGGTTCATCCGATTGCGCGCACAAGGCCGCCTCGTCGTTCTTCTCCGAGACGAAGCCCGGTATCGTGACGATATCGGGCTTTCGTTCGCCATCCATTTGCATCATTGGCATGACCGCGATCCGCAATTCCCGTAGCGTCATGCGTCACGCGCGGATCGAGACCGCGATTCCATTGCCTGCGAGCGAATTCCGAAGCAAGGCCATGATCCGGTGAATCCTGTCGAAAAGGACAAGCCGGCGGCGTGAGACGGGAAGTTCCGCAGAAACCGGTTTACGCTCGTAGCCGCCTAATTTCGTATCGGCCTCACGCCGGAGAATCGGAAGATGTGCCGGCAACGGTTCGACGAAATGGCCAGGCGCGCGGAAACCGGGAACATCGCTTGGCCGCGCCGGCTCCGTCGTCCGCTCCACGGAACGCCGCAACATACGCATCGGCACGTTCGCAAGGAAAACGGGAAGGCCATTCGACCTTCCCGTTCCGGTTGCATCCGCCGATGGCGATCACTTCAGGCCGCGATGCTCCAGCAACGGCCCGACGCTGGGATCCTGGCCGCGGAACTCGCGGTAAGCGGTCGCCAGATCGCGGGTATTGCCGATCGACAGGATCTTGTCGCGGAACACCTGTCCGTTCTCGCGCGTCAGGCCGCCGTTCTCGGTGAACCACTGGAACGCGTCATGGTCGAGCACCTCCGCCCAGAAATAGGCGTAGTAGCCCGCCGCATAGCCGCCACCCCAGATATGGTTGAAATAGCTGGTGCGATAGCGCGGCGGAACCTGCGGCAGATCGACCCTGAAGCGCTGCAGCGCATCGGCCTCGAACGCGTCCACATCCTGCTTGTCGCTGTCGGCCGGCAGCGTATGCCAGGCCATGTCCAGCAGCGCGGCGGACAGATACTCGGTGGTCGCGTAGCCCTGATTGAACGAACGCGCCTTCAGTATCTTCTCCAGCAATTCCTGCGGCATCGCTTCACCGCTCCGGTAGTGCTTGGCATAGTTGGCCAGCACCTTCGGATCGGCGGCCCAATGCTCGTTGAACTGCGACGGGAATTCGACGAAGTCGCGCGAGACGTTGGTGCCCGCCAGGCTCGGATAGCGGGTCTTGGAGAACATGCCGTGCAGCGCGTGACCGAACTCGTGGAACATCGTGGTCACTTCGTCCCAGGCCAGCAGCGCCGGCTGTCCAGCCACCGGCTTGGTGATGTTCTCGACGTTGTAGATCACCGGAATCGCGCCGGTCAGGCCGTTCTGTTCGACGAAGTTGCCCATCCAGGCGCTGCCCTGCTTGTTGTCGCGCTTGTACGGATCGAAGTAGAACAGCGCCAGCTGCTTGCCGCCGTTATCCATCACATCGAACACGCGCACGTCCGGGTGATAGACCGGCAGGTCGGTACGCTCCTTCAGGGTGATGCCGTACAGCTGGTTGGCGGCATAGAACACGCCATCGGTCAACACGCGATTCAACTCGAAATACGGCTTGGTCTGGGATTCGTCCAGATCGTACTCGGCCTTGCGCACCTGCTCGGCGTAGAAATCCCAATCCGACGCGCCGGCCTGAAAGCCGCCGTTCTGCTGATCGATCACAGCCTGGATCTTGGCCAGCTCGCCACGCGCCTTGGCCGTGGCCGCAGGCACCGTGTCGGTCAACAGCTTCCCGGCGGCAGCCGGCGTTTTGGCCATCTGGTCGTCGAGGCTGTAAGCGGCATAGCTGTCGAAGCCGAGCAGCCTGGCCTTTTGCGCACGCAACTGTGCGAGCCGCTGGATCAGCGCGCGCGTATCGTTGCCATCGTTGTGCTCGGCGCGCTGGGTCGAAGCCTCCAGGACCCTGGCGCGCAGGTCGCGGTTCTGCAACGAGGACAACACCGGCTGCTGGGTGGTGTTTTGCAACGGCAGGACCCAGTTGCCTTCCAGGTTGCGCGACTTGGCGGCCTCGGCGGCGGCGGCGATATCGCTTTCGCTCAGTCCTGCCAGTTGCGCCCTGTCCTCGACCACCACGGCGCCGGCGGTTCCCGCGGCCAGCAGTTTGTTGCCGAACTCGGTCGAAAGCGTGGACTCTTCCTGGTTCAGCCGGCGCAGCGTGCTCTTGTCCTCGTCCGACAACTGCGCGCCGGCGCGGACGAATCCGAGATAGGTCCGCTCGACCAGATATTCCTGTTCCGGATCCAGGCCCAGCGTTTCGCGCTGGTCGTAGATCGTCTTGACTCGCTCGAACAGCTTGGGATCGAGATGGATCTCGTCCGAATGCGCGGCCAGCTTCGGCGCCAGCGCGATCTCGGCCGCCTGTAGCGTGTCGTTGGTGTTGGCCGAGGTCAGCGCGTAGAAAACGGTGGTCGAACGCGTCAGCAGCTCGCCGCTGCGCTCCATCGCCTCGATGGTGTTGGCGAAAGCTGGCGCCTCCTGGCTGTCGGCGATGACGCGGATCTCCTCGATGTGCCGCTGCATGCCTTCTTCGATGGCTGGCTGGTAGTCGGTGTCCTTGAGCTTGGAAAAGTCCGGCGCACCGAACGGCAGGGTGCTGGCTTCCAGCAACGGATTCGGGGTTTCCGAGGGCACGGCGGTCTCCTGCGGCGGCGGGGTGGAATCGGCGGATTTGTCGCCGGTGCAGGCGCTCAGCGCCATGGCGACGGCGGCGGTCAAAACGACAATACGCATGGTCGGTCCTGAATTGTGTAGGAGGGAAAGGGAATATCGGGAAACAGCAGCCCGTTACTGTAAAGGTTCCCGGGATGACAGGCATGTGCCGATGGTGTGGGCTCGGCGACCCGCCACGCTACGCGGTGTTCCATCCCGGCTTGCCCGGACGATGGTGCGCCGCGAGGAAGGCGCGCAGGGACGCCGGCTTGATCGGCTTGGTCAGCAACCGGTAGCCGCATTCGCGCGCGCGCCGCTTGAGCTCGTCGCGGCCATCGGCGGTCAGCAACGCCCCCGGCAAAGGCCGCGGCGCCACCGCATCACGCAAGGCATTGAGCGCGCTCAATCCGTCCATGCGGTCGTGCAGGTGGTAATCGACCAGCATGACATCCGGCGCGCGCGCGCGCGCCAGTGCGAGCGCTTGGTCCACCGTGGTCGCGGGAATCACTTCCGCCTGCCAGCGTCCAAGCAATGCGCGCATGCCATCCAGGATCTCGTGATCGTTGTCCACGCACAACACCCGCAGTCCCGCCAGCGAATCGGCCGCGACCGGCGGCGGCGGCGGTTCGATCGCCGCATTGGGCGCGATCGGAACGATGATCGAGAACATGCTGCCGCGACCGGCGCGGCTGCGCGCGTCCAGGGAATGTTCGAGCAGGCGCGAGATGCGCTGGCAGATCGAAAGCCCCAGCCCCATGCCGCGCTCGCCCCAGTCGAAGGGCTGCTGGTAGCGCTGGAACTCGTCGTAGATCTGGCGCATGTGTTGTTCCGGAATGCCGGGACCGGTATCCCAGACCTGCAACGACACCGTATCCGCATGCAGGCGCATGCCGAGCACGATGCCGCCCTGGCGCGTATAGCGCAACGCGTTGGCGAGAAAGTTCTGCAGCACCCGCCGCAGCAAACGACGATCGCTGCGCACGAAACAATGCCGGGCATGCACGCACAACCGCAGATTGCGGCCGGCGGCCACCGGCGCGTATTGCGCGGCCAGTTCGCGCATCAGCTCCGCCGCATCGAAATTGCTGATTTCCGCCTTCAGCGAGCCGGTATCCAGGCGCGAGACATCCAGCAATCCGTCCAGCAGTTCCTCGGCGGCGCGCAGGGAAGCATCGACACGTTCGGCCAGATGCCGCTGTTCCTGCGCATCCTCGTTGTCGCGCAGCGCGGCGGCGAACAGCCGCGCGGCATTCAGCGGTTGCAGCACGTCGTGGCTGATCGCGGCCAGGAAACGGGTCCTCGACTGTTGCGCTTCTTCCGCCTCGCGGGTGCGTTCCGCGACGCGCTGCTCCAGCGTTTCGTTGACTTCCAGCAGCGCCAGCTCGACCCGCTTGAAGTCGGTCACATCGTTGTAGCTGGTGACATAGCCGCCGTTGGGCAATGCCTGCCCGCGCATTTCGATCACCGTGCCGTCGCTCAGGACACGCTCGAACAGATGCGGCGAACCGGCGCGCATGTACTCGATGCGGCGCCGGATCTGGTCGTCGGCCTTGCCTTCGCCCAACTCGCCGCGATCGGCGTTGTAGCGGATCAGGTCCGCCACCGGCCGGCCGACATACAGCATGCCCTCGGGATAGCCGAACATCTGCTGGTAGCGGCGGTTCCAGGCCACCAGGCGCATCTCCGGATCGACCACGCTGACGCCGGCACTGATGTTTTCCAGCGTCGTGGAAAGGATTTCCCGATTGAAGCGCAACTCCTGGCCCGCTTCGTCCAGCAGCGCCATCACTTCGCTCAGATCCATGCCGGAGCCGCGCAGCACGCTGGTCAGGACCAGGCGCGCCGAGGCCGCGCCGATGGCCGCAGCCAGCAGACGCTCGGTGAACTGGACCCAGGAACGGTCGGCGCTGGCCGTCGGCTGCAGCTCGCGCCCCATCAATTGCGCCTGCTCGGCGAATGCGCGCCGCGCATGTCGCTCGCCCACGATACGGCGCGCCAGCGACTCCAGGTCGCCGATGCGGACATTGCCCGGCCACTCGCTGGGCACCGAGGTCCGCGGCTCGACATAGGGATCGAGGAAGGGCGCGATCCGCAGCCGCTCATCGACGCTGGGGCGCCAGCGCGCCGAAACCAGCATCATGACGCTGCTGTTGACCAGCAGCGACCAGAAAGTACCGTGCGAAAGCGGATCCCAGCCGCTCAATCCGAACAGATGTCCCGGCCGCAGCCATTCGATGCCGAGCGGTCCCGCCGACAGCCAGCGCGAATCGAACCAGCCCGCCGCGGACAACGCCGGCAGCAGCAAGGTATAGGTCCAGATCGCGAAGCCGGCGAGCAGACCGAATTCGACGCCGTTGCGGCTGGCGCCACGCCAGAACAGGCCGCCGATCAGGCCCGGTGCGAACTGCGCGACCGCGACGAATGCCATCAGTCCGTACGAGGAAAGGCTGCGGTCGTTGCCGGTATTGCGATAGTAGAAGTACGCGCCCAGCGCCAGCACCAGGATGGTGGCGCGGCGCACCCACAGCATCAGCGTTGCCACATCCGCATCCGGGCGCTGCTTGTCCCATCCCGGACGCAGCAGCAGCGGCATCACCAGGTCGTTGCTGACCATGGTCGCCAGAGCGATGCTGGCCACGATGACCATGCCGGTCGCCGCCGAAAAGCCGCCGACGAACACGACCAGCGCCAGCGCTTTGTTGCCCTCCTCCATCGGCAGTTTCAGGATCGCCGAGTCGGCGCTGGGATCGCCGCTGGCCCCGAACAGGTTGATGCAGGCCAGTGCGATCGGGATGACCATCACCGATATCAACACCAGATAGCCGCCGAACAGCCAGCGCGCCTTGCGGATATCGCGCACGTCGTAGCATTCCACCACCGCCACCTGGAACTGGCGCGGCAGACAGATGATGGCCAGCATGCCCAGTACGGTCTGGGCGATGAAACCGGTCGGCATCGAGTTCTCGAACAGCATGTGCGTGGACTCGACGATGCGGATCGAATGGTCGCCCAGCCAGGCGTAGGCGAACACGCCCACCGCCAGTACCGCCATCAGTTTGACCAGCGATTCCAGCGCGATCGCCAGCATCATGCCGTGATGGTGCTCGGTCGCATCCACCTGGCGGGTGCCGAACAACATCGCGAACAGGGCCATCAGCAATGCGACGTAGAGCGCGGGGTCGGTGAAGAAACCGCTGTGCGTCCCGGCCCTGGAGAGCACGCCTATGCTCATCGCCACCGCCTTGTATTGCAGTGCAATGTAAGGCGTGATGCCGATGACCGCGAACAGCGTCACCAACGCCGCCAGACGGCGCGAACGGCCATAGCGGGTGGAAATGAAATCGGCGATGGAAACCGTGTTCTGACTGCGCGCGATCAGCGCCAGGCGCTCTATGATCCGCCATCCGAACAGCAGAAGCAGAATCGGCGCCAGGTAGATCGGCAGATAATCGATGCCGTAGCGGACCGCGCTGCCCACGGCGCCATAGAACGTCCATGACGAACAGTAGATGGCCAGCGCCAGGCTGTAGACCACCGACCGCAGCCAGGGGCGCTCTTCGTACAGCGAGCGCCGGTCGCCCCACCAGGCCACTGCGAACAGCAGCCCGGCGTAACCGGCCGAAACCAGCAGCAAGACCCAGCTTGGAACCAAACCCGCAACTCCCGGCGACGAGGTCGAATGCGGAAGTCTACCGCGTCGCCAGCGCTATTTATGTAATCGGCTTCGCCACCCACGCCACGGATGCACCGTGCCCGCCGAGGCTAACGCGACTTTTCCAGCAAATCCCTTGCGATCTGTTCGGCCTGGGCCCTGAGTTCCGGAATCGCCAGGCTTTCCCAGAGATCCCCGATACGCAGACTGCCCAACACCCGGCAGTGATTGCGCACATTGCCGTCGGCAGCGACCAGGCTGCCATCAGGCATGGTATGGATTCCCAGCCCATGCGGACCCGGACGCGCATACCCGTTTTGCAGACAGTGCCGCAGCAACGCATGTTTCATCGCATGCGCGCCCAGTTCGACCCCCGTGGCATTGACGATGTTGTCCACCCACAAGGTACGCCTGCATCCATCGCCCGCGGAAACCTCCACCCGCAGTTGCGTGCCATCCACCGTCGCGGCCCGCATTCCGGCGCGATGCAAACGCACCTGCCCGCTGTCCAGCATGGCGCGAATCGAAGCCTCCAGCGCAGGATCGATCCGATGCCGATGCACATCCCAATAACGGCGGACGTGGCGCAGGAAACGGCGCTGATCCTGCGACGACATCGAACACCACAGCTCCTGCCCCAGCGGCCGTATCCTCTCCATCACCGATTGCCAGGATCGTCCCTGCGCCTGCGCCAGGGCAGCCAGCTCGCGCAACCGGCGCATTCTTCCGCGCAAGTCCAGGCGCATCAGCTCATCCGTATCGAAATCGGCCGGCGCCTGATCCTGCGCATGTGGCAACGGCAGCAACGCATGTCGCGAGACCACATCGATGGCAGCGTCATGGCCTTGCGCATGCAGCGCCAATAGCGTATCCGCCATGCTCAATCCGCTGCCGACGATGATGACCCGGGCATCGTGCGGGATCGAATCGACCTTGGCGTAATTCCATGCATCGATGCAACGCTCCGCCATGTCCGGATCCGGCTCCACCGGCAACGGCTTCTGCAGATTGCCGATGCAAAGCGCCATGCTTCGGGCCGTCATCACGCGGCCTCGCTCCAACCGCAGACCGATGCCGCCATCCGCGGTGTCCGTCATCGCGACAGCCAGGTCTCTGATTACATGCAATCTGGCCATACTGTTTTCCTGCGCCTGTCGCAACCGCAGGCGCAGGTATTCCGCATATTCATGCCGGGGCACGAAACGCCAGGCCCATTCGGCGGCAACGAACCGGCTCAGGTGCCGCGCCTGCTGGTAATCCAGAAAGTCGTTCGGCAACCGGGCGAATGCGCTCATTTTCGCCACCGGCACATTGAGCAGGTATTCCGGTGTCTTCGCCGAATAGGCGGCGCCCTCGCCCAGCTCGCCCATCGGCTCGACCAGCGCGATATCGACGGCACGCGAAGCCCGGCGCAGCGCGTGCAACGCCACCAGCACGCCACCGGCGCCACCACCGACGATGGCGATATCGAAAACATCCGGCACCTTCTGCACGACGGAATCTCCGGCTGGACGAAACGGACTGCATTATGCGGCAATCTCGCCGGCAGCGACCGGACGCCACACGCCGGACCAGTTCGTCCGCCGTGGCCGTATTCCGGGATGAAACAGGCGCTGCGCTGCTACATGAAGGAGTCGGCCAGGCGCGCAATGCCCTCCAGGCTGCGTTTCCAGCCCGGCCGCTGGCGCCACTGCTGCAACGACAGGTGCTCGGCATCGGCCAGGTATTCCGCTTCGACTTCCCGCATCTTGGTTACGACACCGGCGTCGTAACAAAGCATTCCGATTTCCGCATTCAGCGCGAAGGAGCGCATGTCCAGATTGATCGAACCGATCAACGCCACATCATCGTCCACGCTCAAGTGCTTGGCATGCAGGAAATGGGGGCGATAAAGGGAGATATTCACTCCGGCCGCCAGCAGTTCCTCGTAATACGCATGCTGTGCCCATGCGGTCAGATACTGGTTGTTGCTCCGCGACAAGATCAGTTGCACATTCACGCCGGACAGCGCGGCGATACGCAGCGCATTGACGGTGCTGTCGTCCGGCACGAAATAGGGCGTGGTCAGCACCAGCCTGTGACGGGCCAGATGGATCAGCGTATTGACGGTGTCTCCCGCATTCGGGAACGGATAGGCCGGCCCGCTGGGCAATAGTTGCACCGCGATGTCGTCGGCTCCGGTCACCTCGCCGACCGGAGCCGGAAGCGCTTCGCTGGTCTCCAGATACCAGTCGCTGGCGAAGACCGCTTCCAGGTGCGCCACCACCGGGCCGCCCACCCGCGCCACCAGCTCGCGGTTGGGATATCCGGGCACGAAATCGGGCAAGGCCAGATTTTGCGATCCGACATAAGCCACGCGCTGATCGATCACCGCGATCTTCCGATGGTTGCGCAGATCCATGCGTCCACTCCGGCGCCAGCGCAGTCCGCCCGGCAGCATTTCGTGCACATCCACCCCCGCCTTGCGCAAGCGTTTCGCATAGCGGCGGATTCCCTTTTTCGCGCCCACCGCATCCAGCAGCACCCGGCAGCGCACGCCCCGCGCGACTGCCCGCTCCAGGGCTTCCGTCACCGCATTTCCGACTTTGTCGGCGAGCATCAGGTAATACAGCAGATGCACGCGCTCGCTGGCGGCATCGATATCCTCGAGCAGCGCTTTCAGGGAGCCGTCGTAGTCGTCCATCAGCTCGACCGCATTGCCATGTACCGGCATGAAGTCGCCGAGCCGCTCGATCAACGGTGTCAGTTCCGCGGCGACGGTATCCGGCTGCGGTGTCCAGCGCAGTACCGATTGCGTCGACTGTTCCGCGCGGATCCCGCACGAAACATCCCGTTGCCGAAGTACGCGCTCACGCGACAGCCAGGGATGTCCGAACAGCAGGTACAAAGGCAATCCGAAGACCGGCAGGAATCCCACCAGCAGCAACCAGCTGCGCGCAGCCGCCGACGTGGAGCGCGATGGAATCCACCACAGCGCCGCCAGACGGATGGCCCAATCGAGTGCGAGCAACAAGGTGCCTGATGTCCAATCCATAACCCGATCGAATCCAATGGCTTGCCGTGGCGACCGAAGCCGTTCACCGGCACAGATGGAAAACAGATATTACATTACGAAATGCGCAAATCCGGCCAGGCATTCAGCGCACAGCTTTTTCGAAGAACATGCCCTTCCGTACGGTCGCAACAGATACGCGAGTCCATTTCCCCATCGGGAATTCCGGATACGGGCGCATACCGATTGCGATCCGTGATATTCCGCACGCGAATGCGCCGCGTCGTCTGCACTCCCGACTCCGCTTCATTCAACACAGACGATCCCTGGATATCCGGATCGCCCCTGCTTGACTCACCCGCCACCAAATTCGATCATCCCATCAGTTCATTCGGAATCACCAACCATCTATCGTATTAATATACATGAATAATTAAGACCCTGTCTCATTATGCGCTGGGATCAAATCATTGATGGAAAATCGATTGATGGAGTCATATGAATCGACAGGCATTATCGTGATGCGCGTCACGTTTTATCGCGTTTCTCTGAATTGAATTCCTGGCCCTGTTTCCCGGCCGCAATAAAAACGCCAGCATTTCTGCTGGCGTTTCATGTTGCGTCAAGAAACAAATGCTTACTTCTTCTTAGCGACGGCACCCTTGATCAGGAATTCCTCCGGCTTGCGGCCCTTCGCGACCAGCGTGGCCATCCAGCGCGGCTGCTTGCCGCGACCGGTCCAGGTTTCCTTGGGATCGGCGGGATTACGGTATTTCGGCAAAACCTTGCCCAGCTTGCGGCCGGCCTTGGCGGCGCCTGGCTTGCGGCCCCGTTTGATGACTGCAACAGCCTCTTTTGCGACCGGCGCAACATCTGCGCGAGGCATCCGCGTGGCCGCGGTACTGCCGAAAAGCTCGGCGAGGGTATAACCTTCGATACTGGCGACCTTGGCCAATTTCTCGCGGACCGCGGTTATCGGAGCGCGCTTGGACAGACGGGTGTGTTCCTTCTTGGCGGCGACAATCAGTGTTTTTAGATCTTTTATGGATAGGTTGCTGAGATCAATGGACATTCAATACTCCGGGATCGTGAACGGATACAGACCTTTTTACGGGCCCCACGGTAATCATAAAGTATTTTATTTCCGCTATTCAAACTATTTATATGAAGCGCAGATTAACCCGGCCGAATACTCCGGTTTAATCGAGAATCGCGAATCACCGAGCTCCAGCCTGGATTGCCTGCAATTTCGTTAGCAGCGTGTCACGGTCCAGGTTCTCGGAAGTCTCTTCATTTCGCGCCCGATACTCGTAGGTTCCTGCCGACACGCCACGCTCGGACACGACCACCCTATGTGGAATACCGATCAACTCGATATCGGCGAACATCGCACCCGGCCGCAGGCCGCGATCATCCATGACCGCATCGATGCCCATGTCCAGCAGGCCTTTCAGCAAGGATTCCGCCGCAACGGAAACCACTGGATCACGTTTCGGATTGATTACGCAGACAGCGACCTGCCACGGTGCCATCGCCATCGGCCAGATCACGCCCGCGCCATCGTGGTTCTGCTCGATGGCAGCCGCGACAATGCGTGAAATACCGATGCCGTAGCATCCCATCGCCGGAATCAACGCCTGCCCGTTTTCATCCAGCACGGTGAACTGCATGGCTTCCGAATACTTGCAGCCGAGCTGGAAAACATGGCCGACCTCGATCCCTCGCACAATCCGGATTTCACCTCCGTCCATGGCGCGATCGCCTTCGACCACATTCCGGATATCGGCCACCACACCGGGTTCCGCAAGATCGCGGCCCCAATTCACGCCGACAATATGGAAACCCGGCTCATTGGCGCCGACGACAAAATCCGCCATCGCCGCCACTTCCAGATCGGCGACCACACGGATCGGACGACGCGGGCTCACCGGCCCCAGGAATCCCGGCTCGCCGCCCAGATGTTCGAGAATCTCCGCCTCGGTCGCCAGCCTGTATCCGGACATCCCCGGCACCTTGGCCAATTTGATCTCGTTGACCGAGTGATCGCCACGCACCAGTATCAGCACGAAACCGTCCCCGGTCATCGCGGCCACTGACTTGGCCGTGCGCGACAACGGAATCTTCAGAAACGCCGCGACATCTTCGCAGGTTTTCTGCGTCGGGGTAGCGACTTTTTCCATCGTTTCGGCGGCAGCCGGACGCGACGGCGGCTCAGCCGCGCGCGCGGCCTCGACATTGGCGGCGTAATCCGAGCCGGTGGAAAAGGCCACGGCATCTTCTCCGGAATCGGCCAGCACATGGAACTCCTGCGAGGCATCGCCGCCGATCGCGCCGGAATCGGCGAAAACCGAACGGAACCGCAATCCAAGCCGGGTGAAAATACGGGTATATGCCGCATGCATATTCCGGTATTCACGCTCCAGGTCGGCCGCGTCGAGATGGAAGGAATACGCATCCTTCATCAGGAACTCGCGCGCCCGCATGACGCCAAAACGCGGCCGGATCTCGTCGCGGAACTTGGTCTGGATCTGATAGAAATTGATCGGCAACTGCTTGTAGCTGGAAAGCTCCTGCCGGGCGAAATCGGTGATGGCTTCTTCCGCCGTCGGGCTGTAGCAGTATTCGGCTTCCTTGCGGTCCGCAATCTTCAGCAACTGGTCGCCGAACTGTTCCCAGCGCCCGCTTTCCTTCCACAACTCGGCCGGCTGCACCGTCGGAATGAGCAATTCGATCGCGCCCGCGCGATTCATTTCCTCGCGGACAACCGCTTCGACCTTGCGCAATACCCGCAGACCGAGCGGCGCCCAGGTGTACAGGCCCGAGGCCAGCTTGCGAATCATGCCGGAACGCAGCATCAGCTTGTGGCTGATCAGTTCGGCATCGGCGGGAGTTTCCTTGGTGGTATGCAGATGGAATTGCGACAGACGCATGGTAATCAGAACCTGGAAGGGACTGGGTATTCTGCCAGCAGCGATGGTCCATGTGGGCCTGCCGGCGTGGCGTTTCTTCGGATCTGCCGCTTTCAATGCGGCAGTAACGGGCGGTCACGCTGAAAAACGGCAATATCGGCAGCTGTCGTTGCCAGCAGGATTCCGCCGGTATCGATGCGGCATTCGCCGTGCCACTCAAGCCGACTCGAGGCGAGACCCGCGGCTTCGTGGCGCCCAAGCGGCCATTGAACCGTTTCGGGGACCATCAAAGTAATACGATGACCGCACCGATCCGAGCATTTCGCGCGTACATGCGACGACACAATCGCGTATGCAGCATTTCGCCCCGGATCGATCAGCGTGGCTGCGGAGAAGCGTTTCCCCGGATCTGGATCACTTCGACCGGATCCCGGGCAATGCGCTCGTAGGGGCGGCCTTTCGGCGGCTGTTCGGTGATCTGCAGGGTTCCCGCATCGTCACGCCAGCGATAAAGCGGCTGCATGGCGGCCTCGGCATATGCGGCCGCTTCCCTTTCGCGCGCTTCGCGCTGCGCCGGCGCAGGTTCCCGTCCCCACCAGACCAGCGCGATACCGATCACCGCCCCAATGGCGATCGCGATCCACAGGCGCATACCGGGCCGCTAGTCTGCGCTCGCCGGACAGTAGGCCTTGATGGCGGCCCCGGCCAACGCTTTTTGCGCTTCGCGTTCCTCGGCGCTCAACGAGCGGCCGGGCTTGCCTTCCTCTTCGCCCATCTGATGGACTTCGGCATCGCTTTCCAACAGCCGCAGGTTTTCGCGAGCGGTTACGCACTGCGGATCCAGCGCCGGCGCCTCGATGACCGCTTCGTCGGCTCCCATCGGATATGCGCTGCCCATGCGTTCGGTCTGGTATGCCTGATTTTCCGGCGGACGGTCCGATGCATGCGTGACGCCATGGCTGTCGGTCCAGCGATAAACGGTACTGGCGGCGACAGCGCTCCCGCACACACCAGCGATCAGCAACAAACACCCCAAACGACCCGGAAGTTTCATAAATACCTTCGATTGCGGTCAAACGGTAGGATTGCATCATTCTCTCACACGACCCGCAAGTGCTGCCGAGCGTCTCTCTCGCGATTGCCTGTGACAGGCACTAAACTGGTCGTCATGAGCACTTCCAAGCCCCCGCCGCGTTCACGCAGTATTTATCTGCTGCCCAACCTGTTCACTACCGGCGGGTTGTTCGCTGGCTTCTACGCGATCATCGCCGCCGCCAATGGCGATTTCACCTACGCTGCCATAGCCGTATTCGCCGCCGCGGTGATGGATGGCCTGGACGGCCGGGTCGCCCGGCTCACCGGCACCACCAGCGAGTTCGGCGTGCAATACGACTCGCTGGCGGACCTGGTCAGTTTCGGCATGGCGCCGGCGCTGGTGATGTATCACTGGTCGCTGGCCTACCTGAAATTCGAAGGCGGCGTAATGGGGCGTGCGGGTTGGGCCGTGGCATTCCTGTATGCGGCCTGCGCCGCGTTGCGGCTGGCCCGGTTCAATACCCAGGTCGGTTTGGTCGACAAAAGATGGTTCATCGGCCTGGCCAGCCCCGCCGCCGCCGGCCTGATGATGTCCTTCGTCTGGGCGTTTGCCGACAACGGACTGGGATGGGACGGCACCCAGCTCCGTTACGTTTCGCTGGTGCTGACATTCGTCGCCGGGCTGCTGATGGTCAGCCGCATTCGCTACTGGAGCTTCAAGGGACGGGGCGACGGCGCCAAAGCCGATCGCATACCTTTCGTCGCGCTGTTCCTGGTGCCGCTGATCCTGGCGGTGCTGGTGATCGATCTTCCCAGAACATTGTTCGCGGTCGGAATGCTCTATGCCGCGTCCGGCCCGGTCCACTGGGTATGGCAACACATCGGGAAAACCACGAAGACGAATCCATGAGCGCGCTTTCCGATATTTCGCTGTGGAGTCAGGAGCAGTGCCAATGGCTGCAGGCCATGGGCTATACCGTCTATCTGCACGGCGATACGATCGTGGCCGAGGAGCCGCCCGGAGAGACAGCGGCGGCGATCGCGCCCGCCGTTTCCGAGCCGATACAAAGGCAAAAGAACCCGCCCGCCACGGCGCCGGCAACCATTGCCACGCCGGTTCTTCCCGCCAAGGGTTTTTCGCGCCGCCCGCCATCACGCATGCCGGACAAACTGATGCTCGCCTTGTTGCGCGCTTCGGGCCTGGACCCCGCCTTGCCGGAAACCCAGCAAACGATGGCTTCCTGGCCGCTGCGCGAATTGCGCGGCAACGCCGCCGCCAAGCGCGCGTTGTGGCCGCAATTGCGCGCATTGCGTCGAAAGTGAGCCATGAGCGCCGCATTGGATAGCCCGTCCAATCAAACGTTCTGGCCGCTGCGCGAATCCGATCTGGACGAGGTCATGGAGATCGAGATTCGCGCCTATCCGTTCCCCTGGACGCGCGGCGTGTTCAACGATTGCCTGCGTGCGCATTATCCGGGCTGGGTGTTGCGCGAGAAGGGGAAGATAGTCGGCTATGCCGTCATCACCCTGGCCATGGGCGAGGCGCATATCCTGAATATCTGCATCGCGCCGGAATTCCAGTCGCGCGGTTACGGCCGTACCCTGTTGCGGCTTCTCGTCCAGCAGGTCCACGACCGGGGTGGCGAGCGGATTTTCCTGGAAGTCCGGCTTTCCAACGGCCACGCGCAGGTGCTCTATCACAGCGAAGGCTTCAACGAGATCGGACGCAGGCCGCGCTATTACCCGGCGCACCATGGCCGCGAGGACGCCGTGGTCATGGCGATGGAGCTGCTCGGCGAAGCATCCTGAGCGTTCGTCATCGGCAAAACGAAGGGCTGCGAAAGCCGGTTTGCTTCCGCAGCCCGCGATCTGCGCACGAACGGATTCGGCGATCAGCCCAGACGCTGTCGCTGCTCCTTCAGCCCCGCCAACTGATTGTTCCAATCAAGCAGCCGCACGCGCTCCTGTTCGACGACAGCGGCCGGCGCGTTCTGCACGAAGGTGGGATTGCCGAGCTTGCCATTGCACTTGGCGATTTCCGAGTCGACGCGCCTGATCTCCTTGTCCATGCGCGCACGTTCCGCATCCAGATCCACCAGACCTTCCAGCGGGACGAGCAACCGCAGCTCTCCGACCATCGCCGTCGCGGAAGCTGGCGCACTGGCGTCGGTACGCAACCACTCGATCGATTCGAGCTTCAGCAGGAAACGCAGTTGCGACTCGAACCTGTCCAGGCGCGCGCTGTCATTCTCGCCGCCGCCACGCAACAGCAGACGAATGGTCTTCGATGGCGAAACGCCCAGTTCGCTGCGAACCCGGCGCAAGGCCGAGACCATCGCCTTCAGCCATTCGACATCGGTTTCGGCCTGCCCGTAACCGGCAAACGCCCGATCCGGCACCGGATAGGCGCGCAGGGAGATGCTCGGCGCCGCTCCGTTGCCGAGTCTGGCGGCGGCGAGCTTGCCTGCCAGTTCCGCATCCAGATGCGGAACGACTTGGCGCCACAACGTCTCGGTCACGAACGGAATCAGCGGGTGCAGCAAACGCAGCAGCGCCTCCAGCACATACAGCAAGGTATGCCGGGTGCTGGCGGCGGCTTCGCTGTCGCTCCCGTTCAATGCCGGCTTGGCCAGCTCGACGAACCAGTCGCAGAACTCGTTCCATGCGAATTCGTACAGCGCCTGCGCCAGCAGATCGAACCGATACGCGGCGAACTGGACCTGCGCCTCGGCCGTTACGCGATCCAGCCGCGCGAGAATCCACTTTTCCGCATCGGTGCGTGGCTGCGGGATACCCGGGAACGACGCGCCCTGCGTGTTCATCAGCACGAAGCGGGTCGCGTTCCACAGCTTGTTGCAGAAATTCTTGTAACCCTCGCAACGGCTCAGATCGAACTTGATGTCGCGGCCCGGACCCGCCAACGCGGCCATGGTGAAGCGCAACGCATCGGCACCGTGCGCGGCGATGCCGTCGGGATAATCCTTGCGCGTGACCTTTTCGATCTTCGGCGCATCCTGCGGCCGCATCAGGCCGAGCGTGCGCTTGGCCAGCAATTCGTCCAGCGCAACCCCGTCGATGATGTCGATCGGATCGAGGATATTGCCCTTGGACTTGGACATTTTCTGCCCATCCTTGTCACGCACCAGACCGGTGATGTAGACATCCTTGAACGGAACGCGGCCGGTGAAGTGATCGGTCATCATCACCATCCGCGCGACCCAGAAGAAAATGATGTCGAAACCGGTCACCAGCACGCTGCCGGGCAGATAGCGGTCGTAACCGCGCTCCTGCATGGCCGCCGCATCGGGCCAGCCCATGGTCGAGAACGGCCACAGGGCCGAGGAGAACCAGGTCTCCAGCACATCGTTGTCGCGCCGCCAGATCGCCGGCGCGGTTCCGCCATTCTTTTGCGCCGCCTGCGTCCGCGCCTCCTGCTCGGTCCGCGCCACATAGATATTGCCGTCGCCGTCATACCAGGCGGGAATGCGATGCCCCCACCACAACTGGCGGCTGATGCACCAGTCCTGCAGATTTTCCATCCAGTGCCGATACGTGTTGATCCAGTTCGGCGGAACGAAACGGATCCGCCCGTCATCGAACAACGCCAGGCCGCGCCTGCCGAGTTCATCCATCCGGATGAACCACTGATCGGTCAGGTACGGCTCGATCACCTGTCCGGTGCGGTCGCCGCGCGGCGCCTGCAATTTGTGCGGCCTGGTTTCGACCAGCAGGCCCAGGGCTTCCAGGTCCTCCAGCACGATTTTCCGCGCCTGATAGCGATCGAGGCCGCGATATTTCTCCGGAGCAAGACCGTTGATCGCCGCATCGTCGGTAAAGATATTGATCAACGGCAATCGATGCCGCATGCCCACCTGGTAATCGTTGAAGTCGTGCGCCGGCGTGACCTTGACCACGCCGGTACCGAACTCGCGATCCACGTAGCTGTCGGCGATGACCGGGATCTCGCGATCGGTCAGCGGCAACCGGACCATCCTGCCGACCAGATGCGCGTAGCGCCCGTCCTCGGGATGCACCATCACCGCGGCATCGCCGAGCATGGTCTCCGGACGGGTGGTGACCACCACCACGCTGCCGCTGCCGTCGGCCAGGGGGTAGCGGATCGACCACAGAAAGCCGTCCTCTTCGACGCTTTCCACTTCAAGATCGGAGATTGCGGTCTTCAGCACCGGATCCCAGTTCACCAGCCGCTGACCGCGATAGATCAATCCTTCCTCATGCAGGCGCACGAAAGCCTCGACCACCGCTTTCGACGGCATCGGGTCCATCGTGAAAACAGAACGCGACCAGTCTCCGGATGTACCCAGGCGGCGCATCTGCTGTTCTATCGTGCCGCCGGACTGGCGTTGCCACTCCCAGACCTTTTCGACGAAACCCTCACGGCCCAGACCATCGCGGGTCAGATTCTCGCGGCTCAGATTGCGCGACACCACCATCTCGGTGGCGATGCCGGCATGGTCGCTGCCCATCTGCCAGAGCACGTCGAATCCGCGCATCCGGTGGTAGCGGACCAGCGCATCCTGCAGGGTGTGCTGGAACGCATGACCCATATGCAGGGTGCCGGTCACGTTCGGCGGCGGCAACAGGATCGCATAGGGCTCGCCCTTGCCGCTGGGCCTGAAGCAACCGCTCGCCTCCCATTCGGCATAAAGGCGGGATTCAAAGGATTTCGGCTCGTAGCCGGAAGCGAGATCGGTCATGGAAAAACGCTGCAATCGGGTCTGGGAGGTATGAGCTGCCGGGTCTATCGGCATGAACTGCGAACCGCCAAGGATACGCCAGAGCGCCGCCACCGGGGCGGCACCGACGCGTTCCCGGCGGCATCGCCTCGCGCCGCCGTACCCGGATCACATGTCGTGTTTCTTCAGATCGAAACCGAGCGCCTTGTACCGCCGCCAGCGTTCCCGCTGCGGTTCGCGCGCGGAAGGATCGGCCGGAACCACCTCCAGCACGCGATCGCACACGCCGAGATAGGCGTCGTCACGCAGGTTTATCACCAGCGGCCGCGAAGGCGCGGCATATTCCGGCGCGGCGATCAGCACCGGCGTCAGGTCGTCCTCGGCGTCGGTGCCGGCGATCTGGTGCGGAACATAGGCATCGCCGTCGAACGCCCACAGCAGCTCGTCGAGTGCCTCGGCCTGTTCCGCGCCGCGTGCCAGGACCAGCGTCCACAGACCGGTCTCGTTGGCCTTGCGCGCCAGCTCGCAGACCAGCAGCAGCGGGTTGTCGAGGAAGCGTGGTTTGGCGATCAGATAGAAATCGGCACGGGCCATTGGCATTCCTTCCCGATGTGAGCAGACAGAAAGCGAAAAAACGGAATCACAGGAAAGACCTCGTCAGCGCCACCGGCTCGATACTCCCCGCGATCCACAATGATAAACGCCCGGCCATGCCGGGCTGGGCGTTTTTCCTTGCGATTTCCTTGCGCCATGCGGGCTTCCGGGCTGTTCCGCGCATGTCGCCGGTCAGCGGACAATGCGCCATGACGCACCCGGCACACCACGGTTCCACTTCTATTATTCTCTCCAAACTCGCGCCAGCTTCTTCACCTTGGCGCACGCGGATCGTATTGCTCATCAAACCACAACCGTCAACACGAGCAAGCATAACCGCAAATCCATCCTCCATATCCGCGCCGCATTACGAAACCGTCTTTGACCTGCCCCCGTTAGCCGTACCAGTGATTACTGACAAAGTCCAGGATTGAAGGTTACTGCATTATGGGGTTGCTGTGCTCGGTAGTGGGCAGCGAACTGTGATGGCGGGATGCGCCCACAACTGCTGTGTGGTCGAACCTCGTTGTAATCGTGCCGCCCGTGGGCGATGACTTGGCGAGCCTGGGCGAGCGAGGTGAACCCATGCTCGTTGAGGCACTCATCACGAAACTTGCC